>DAHUXW010000125.1 GCA_027306925.1 Acidimicrobiaceae bacterium | reverse complement strand
GGGCGCGGGGGCAGGCGGCGGTGCCGACCGAGTCGGTGGAGCCGCTCCTCGAGGCGCTCGCCGCCCGGCACCCCGACGACGACCTCGACCTGGTGCGGCGCGCCCACGAGCTGGCCACGAAGGCCCATGCCGGCCAGACCCGACTGTCGGGCGAGCCGTACGTCACCCACACGATCGCCGTCGCCATGACCGTCGCCGAGCTCGGCCTCGACGCCACGAGCGCGGCGGCCGCCCTGCTGCACGACGTGGTGGAGGACACCGAGGTCACCCTCGAGGAGGTCGAGGCGGCCTTCGGGAGCGACGTGGCCGCCATCGTCGACGGGGTCACCAAGCTCGACCGGCTGCACTTCTCCTCCAAGGAGGCCCAGCAGGCGGCGACGGTCCGCAAGATGCTCGTGGCGATGGCGAAGGACTGGCGGGTCCTCGTCATCAAGCTCGCCGACCGGTTGCACAATATGCGGACGCTCGACGCCATGCCCGAGTGGAAGCAGCGGCGCACGGCCCAGCAGACCCTCGACATCTTCGCCCCGCTCGCGCACCGTCTCGGCATCCAGGAGATGAAGTGGCAGCTCGAGGACCTCTCGTTCCGAGCGCAGCACCCGAAGCGGTACGCGGAGATCGAGCAGATGGTCGCCACCCGCGCGCCGCGCCGCGAGGTCGAGCTCGCGCAGGTCGTCGAGGTGCTCCGCGGCCGGCTCGCCGCGCTCGGCGTCGCTGCGGTCGTGACCGGTCGCCCGAAGCACCTCTGGAGCATCTACGAGAAGATGGTGCTGCGCGGCAAGGAGTTCGACGAGATCTACGACCTCGTCGCGATCAGGATCGTGCTCGATTCGGAGAAGGACTGCTGGGCCGCGCTCGGGTCCGTCCACTCGTTGTGGCCGCCGGTGCAGGGGCGCTTCAAGGACTACATCAACTCGCCGAAGTTCAACCTCTACCAGTCGCTCCACACGACGGTCGTCGGACCGCGGGGCAAACCCCTCGAGATCCAGATCCGCACGCACGAGATGCACCGGCGGGCCGAGTACGGGATCGCCGCGCACTGGGGCTACAAGGAGAGCGTCGGGCACGGGCGCGCGGACCACTCCGCCGAGGACATGCAGTGGCTCCAGCGGATCGTCGACTGGGAGCGCGAGACCCCGGACCCGATCGAGTTCCTCGAGACCCTGAAGCTCGACCTCGAGCAGGACGAGGTGTACATCTTCACGCCGAAGGGCGCGATCGTGACGCTCCCGGCCGGTGCGACGCCGGTCGACTTCGCGTACGCGATCCACACCGAGGTCGGCCACCGGTGCGTCGGCGCGAGGATGAACGGCCGGCTCGTCCCGCTCGACGCGAAGCTCCAGTCGGGCGACACGGTCGAGATCTTCACGTCGAAGGTGCCGAACGCCGGCCCGTCGCGCGACTGGCTCCAGGTCGTCGTCTCGCCGCGCGCGCGGAACAAGATCCGCCAGTGGTTCTCACGTGAGCGACGCGAGGACGCGATCGAGAGCGGCCGGGAGGAGATCCTCAAGGCGATGCGCCGAGAGGGTCTCCCCGCACAGAAGCTCGTCTCGTCCTCGGCGCTGGGCGAGGTCGCGACGGCGCTCGGGTACGCGGACCTCGAGGCGCTCTACGCGGCGGTCGGCGAGGGGCACGCCTCGGCGCGCGGGGTCGTGCAGCGGCTGCGCCGTGACGCGCTCGGGGGCGAGCTGCAGCTCGCGACCACGGCGTTCCAGCCGCGACGTCCGAGCACACGCCGGCCCGGCTCGGTCGGGATCTACGTCGAGGGCCTCGACGACGTCATGGTCAGGCTGTCCGGGTGCTGCACTCCGGTGCCCGGCGACAAGATCATCGGCTTCGTGACGCGCGGCCGCGGGGTCTCGGTGCACCGCGAGGGGTGCGTGAACGCGCTCGCGCTCGCGGGCGACGACGGCGAGCGCCTCATCGACGTCGAGTGGGACGCGGGGAAGTCCGGAGTGTTCGTCGCTGCGATCGAGGTGAAGGCGCTCGACCGCTCGCAGCTGCTCGCCGACGTCGCGCACGTCCTCGCGGAGCACCACGTGTCGATCCTCTCGTCGTCGTCCCAGGCCGGAGCGGATAGGGTGGCCCGCATGCGATTCGAGTGCGAGCTCGCCGACGCGGCGCACCTCGACTCGCTCCTCCGCTCGATCCGCCATCTCGAGGGCGTCTACGACGCGTATCGGCTCCTGCCGGGCAGGGGTGGGACCAGGCAGCTCACCTCGAGGTGAGCGCCTTCCAGGCGCCGACGGGAACGCGCGACGTTCTCGCTCCCGAGAGCGCGCAGTTCGCCACGCTGGTCGCCCGCTTCTCACGTGCTGCGGGTCTCGCCGGGTACGGGCTCGTCGTCAGCCCGATGTTCGAGGACGCGGGCGTGTTCCGTCGCGGCGTCGGTGAGGCCTCGGAGGTCGTCACAAAGGAGATGTACCTCTTCGAGGACCGCTCGGGACGTTCGCTCGCCCTGCGGCCCGAGGGGACGGCGTCGGTGGTCCGGGCGTTCGTGCAGCACCGCCCACCCGTCCCGTGGAAGGCGTGGTACGTGACGCCGGCGTTTCGTTACGAGCGCCCGCAGGCGGGGAGGTACCGCCAGCACCACCAGCTCGGGGTCGAGGCGATCGGGACGGAGGACCCCGACCTCGACGTCGAGGTCGTCGCGCTCCTCGCCGGCTTCTACGAGGCCGTCGGGCTGACCCGCGTGGAGCTCACGGTGAACTCGATGGGCGACTCGGCGTGCATGCCGGGCTATCGAGCGTCGCTCGCCGCCTACCTCGAGGCGCACGAGGCCTCGCTGTGCGACGAGCACCGGGCGACGTGGTCGCGTAACCCGTTGCGCGTCCTCGACTGCAAGCGGCCCGCGTGCGTCGCGGTCCGAGCAGGTGCGCCGAGCCTCTCCGACGCGCTGTGCGGGCCGTGCACGGAGCACTTCGCCCGCTTCGTCGCGGGTCTCGACGCGCTCGGGATCGCCTGGCGGCGAGACGACGCGCTCGTGCGCGGCCTCGACTACTACACGCGCACGACGTTCGAGTTCAGCGCGCTCGCGCTCGACGCCGCACAGAACGCGGTCGGCGGTGGCGGGCGCTACGACGGCCTGGTCGAGCGGCTCGGCGGGCCGGCGGTGCCGGGCGTCGGCTTCGGCTCGGGGATCGAGCGGGTCCTGCTCGCGTGCGCGGCCGAGCGCGTCGCCGGCCTCGAGGGGCCGGGCCTCGACGTGTTCGTGGTGGACGTGACCGGTGGGGACGCGGCGCGCGACCTCACGAGCGAGCTGCGGCGTGCGGGGGTCGCGGCGGACCGCGCGTTCGACGGTCGCTCGCTCAAGTCCCAGCTCAAGCAGGCGGACCGTTCGGGCGCGCGCCTCGCGTGCATCGTCGGTCCGGACGAGGAGGCGTCGGGCGTCGTGACCGTCAGGTGGATGCGCAAGGACGCCGGGGGCGGGGGTTCCCACGGCCGGCAGGAGCGCGTCGAGCGCGCGCAGGTCGCGGCCGCGATCGCCGGTTGGACTCGATGATCGATCCCACGCGAGACGAGGCGGTGCCGGGCGCCGGGCAGGCGTCGCGTCCCCCGGGGGACTCCCGCGACGTGCAGGTCGGCACGCTCCCGGTCGGCGCGCCCCTTCCGGTCGGACTGCGGAGCCGGTACTGCGGCACGGTCGGCGCCGGCGACGTCGGACGGACGGTCACGGTTTGCGGATGGGTCGCGAAGCGGCGCGAGCACGGCGAGCACCTGGCGTTCCTCGACGTGCGCGACCACACGGGCGTCGTGCAGTGCGTCGTCGACGGAGCGCACGCGCTGCGCGCCGAGTACGTGGTGCGCGTGACCGGTGTGGTGCGCATGCGGCCCGAAGGAACGGTGAACGCCGGGCTCGCGACCGGCGAGGTCGAGCTCGGCGACTGCGCGGTCGAGACGCTCAACCCCGCCGAGCCCCCACCGTTCGTCCTCGACGCGCGCGCGGACGTCGACGAGGCGGTCCGGCTTCGCTACCGCTATCTCGACATGCGCACCGAGCGCATGCAGCGCAACCTCCGCCTCCGTGCGGTCGTGAACTCGGCGATCCGGCGCGCTATGGAGCGCCAGGGATTCCTCGAGGTCGAGACGCCCCTTCTATGGACGCCGACGCCCGAGGGCGCCCGCGAGTTCGCGGTGCCGTCCCGCCTGCAGCACGGGTCCTTCTACGTCCTGCCCCAGAGCCCGCAGATCGCGAAGCAGCTCACGATGGTCGGGGGGATCGACCGCTACTACCAGATCGCCCGGTGCATGCGGGACGAGGACCTGCGCGCGGATCGCCAGTTCGAGTTCACCCAGCTCGATCTCGAGGCGTCCTTCGTCGGTGAGGCCGACGTCCGCGCGTTCGCCTCGGAGGCCGTCGCCGACGCGACCGAGGCCGCGACCGGCGAGCGCCCGGGCGGGTTCCCGGAGATGACCTGGGCGCACGCGATCGACACCTACGGCTCGGACAAGCCCGACCTCCGGTTCGCGATGGAGCTCGTCGACCTCTCCTCGGCACTCGCGGGCACGCAGTTCAACGCGTTCCGGGCGCCGGCGGTCCGGGCGATCACGGTGTCGGGTGGCGCCGATCTCGGTCGCGCTCGGCTCGACGCGTTCATCGACCGGGCGAAGTCGCTCGGCGCGAAGGGCCTCGTGTGGATGCGCGTCGCGCCGTCGGACGAAGGAGCCGGCGGGTCGGGCGCCGCGCCCGGTCCGCTCGATCTCGAGTCGCCGGTCGCGAAGTTCCTGTCACCGGAGGAGCGCGCGGCGGTCGTGCGCGCGACCGGCGCGTCGGCGGGCGACCTTCTCCTCGTCGTCGCCGACGAGCGTCGGCGCGCGTGCGAGGTGCTCGGCCAGCTTCGCCTGGACGTCGGGCGTCCGCCGGTGACGGCCGGTCCGCGCCGCTTCGTGTGGATCACGGACTTCCCGCTGTTCGACGGTGTCGACGACGACGGCCGCCCGGTCGCGGCCCACCACCCGTTCACGATGCCGCACCCGGACGACCTCGAGCTGTTCGAGACCGAGCCGCTCGGCGTGCGCGCGCAATCCTACGACCTCGTGCTCAACGGGTGGGAGCTCGGCTCGGGCAGCATCCGGATCCACCGCGCCGACGTCCAGCGCAAGGTCTTCTCGGCGCTCGGCATCTCCGACGAGGAGGCGGAGCTCCGCTTCGGGTTCCTCACGGGCGCGTTCCGCTACGGTGCCCCGCCGCACGGTGGGTTCGCGTTCGGGGTCGACCGGCTCGCCGCGCTTCTCGCGGGCGAGGAGAACATCCGGGAGGTCATCGCGTTCCCGAAGACGCAGTCGGGAGCGGACCTCATGACTGGTGCGCCGTCCTCGCTGTCGCCCCGCCAGCTCGCGGAGCTCGGGATCCGGATCGTGGGCCCGTAGCGCGCCGGCGCGGCCGGCCCGCCCGCCGGCCACGGTCGCGCGGTGCCGTCCCGCCAGCACAGCCCCCGCCTATGATCGAACACATGTTCGATCTCGATCCGGGTGTCGGCGGCCGTGCCCCGGAGAGCACGGGCTCGACGGGGCATCGACGGCGGACGCTCGAGCGGGACGAGGCGCGTGGCGTCGTCCTCCACTCGTTGCGCGACCTCGTCGCCTCGCTCGACCCGGAGGTTCTGCGCGGCGCAGGCGCCGCCCGTCTGCTCGAGTTCTTCGTGGAGCTGTCGAACATCGCCGACGCCGGCAACGCGCTGTGCGCGCGCCGTTGCGTCGAGGCGAATGCGCACGTTGCGGCCGGTGAGCAGCATGCGCCGACCTGGCTGTCGAAGGCGACGGGCGAGACGGTCCGGGCGTCGTCGGAGCTGCCCGCGACCGCGCACGCGCTTCGGGACCTCCCGGTGGTCGAGCAGGCCTTCCGCTCCGGCGAGCTCTCGGCGGTCCAGGTGCGCGCGCCCGCGGGAGCGCGCGGGGCCGACGCGGACACCGAGCACCGGCTCGTCGAGCTCGCCCGGGTCGCCCCGATCCCGGGACTCGAGCGCGCGTGCGCGGCCGCTCGTGCCGCGTCCGAGCGCGAGGACGATCGTCGCGGCGCGCTCGACGCCGTGCACCGCCGCCGCTCGTTCAGGACCTTCACGGACCGGTCGGGCGCATGCCGCGGCGAGATCGTGTGCACGGCGGGCGATATGGCGCGCCTGCTCGCGGTCGTGGAGTCCCGCGCGGAGGAGCTGTTCGCCGCGGCGCGAGCGGAAGGCCGCCGCGAGCGCAGGGACGCGCACCGCCTGGACGGCCTCCTGGACGTCGCAACCGGTACGGCGCGCCGGCCGCATCGGGTCGTCGTGCGCGTGGACGCCGCGGCGCTGCGTCGTGGCGCGGTCGGCGCAGGCGGGGCGTACGAGTTTCCGGGCGTCGGTCCGGTGCCGGTCGCGACCGCGCGCGAGGCGCTCGGCGACGCGGTCGTCGACCTGGTCGTGGCTGACGGCGTCGACGTTCGGACGGTCGTCGGTCTCGGGCGCACGGTCCCTCGCGCCGTGCGCGTCGCGCTTGTCGAGCGAGACCCCTGCTGCGTCGTCCCGGGGTGCGGCTCGACTGTCGCGCTCGAGATCGACCACTACCGGGTCGAGTTCGCTCTCGGCGGCAGGACCGAGCTCGCCAACCTCGCACGCATCTGCCGTCACCACCACCGCCTCGAGACCTACCGCGGCTACTGCCTGGAAGGTGGTCCCGGCGGCCGGAGGTGGTTGCCGCCTGCGTCGGCGTGCGGACCGGGTCCCTTCGACGAGGGCGGCCTCACCCGACCGTCACCGGGCGATCCCGCGACTGCGGGACCGTGACCGTGGTGGCGCGCTCGTGTCCGGTGCGCTCGCACGCCGCTCCCGCTTCGGTGAGGATGGGGGCGTGAGCCCGCCGACGCATCGCGCCCCGGACCTGTTCGACGCGGCGGCCGAGGACGAGCTCTCGCGCCAGGGGCCGCTCGCCGCCCGCATGCGGCCGCGGCACCTCGACGAGGTCGCCGGCCAGCGGCACCTCCTCGCCCCCGGCGCGCCGCTGCGCGTCCTGCTCGAAGGCGATCGTCTCTCGTCGGCCGTGTTCTTCGGGCCACCCGGCACGGGGAAGACGACGGTCGCAGGGCTCGCGGCTGCCCGCACGAGCAAGGCGTTCGTCCAGCTCTCGGCGGTAAGCGCGGGCGTGAAGGACGTACGCGAGGTCCTCGAGGACGCGCGCGCCCGGCTCGGCCGCCTCGGGCAGGGGACGATCCTGTTCCTCGACGAGATCCATCGCTTCAGCCGGTCGCAGCAGGACGCGCTCCTCCCCGGCGTCGAGGACGGGACGCTCGTGCTCATCGGGGCGACGACCGAGAACCCGTTCTTCTCGCTCAACGCGCCGCTCCTCTCCCGCTCGACGCTCTGGCGGTTCGAGCCGCTCGCCCGCAGCGACCTCGAGGAGGTGGCCCGACGCGCGGCCGCGCTCGAGGAGGTCCTCGTCGACCCCGCGGCGCTCGGCGCGTGCGTCGACCTCGCCGAGGGTGACGCACGGGCCGTGCTCACGACGCTCGAGGTCGCGGCGGCCCTCGCTCGGGCCCGCGCGCAGGCGCGCGCACGCGGGGAGGACGCTACGTCGCCCGCGGTCGCGTCACGGTCGGACGTCGCGACCGTGACGATCCGCGACGTCGAGGCCGCGCGCACGACGCGGGCCCTGCGCCACGGCCGGGACGAGCACTACGACGTGACCAGCGCGCTGATCAAGTCCGTGCGGGGCTCGGACCCGGACGCGGGCGTCTACTGGCTCGCCCGACTGCTCGCGGCCGGAGAGGACCCGAGGTACGTCGCCCGCCGGCTCGTGATCCTCGCGAGCGAGGACGTCGGCATGGCCGACCCGACGGCGCTGCTCGTCGCCGAGGCAGCGGCGCGCGCGCTCGACCGGGTCGGGCTGCCGGAGGCCGCGTTGAGCCTCGCGCAGGCCGTCGTCCATCTCGCGACCGCCCCGAAGTCAAACCGGACTGCGGCGGCCCTGTGGGGCGCGCAGTCCGACGTCGCGGCGCGCCCCGCAGGGGCCGTCCCGGCGCACCTGCGCGACGCGCACTACCCGGGCGCGGCAGCTCTCGGCCACGGTGTCGGCTACGACTATCCTCACGATGACCCGCGAGGCTGGG
The DNA here is from genome assembly GCA_027306925.1 of Acidimicrobiaceae bacterium. Classification (GTDB taxonomy): domain Bacteria; phylum Actinomycetota; class Acidimicrobiia; order Acidimicrobiales; family Bog-793; genus JAJZBW01. Next base: position 21,668 of record DAHUXW010000125.1, on the reverse strand, counting down.
TCGAAGCGCAGTACCTGCCGGCCGAGCTCGCGGGCGTCCGGTACTACGAGCCGAGCGACCGCGGCGCCGAGGGTGCCGTGCGTGAGCGGCTCGAGCGTCTACGCGGCGAGGACGTCGCTCGACCCGATGGCGAGCGCGAGGAGGAGTAGCGCGATGACGATGGACGCGGACGGGCTGCGCTCGGCCTTCACGCGCTTCTTCGTCGAACGCGGCCATGCCGCGCTTCCGGCCGCCGGGCTCATTCCGCACGACCCGTCGGTGCTCTTCACGATCGCGGGCATGGTGCAGTTCAAGCCGTACTTCACCGGTGAGCAGGTCGCGCCCGTGCCGCGGGCGACGACGATCCAGCCGGTGTTCCGCACGGTCGACATCGAGCTCGTCGGCACCGACGCGCGCCACAACACGTTCTTCGAGATGCTCGGCAACTTCAGCTTCGGGGACTACTTCAAGGAGCGGGCGATCCCGTACGCGTGGGAGCTCGTGACCGAGGTCCTCGGATTCGACCCCGAGCGGCTGTGGGTGACGATTCACGAGTCCGACGGCGACGCCGCCGGCATCTGGCAGGAGTCGGCCGCCCTGCCGGCCGAGCGGATCCAGGCGATGGGGGAGGACAACTTCTGGCGCATGGGCCCGACGGGACCGTGCGGGCCCTGCTCGGAGATCTACTTCGACAAGGGCGAGCGCTTCGGTGCCGCCGGCGGGCCGGCACACGGGGGCGAGGAGCGCTACGTCGAGATCTGGAACCTCGTGTTCATGCAGTACGAGCAGGCCGCGGACGGTGCGCTCTCCGAGCTCCCGCGCAAGAGCATCGACACCGGGGCCGGGCTCGAGCGGCTCCTCACGCTCCTGCAGGGAGTGGACACCGTGTTCGAGACCGACGTGATGGCGCCGCTGGTCGAGGAGGCGGCGCGCCTCACGAAGCACGTACCCGGCGCGAGCGAGCGCGGCGACGTCGCGCTGCGGATCCTCGCGGACCACGCGCGGGCGATGACGTTCCTTGTCTCCGACGGTGTGTTCCCGTCGAACGAGGGGCGCGGCTACGTGCTGCGCCGGGTGATCCGGCGCGCGGTGCTCCGCGCGCACCAGCTCGGGGTCGCTGACCTCGTGACCCCGAGCCTCGTGCGGGCCGTGGCGATGACGATGGGGGACGCGTACCCGAAGCTCGTGCGCGACGCGTCGCTCGTCGAGACGGTGGTCGGTCACGAGGAGGAGGCGTTCCGCCGGACCCTTCGCGCCGGCACCGCGCTGCTCGCCGAGGAGCTCGACCGCGGCGTGCGCGTGCTCGAGGGCGACGTCGCGTTCCGCCTGCATGACACGTTCGGCTTCCCGGTCGACCTTACCGAGGAGCTCGCCGCGGAGCAGGGCGTGGAGGTGGACCGCGCCGGCTTCGAGGAGTCGATGCGCGAGCAGCGCGACCGGGCGAGGCGCTCGGGCAAGAAGGGCGCGGCGGCCGGGGCATCCGCGGCGAGCGACGTGTGGCGCGAGGTGCTCGAGCGTTTCGGCCAGACGCGCTTCCTCGGCTACCAGGCGACGACCGCCGAAGGTCGCGTGCTCGCCGCCGAGGAGCGGGCCGGCGGCACGGGGGCGCAGAGCGCCGACGGAGAGTCGCCGCCGCCGGGTGCGGTCGTGGTCGACCTCGTGCTCGACGCCACGCCCTTCTATCCCGAGGGCGGCGGCCAGGTCGGCGACACCGGGACCATCGAGGGACCGTCGGGGCGATTCCGGGTGCTCGACACGACGCGGGTCCTCGACGGGTTGGTCGTGCACACGGGATACGTGGTCGAAGGTGAGATCGCTCCCGGCGAGGAGGTCGGCGCGGCCGTCGACGCGGAGCGGCGCGAGGCGATCCGGCGGAACCACACGGGGACGCACCTGCTGCACTGGGCGCTCAGGGCCGTGCTCGGCGAGCACGTGAAGCAGCAGGGCTCGCTCGTGGTGCCCGACCGCCTCCGCTTCGACTTCAGCCACTTCGCGCCGCTCACGGTCGACGAGCTCGCGCAGGTCGACGAGCTCGTGAACTCCGCGATCCTGCGTGACGAGCCGGTGCGCGTCTACGAGACCTCGAAGGCAGAGGCCGAGCGGGCGGGAGCGATGGCCTTCTTCGGCGACAAGTACGGCGACGTCGTCCGGGTCGTGGAAGCCGGCAGGGGTTCGGTGGAGCTGTGCGGCGGCACCCACGTGCACGCGCTCGGGATGATCGGCCTGCTGCGCGTCGTGTCGGAGACATCGATCGGCGCGAACACTCGGCGCATCGAGGCGACCACCGGTGCCGCGTCGCTCGCCGCGGTCCGCGCAAGCGAAGCGCTGCTCGTCCGAGCTGCGGACGCGCTCCGCACGACGCCGCCCGAGCTTCCGGCCGCGATAGAGAAGCTCCTCGATCACGACCGCGCGCTCGAGGACGAGCTTCGCGCGCTGCGCAGCGCCCGACTGCGCGAGGAGGCGGCGAGGGTCGCCACGTCGGCCGCGGGCCCGAGGGTCGTGGTCCGACGCGATGGGCTCGACGCTTCCGAGCTTCGGGAGCTCGCGCTCGCCGTCCGTGAGCACCCGTCGGTCGAGACCGTCGCGCTCGTCGGCGTCGCGGAGCCCGCGCGCGTCGCGCTCGTCGTCGCGACCGCCGCGGACTCGGGAGTGGACGCACGCAGCGTCATCGCGGCGGCCGCGTCCGCCGTTGGCGGCGGAGGCGGTGGGAGCCCCGCGCTCGCGACCGCGGGTGGGCGGGACGTCGAGCGCGTCGACGCCGCGGCGGACCTGCTCCGTCACGCGCTCGGCGTCAGCTAGTCGCGGGCAGCTCGAGTTGGGCGCGGCCTCGCCGCCGGGTCGCGTGGTCGGCCTGGACCTCGGCGAGCGGCGTATCGGCGTCGCGCTCTCCGACTCGGCGCGCCTGCTCGCGACGCCCTACGCGGTGATCACGCGCACCACCGACCCCGAGCGCGATCGCGAGAGGATCGCCGCGCTCGTCGAGGAGACGGGCGCCACGGCGGTCGTCGTCGGTCTGCCGCTCGCGCTCGACGGCCGCGTCGGCGCTGCGGCCCGCGGCGCGCTCGACGAGGCGGAGGCGATCCGATCGGCCGTCACGGTCCCGGTCGCCACCGCCGATGAGCGCCTCACGACCGTGGAGGCCGACCGCCGCCGGGCGGACGTCGCACGGGAGATCGGCGCGTATCGGCGCGGCGGTCGCGGGGCGCGCCGGAACGCGGCGCACGGCGCGAGCCCGGGCCGGGCGCGTCGTGTCGTCGACGACGCCGCGGCCGCAGTCATGCTGCAGGCGTGGCTCGACGCCGGAGAGCCCCGGCCGTGAGCGGCACCGGTCACACCGTGCCCGGGCGGCGCGACGCCGCCAGGCCGGTGTCGGCGCGGACCGCGGTCGCAGGCGTCATCGGCGACCCGGTCGAGCACTCGCTGTCGCCCGCGTTGCACAACGCGGCGTTCGCAGCTCTCGGACTCGACTGGGTCTACGTCGCGTTCCCGGTCCGTCGCGGCGACGCACGCGCCGCGATCGTCGGAGCGGTCGCGCTCGGCGTCCGCGGCCTGTCGGTCACCATGCCCCACAAGCAGGCCGCGGCACTCGCCGCGGATCGGCGCACGGCCGCGGTCGAACTGCTCGGCGCGGCCAATGCGATCGTCGTGCGTGACGGCGTGTCGATCGCGTGCACGACCGACGGCGAGGGGCTGATCGCGGACCTCCGCGCAAGTGCCGGCTTCGAGGCGACCGGCCGCCGCTGCGTCGTCGTCGGTGCGGGCGGCGCCGCGCGAGCCGTCGTGCTCGCGCTCGCCGAAGCCGGCGCCGCATCCGTCGTCGTGCTCAACCGGACCGCCGAGCGAGGTGAGCTCGCCGCGGCGCTCGCGGGTCGTGTCGGACGGGCGGGTCGGGTCGAGGACGTCGACGACGCGGACCTCGTCGTGAACGCCACGCCCGTCGGCATGCGTGGGGCTGCGGCCGCGAGTCCAGGCGCAAGCGCTCCCGCCGGTACGGGCCCCGCCCCGGTCGCGGCGGGAGAGCATCCCGCGACCAGGACGTCCGCGGCAAAGGTGCTCGATCTCGCGGCGATCGGCGGGCGCCTGGCGGCCGGACAGCTCGCGGTCGACCTCGTGTACGCGCCGTCGACGACGCCGTTCCTCGACGCCGCGTCGGGGCACGGGGCGACGACTCGCAACGGTCGTGGCATGCTCGTGCACCAGGCGGCGGGCGCGTTCGAGCTGTGGACTGGCGAGCCGGCGCCCGTGGACGCGATGTGGTCGGCGATCGACGGATCCGCTGCCGACGCGAACGCAGCGGGCGGGCAGGCCCGCGGCGGGCCCGAGACCTGACGGGAGGCGATCTGCGGGCGGGCGCGGCCCGGCTGCTGGCCGCTTCGGACCCTGCGATCTCGGGCTCCACACGAGCCCCCACCCGGACCGGCGCCCCCGTCCCGACTCGCGCCCGCCCGCACCTGCCGGTCGTCGCACGGTGGTTGACCGGTAGCCTTGTGGCCCGTGGCTGCTCACCTGCTCGACCGGGGCGCACGAGTCCGCTCCCGTCGTGACGAGCGGGGCGCGGCCGCCCTCGCGCGCCATCTCGACGTCGTGCTCATCGCGTCGACGCTCGTGCTCGCCGGGCTCGGGCTCGTCGTGGTGTACGCCGCGACACGCTCGACGTATCCGTTCGAGCCCACGTACTTCCTCAAACGACAGATCGTCTTCACGTTCATAGGTATCGGCGCGATGGTCGCGGTCGCATCCATCGACTACCGGCGCCTCGAGCAGTGGGCCTACGTCGTATTCGGCGGGGTCGTCCTCGCGCTCCTCGCGGTGTTCGTGATCGGGCGGTCGTCGGTCACGACCGGCACCGGCGGGACGACGTCGGGTGTCGCCCAGCGATGGATCAATCTGGGCCCCTTCCAGTTCCAGCCGTCGGAGTTCGCCGTCCTCGGCGTGATCGGCGCGCTCGCGCTCTACATGAGCCGCCACGAGGCAGACCTCGGTCCGAAGCGGCTCGTCCCGCTCGCGGGCATCGCCGCGGTGCCACTTCTGCTCGTCGTGAAGCAGCCGGACCTCGGCACGGCGATCGTGATGGTGGTCGTGAGCTTCACGATGGTCCTCGTCGGCGGCGTGAAGCTCCGGTACATCGTCGGGTTCGCGCTGCTCGGGGTCCTCGCGTTCGTCGCCGGCGTCGACCTGCACCTCGTCCACTCGACGCAGCTCCAGCGCCTGACGAGCTTCCTCCATCCGAACCAGGGTGCGCTCGGGGCGAACTACCAGGCCGACGTCGCGAAGAACGCGATCGGCGCCGGTGGCCTGAAGGGCGCGGGGCTGTTCAAGGGGCTCGTGACGAGCCTCAACTACGTGCCCGAGCAGTCGACGGACTTCATTTTCGCGACCGTCGGCGAGCAGCTCGGGTTCATCGGATCGGCCGTGGTCATCGGTCTCTACGGCGTGATGGCCCTTCGGATGCTGCGCGCCGTCCAGGCGGCCCGGGACGGGCTCGGTCGGCTGCTGTGCACCGGCGCGCTCGCGTTCCTCGTATTCTCCGTCTACCAGAACATCGGGATGAACATCGGCCTCATGCCGATCACCGGAATCCCGCTGCCGTTCTTCTCCTATGGCGGGTCCGCGCTCATCGTGTTCTACGCCTCCGTCGGACTCGTGTTGAATGTCGAGATGCGACGGCACCGGATCCGATGACCCGCGACGCGGCGGACGAGCGTGGGCCGACCGCGGCCGGCACCGGCGCCGGCGCCGGCGCGCCCCGAGAGACCAGCCCGACGGGCGCCGGGGGGCCGGACGTGGACGACACGACGGACGGCGCGTTCCCCGAGGTGGCGGACGCGGCGGCCGAGCAGTCCGCGGACGGCGAAGTGGTTGCCGAGACGTTCCCCGAGGAGCACGACACGGCGGCGGAGAGGTCCGCGGACGACGACGGCGACGGTCCCTACCTCGGCGAGGACGCGTTCGGCTATCCGGACGCCTACGACCAGATGCGCTTCGTCGACGTCGTCGTGCCGCTCCCGAGCACGAACGCAATGGTGCTGCTCGAGGAGATCTCGCCGCCCTGCCGGCTTCTGCGGATCCCGATCGGGCTCCAGGAGGGTGCCGCGATCGCATACGCGGCGCAGGACATCGCGACGCCGAAGCCGCTGACCCACGAGCTGCTCACCTCGGTGCTCGAGTCCTTCGGGCTGACGGTCGACTTCCTTCGGATCACCTCGGTCCGGCAGAGCTCGTTCTCCGCCGAGCTCGTCCTGTCGGGACCGAGGGGGAGCCGGACGCTCGCGTGCCGCCCGTCGGACGGCATCGCGCTCGCGCTCCGTCAGCGCCTCGGCGCACCGATCATGGTCGCGCCGGACGTCCTCGACGAGGTGGGGTTCGAGCGGGCTCCCGAGTAGCCCGCGGCCCGCGGCCCGGTCGCCCGACGGGGCCGCGCTGCCCGCCGCATGGAGGACGACTGCTCGTCCCGGTCTCGCCGTGGGTCCGGGCGTCGCGCGACGAGCTGCTACTGGGTGGTCCAGATGGGCGTCGGCGGCGCGGCGGGCACGTGGTTCCCCTCGTTCGAGATGCGCATGAGGAGGGCGAGCAGGATGTAGTTCGCGACGAGCGACGAGCCCCCGTAGGAGACGAACGGGAGCGTCATGCCGGTGTCGGGGAGCAGCCGAGTGACACCCGCCATGATGATGAAGGCCTGGAAGCCGAGCGTCACGGTGAGGCCGACCGCCGCGAGCTTCGCGAACTCCGAGCGCGCCCGCAGGCCTGCGCGCAGCCCGCTTCCGACGATCAGGACGTAGCCGACGAGCAGGGCCACGGTGCCCACGAGCCCGAGCTCCTCGCCGATCGCGGCGAAGATGTAGTCGCTCGTCGCGACCGGGAGCACCACGTTGCCCGGGGTGTTGATCTGGACGAGGCCGAGACCGAGCCCCGATCCCCAGAGCCCGCCCCGGCCGAACGCGAGCTCGCCCTGGATCGGCTGGTAGCCGCCGGACTGCGCCTGTGACCACGGATTGAGCCAGATGCTGATGCGGTCGTTGACCTGGGTGAGCAGGTGGGACGCGAAGTACGCGCCCGCGGCGAAGAGGACGAGCCCGATCAGCACGTAGGCCCAGCGCCCCGTCGTGATCCACAAGAGCGTCAAGAAGACCGCGAACACGAGCAGCGAGAACCCGATGTCGTGCTCGGCGAGGATCACGAGCAGCGAGAGCACCCACGCGACCGCGATCGGGCCGAACGCCCGGAGGTCCGGCAGCAGGTGGTCGCCGACGCGCCTCGTCGGGATCGTGAGCAGCTCGCGCTTCTCGACGAAGTACGACGCGAAGAACAGCACGAGCAGGAGCTTTCCGATCTCGACGGGCTGGAACGAGATCGAATGGAACGAGACCCACAGCTTCGCGCCGTACGCGTTCTGGTTTGCGGGGCTCCGGCCGATGACCGGGAACAGCGGGGCGACGAGCATGAGGAACGCCGCGGCGAGGATCAGGTACCGGTACCGCTCGAGGTCGCGCGATCGCTTCACGGCGGCGAGCACGATCGTGTAGGCGACGAGGCCGAGCACCATCCACGCGACCTGCTGGCCGGCGTGGCCCGGGTCAAGCGCCTCGATCATCACGTAGCCGATGCCGTTGAGCGCGAGCGCCACCGGCATGATCACGGGATCCGCGTCGGGCACGAGCCGGCGGTTCACGATCTGCAGGCCGAGCGTGAGCCCGACCATCGTGAGCACGATCTTCAGCGCGTTCGCCGGAAGCGCGTCGCTCAGCGCAAGGGAGACGAGGAGCGCGGCGAACAGGACCATCACGGACGCGACGATGAGCAGGCCGAGCTCGCTCCGGCGCCGGGCACGCGCCCAGCGGCTCGGCGTGCCGAATATCGCGCGCCGCGGCAGGGCGCGCCGGGTCACCGCTCCCAGGCTCACGGTCCATAGGCTAGTTGGGCGCCGATGCACGACCGGGGCCGGGTAGCCTGGCCCATGTGACCGGCGATCTGCGGGAGGGGTCCGCCGAGGCCGAGCACCGGGTGCCGGGGCCGTCGTCGGCCGACGCCGGCGACGGGGCGCCGGGGGACGACGAGCCTCGCGGGCCGGAGGAGTTCGGCGCGGCGCGTTTTTTGAACCGCGAGCTCTCGTGGCTCGACTTCGCGGCGCGCGTGCTCGATCTCGCGGCGGACGTGGCGACCCCGTTGCTCGAGCGCGGGAAGTTCCTCGCGATCTTCGCGACCGGGATGGACGAGTTCTTCCAGGTGCGCGTCGCGGGCCTCAAGGATCGGCACGAGGCAGGGCTGCACGCCCGCTCGGCCGACGGCCGTACCGTGAGCGAGCAGCTCCGGGCGATCCGGGCGCGTGCGGGCGCGCTGGCTGCGCGTGCGGAGCGCATCTACCGCGACGGTCTCGTCCTCGACCTTGCCGCGTCCGGAATCGAGGTCGTCTCGTACTCGGCGCTCGACGAAGACGCCCGGGCCGAGCTGCGCGGGATCTTCGAGCGCGACATCTTCCCGGTGCTGACGCCCCTTGCGGTCGACCCCGGCCACCCGTTCCCGTACATCTCGAACCTGTCGCTCAACCTCGCGGTCGTCGTCGCCGACCCGGAGACTTCGGAGCGACGCTTCGCCCGTGTCAAGGTTCCGCCGCTGCTCCCGCGCTTCGTCGCGCTCGGCGACGACCGGCGCCTCGTGCTGCTCGAGCAGGTCATCGCCGCGCACCTCGAGCAGCTGTTCCCGGACATGATGCTCGGCGCGTACCACGCGTTCCGCGTCACGCGCAACGCGGACCTCGACCTCGACGACGGCGAGGCGGACGACCTGCTCGCCGCTGTCGAGATCGAGCTGCGACGGCGTCGCTTCGGGCGGGCCGTACGCCTGGAGGTCGACGCGACCATCGAGCCGGACGTCCTCGAGCTGCTGCTCAGCGAGCTCGAGCTCACGACCGAGGACGTCTACGCGTGCACGGTGCCACTCGACCTCGGCCAGCTGTGGGCCGTCGTGCGGATCGACCGGCCGGAGCTGCACGAGCCCGCCTGGATCCCGGCGACCCAGCCGCGCCTCGCCGGACACGGCGAGGACCCCGTCGACCTGTTCGCCGTACTTCGCGAGCGAGACGTCCTCGTCCAGCATCCTTACGACTCGTTCGGCACCTCCGTCGAGGCGTTCATCTCCGCGGCGGCCGAGGATCCCGACGTGCTCGCGATCAAGCAGACCCTGTACCGGACCTCGGGCGATGCGCCGTTCGTGAGCGCGCTCGCCCGCGCCGCGGAGTCCGGCAAGCAGGTCGCGGCCCTCGTGGAGCTGAAGGCGCGCTTCGACGAGCAGCGCAACATCGTCTGGGCCCGCCAGCTCGAACAGGCGGGGGTCCATGTCGTCTACGGCGTCGTCGGCCTGAAGACGCACTCGAAGACCGCGCTCGTCGTGCGCCGTGAGCCCGACGGGATCCGCCGCTACTGCCATGTGGGCACCGGCAACTACAACTCGGACACCGCGCGCGTCTACGAGGACATCGGCCTGCTGACGTCCGACCCGGACGTCGGTGCGGACCTGAACGACCTGTTCAATCACCTGACGGGTTTCTCGCGCTCGAGCACGTCGCGCGCGCTCGTCCTCGCCCCCGAGCGCTTCCGACCGTGGGTGCTCGAGCAGATCGCGCTCGAGACCGAGGCAGGCGAGTCCGGACGCATCACGATCAAGGTGAACGGCCTGACGGACCCGGAGATCGTCGACGCGCTCTACCGCGCCTCGCAGGCCGGCGTGCTCGTCGAGCTGATGGTCCGCGGCGTTTGCGCGCTCCGCCCCGGGGTCGCCGGGCTCTCCGAGCGGGTCACGGTCCGCTCGATCGTGGGCCGGGTGCTCGAGCACTCCCGCATCTACCGGTTCGGCTGGCCGTCGCCCGAGGTGCTCGCGGCGTGCGCGACTCGCGACGACTCCGAGGTGCCGCACCTTCGCGCTCCGGAGCCCGGTGCGCGCCGGGCCCGGTACTTCATCGGTTCCGGCGACCTCATGGAGCGGAACCTCGACCGGCGGATCGAAGCGCTCGCGCCGGTGCTCGCGCCCGAGCTGTGCAGCCGGCTCGAGGATATCCTCGCGCTCGATCTCGCCGACGACCCGCACACGTGGGTCCTCGCCGACGACGGCACGTGGGGTCGCGTGCCGTGCCTGGCCGACGTGAACGCGCAGGCCCGGTTGCAGGAGCTCGCCGTCGAACGCTCACGACGCCGGCACGCCAGCGAGCTGGCGGGCTGAGCTGCCGTGCGGATCGCGGCACTCGACCTCGGGAGCAACTCGTTCCACCTCCTCGTCGTCGAAGCGCGCCTCGACGGGAGCTTCGTCCCGCTCGCGCGCGAGCGCGAGATGCTCCGCCTCGGCGACCTGGTCGCGCGAACCGGTGCGATCGGCGAGGAGGCCACGACCCGCGCGGTCGAGGTGATCCGGCGATTCCGAGCCGTGTACGAGTCCCAGCGGGCCGACGAGGTCGTCGCGCTCGGCACCGCCGCGCTGCGCGAGGCGGTCGACGGCGTCGAGTTCGTGGACCGCGTGCGCGAGGCGACGGGCGTGCGGATCCAGGTCGTCGACGGGCTGCGCGAGGCGGAGCTCATCTTCACCGCGATCCGCTCGAGCGTTCTCATCGACCCGGGGCCGGCCATGGCGGCGGACCTCGGCGGGGGGAGCCTCGAGATCGTGGTCGGCGATCGCGCCGGGCTCGGCTTCGCGGCCAGCGTCCGGCTCGGCGTGGGGAGGCTGACCGCGGAGCTCGTGCGCTCGGACCCCCCGAGCGCGTCGGACCGGGCGCGCCTGCGCGACCGGATCGACGAGGAGCTCGCACCGGTGCTCGAGGAGGCGCTCTGGTTGAAACCCCGGATGCTCATCGGCTCGAGCGGCACGTTCGTCTGCATCGCGCGCATCGCCGCGAGCCTGCGAGACGGCGGCACGCCGCCGACGATCAACCAGCTCACGGTATCCGCCAAGGACCTCGCGGGCGCGGCCAAGCGCATAATGGGGTCGACGTCGGTCGAGCGCGCCCGGCTGCCGGGGTGCGACGCGCGCCGAGCGGAGCTCCTGCCTGCGGGCGTCGCGGTGCTCGACGCGCTGCTCGACGCGACGTCGCTCGACGAGTTCACGGTGAGCGAGTGGGCGCTCCGCGAGGGCATCGTGCTCGCGACGATCGGCGCGCACGATCGTGCGGAGCTCGGGGACGATCCGCGTGCCCTCCGTCGGACGTCCGTCCTCGCGCTCTGCCGCAGGTCGAACTGGCGCCAGCGGCACGCCCGTCACGTCGCGGCGCTCGCGCTCGAGCTGTTCGACGGGACCCGGCAGATCCACGGGCTCGACGTGGAAGGGCGCGAGCTGCTCGAGCTGGCGGCGCTGCTCCACGACATCGGCGAGCACGTGAGCCGCTCTGGCCACGATCGGCACACGGCGTACCTCGTCGAGAACGGAGGGCTGCGCGGCTTCTCGCCGACCGAGGTCGCGAAGCTGAGCGTGCTCGGCCGGTACCACGTCCGGGGGAACCCGAAGCCGAGCTTCGAGTCGTACGCGCTCCTCGGCGACGCTGAGCGGGACGAGGTGCTCAAGCTCGTCGCGTTGCTCCGCCTCGCGGACGCGCTCGACGCGGCCCACGCCTCGCTCGTCGAGCACGTCAAGGTGAGCTATCCAGGCGGGAGCGCCCGCCCGGGGACCGGCACGCTTCAGGTCGAGCTCGCGGTCGAGGCGCACGGCGACGCGGAGCTCGAGCTGTGGACCGTCCGGCGCAAGCAGGAGTTGTTCGAGAAGGTGTTCGACTGCGCGCTCGCGCTCAGGCTCGTGCGGCTCGGGCGGGCGCCTTACGATCCGGACCGGCTCGGCGCCGGTCTCGCCTGAGGAGGACCGGAAGGATCGGGACGCGAGTCGCCGGGCCTCCGGCGGGCCGCGCCGGCGAGACGCGGCGGCGAGACGCGGCGGCGACGACCCGGCCGCCTCGTGCGCCCGCTCGCCGGAGACCGTCAGCCGGCCGCCGGGCCGCCTCGTCGGTGGCGGTCGTCGCGGCGCGACGAGCGGTCGTCGTCCGCTCGGTTCGCGCGAGCGTCGGTGCCCTCGCGCGGGAGCGCGTCGCCCGGCCCGTTCGTACCCGGCGGCTCGCGTGCCCCGTCGTCGGCCGGAGTCGCACCCGGCCTGCCGGCATCGGCAGCGTGCGGCTCGTCCGCCCGGTCCGGCGCGCCACCGGGCGCGGGTGGCCGCGTGACCGGCAGTGGAGCGGTGGGCCCGGCGCTCGCCGCGTCGCTCGCCATGTCGTGGAGCGCCCGCCGGCGCGCCCGTAGCCCCGAACCGCGAGGAACCCGCAGGCTCACGTACGCCGCCGCGCCGACCGGGATCGGAAGCCAGAAGTTCACGAGCCGCCACGCGAGGACCGCGAGGGTCGCGGGGCTGCGCGTGACGCCGAAGCTCACGAGCAGCGCCGGAGCGGAGGCGTCGATTACCCCCAGCCCGCCGGGAGTGATCGGGACCACCGCGAGCACGTTCGCGATGCCGTATGCCGCGAAGAGCTCGAACGGGTTCACGAAGCTGCCGAACGCGGCGACGAAGGACCACAGCGACGCGGCGTCGAGGAGCCAGTTGAGCGCAGCCCACCGGAGCGCGCGCCGGAGCAGGTCCCGGTCGTTCGCGAACGCGCGCAGGGAGTCGCCGAGCTGCCTCACGAGCTCCTCGAGGCGGTCGGCCCCGAGGATCGGGATGCGCCGCCCGATCGCCCGGACGACACGGATCGCGCCCGCCTCGCCGTGGGTCAGCGAGTAGGCGAGCGCTCCGACCGCGAGAAGCGCGAGCATCCCGACGAGGGCGACGACCACGTAGATCGGGTGGAAGCCCGCGATCGGGATCGAGATCACGAGCGAGAACCAGAGCATGACGTTCAGCACGACGGCCGATCCCATTCCCTGGGTCGCCATCGCGAACGCCGCGTCGGTGCCTCGCACGCCGTTCGTCGTGAGGAGCCGGTAGCCGATCCCTGCGCTGCCCGCGCTGCCGCCCGGCAGCACGTGCGAGACGGCGAGGCCCGCGAGGTCGATGCGGAAGATCTTCGACAGCCCGGGACCGCCCCCGGGGAGGAGGGACTGGCTGAGCAGAGCGTAGGAGAGCAGCGCGGCGATCTCGCAGACCACACCCGCGAGAACCCACGCCAGTCGGATGTGCGTGAGCAGGTACAGGTGCTTGCTCGCGCCGACGAGCTCGGGCACGACGACATACTCGAGCGCGAGCAGGAGTAGGAAGATCACCACGCTGTGACGAAGTGGTGCGGGAACCATCGATCGCCACGAGCGCCGGCGCGCGCCCGCGCGCCCCTGCGGGGCAGCGGCGGTCGCCGACTCGTCGTCGGGCGCGGGCGGCCCGACCGGTGCCGACTCGTCGTCGGGCGCGGGCGGCCCCTGCTTGACGGGATTGCCGAGCTCGTGCTCGGCGACGTGCGCGGGGCGCCGCGCACTCGATCGACGCATCCCACCATGGTTGCACGCGCTCGCGGGTGCGCATCACGACCCGTCGCCGCCCGTGGCCGTCGGCTTGACTGGTCGGATGCGAGAGCCCTCGGACGCGAGCGCCGGCCGGGATGACGACGTCGGGCGCGAGGAGGTGGCCGGCGCCGGCGATGCGTCCGCGCCGGCGTCCCCGTGGTGGCGCTCGTCGCCGGCGACGAACGTGCAGAGCCGGGCGGTCGAGCGTCTCGTCGTGCGCTCCGCGGTGCTCGTCGCGCTCGTCGCGCTCGCGACGGTCGTCGCCGCGCTGCTCCTGTGGCGGCTGCGGCTGCTCGTGCTGCTCCTGCTCGTCGCGGTGTTCGTAGCCGTCCTGCTGAACCCCGCGGTGCGAGCGCTCACGAGGCGCGGGATGTCTCGCGGCGCCGCCACGGGCACCGTGTACCTCGTCGGGGTCGCCACGGCTGTCGCACTGCTCTACCTGCTCGTCCATCCCGTGTACGGCTCCGCGACGCGCTTCGCCAAGGAGCTGCCGAACCTCGTCTCGCAGGCCCAGCACGGTCGCGGCCCCGTCGGGAGGCTGGCGGCGCGGTTGCACCTGCTCAGCTTCGTGAAGAGCCATGCGCCGAAGCTCGAGAGCGTGATCACGAAGCTGAGCAAGCCCGCGCTCTCCGTCGGCAAGACGGTCGTGAGCGGTCTCGTCGGCACGGTCACGATCGTGGTCGTCAGTTTCTTCCTCCTGCTCGAGGCGCCGCAGATCTTCGCGGGAGTGCTCCGGTGGATGCGTCCGGAGCGCGCCGCGCTCACGCGTCGGATCGCGGACGACATGGCCCGTCAAGTGACGGGGTTCATGGTCGGCAACCTCGCGACGTCGGTGATCGCCGGCGTCGTCGTCTACGCGTCGCTCCAGATCACCGGCGTGCCCTTCGCCGGCGTGCTCGCGATCTGGGTCGGCCTCGTCGACTTCCTCCCCCTCGTGGGCGGCCTGCTCGCCGGCGTTCCGGCGGTGGGGCTCGCGTTCCTCCACTCGCTTCCCGCGGGGATCGTCACGGTCATCGTGTTCGTCGTCTACCAGCAGGTCGAGAACCACGTCCTGTACCCGGTCGTGATCTCGAGGACGGTCAGCCTGAACCCGCTCTGGGTGCTGCTCGCCGTGCTCGTCGGCGCAGAGGTCGGCTCGGTGGTCGGCGCGACGTTCGGCGGGCTGTGCGGTGCGCTGCTCGCCGTACCCGCGGCGGGTGCGGTCCAGGTCGGGGGCCGGGTCCTCCTCGGCGGGCGCGCGGGCGGCGCGGGGGTGCGCGCGCCGCGGGGCGAGTAGGTTTCCCCCGTGCGCGTGCTCGTCGTCCTCCCCACATACAACGAGCGCGCGACTATCGAGCGCCTGTTGCGGGCGGTGAAGGGCGCGCTCGAGGGCGCGGACGTGCTCGTCGTCGACGACTCGTCCCCCGACGGGACCGCGAAGATCGCCCACGAGGTCGCCGAGGAGCTCCCGGGGATCGCGGTGCTGTCGCGGCCCGCGAAGCAGGGTCTCGGGCCCGCGTACCGCGCGGGCTTCGCCTGGGGGCTCGAGCACGACTACGACGTGCTCGTCGAGATGGACTCGGACTTCTCCCACGACCCCGCTGCGCTGCCCGCGCTCGTCGAGCCGCTGACGCGCGGCTACGAGGTCTCGATCGGCTCGCGCTACGTGCCGGGCGGGAGGATCCCGGACTGGACCGTGCCCCGCAGGCTGCTCTCGCGCGGCGGGAACGTCTACGCGGACGTCGTGCTCTCGCTCGGCGTGAAGGACTCGACCGCGGGATTTCGCGCGTACGCGGCGTCGCTCCTCCGCCGGATCGACATGGACGGGATCCAGGCGGACGGCTACGGCTTCCAGATCGAGATGACCTACATCGCCCGGTGCGCCGGCGCCCGGATCGCGGAGGTGCCGATCACCTTCGTCGACCGCGTCGAGGGCACCTCGAAGATGTCGATGCGCACGGTCACCGAGTCGCTCCGGCTGGTGACGTTGTGGGGCCTGCAGCGCCTCGTCGCCCGGACGCCCGATCGCGTCCGCTCCTCCGGGCCGTCCTCGGTCGACGGCGGGGTGTCGAGCGGGACCTGACCACCCGGAGCCTCGCCGCCGCGCGGCCGGTCAGGGTCGGACCGCGACTGCGAGGAGCGCCTGGAGCTTCAGCTGGGTCTCCGCGAGCTCGGATGCGGGTTCGGAACCGTCGACGATCCCGACGCCGGCGAAGAGCCGTGCGCGGGTCCCGTCGATGATCGCGCTGCGGATGCCGATCCACCACTCGCCGTCGCCGTCGGCGCGGACCCAGCCGACGGGTCCCGCGAAGCGCCCCCGCTCGACGTGTTCCGTCTTGCGCAGGTAGTCGAGAGCGGCCTCGCGCGGCGAGCCCCCCACAGCCGGCGTCGGGTGCACCGCGGCGAGCAGGTCGAGCGCGGTCGCGACGGCGGGTGCGCCGGCCTCGCCCGCCCCTCGGTCCGAGGACGGGCGCAGCGTGCCGGTCACGCGAGTTGCGAGGTGCGCGACGTTCCGGAGGGCGAGCAAGTGGGGGACCGTCGGGGCGTCGAGGGAGGAGCAGTGCGGCGCGAGCGCGTCGACGATCGCGTCGACGACGATGCGATGCTCGGCACGCTCCTTCTCGGAGGCGAGAAGGGCGGCGGCGAGGTGGCGGTCTTCCTCCGGGTCGCCGCTTCTCGCCACCGTCCCCGCGAGCGGCTGCGACACAACCTCGTCGCCTCGCCGGCGGACGAGCAGCTCGGGGCTCGCTCCGACGAACCCGTCGATCGCGAACGAGCAGCACGAGGGGTGGAGCGCGCGCAGGCGCTCGAGCAGATGGTGCTGGCGCAGGGGCCGGTTGGCGTCGACGGCCACCTCGCGGACGAGCACGACCTTCTCGAACGCACCCTGGTGGATCGCGTCGAGCGCGCGGGCGACCCGGACGCGGAAGTCCTCGTGGCCGTGGACCGAGCGGAGCTCGAACCGGTCGGGCGGCTCGTCGTCCGAGACGCCCGAACCGGTCGATGGGACCGCGCCGGCGAGGAACGGGAACGCCCCGAGCGCAACCTCGACCTGCTCCGGGGTGCCGACGGCCGTGGCCTGGAGCTCGTCGCCGCGCGACACGACCTGGACCGCGGGCACGAGTAGCTCGGACCAGCCACCGGGGTCGAACGCGAGCGCGCCGATCGCGACCGGCCCGGGCACGAGCGAGGCGTCGGTGTCGCGCCACGGCCGGATCGCGGCGAGCCGCCGCGAGGCGGCGGTCACGCCCGACCGGTCGTCGAGGCCGAGCGGCAGCTCGATGTGTGCCGCATCGCCCCAGCCGAGCACCGACGCACCGTCCCGCTCGACGACGCGCCCCGCGCGCATCGCGTAGCGGCGCGCCGCGGCGAACGTCGGCTCGTCGATCGCGACGGCCGCGAAGACGAGCGCCTCGTCGGGCTCGGGACGCCGTGCGAGGGTCACGATGGCGCCGCCGTCCGCAGTCCCCGCGCGCCGGCTCGCGTAGCGGTCACGACCTGGGTGACTCCGCCGCTGAGCGCGTGGTGGCGGGTCGCGACGAAACCGGCGTCGGTGACCATCTCGAGGAGCTCGCCCCGCGGCGGCAGGTATGCGACCGACTTCGGCAGGTACCGGTACGCGGCGGCGTCGGACAACGCCGCGCCCAGCCGGGGGACCACGGCGGTGAACCAGACGTGGTGGCCGGCACGCAGCACCGCGGAGCGGGGCGTGTCCACGTCGAGCAGCGCGAGGCGCCCACCCGGCCGGAGCACGCGAGCGCACTCGTCGAGCACCGCGGGGAGATCCGCGAAGTTGCGGACCGCGAACCCGCTGATGACGCCGTCGAGCGAGCCGGAGCGGAACGGGAGCGAACCGCCGTCCGCCTGGGCGAGCGGAGCGCTTCCCGGGCGCGCCGACGCGAGCATTCCGAGCGAGAGGTCGGCACCGACGCAGCGGTAGCCGTGGGACGTGAGCTCTCGCGCGAGGTCGCCCGTTCCGCACGCGAGGTCGAGCACGCGCGCGCTCGGCGCGAGGCGGAGCAGGCCGATGGCCCGGCGTCGCCAGCCGCGGTCCATCCCGAGGGTCATGATGCGGTTGACGAGGTCGTAGCGGGGCGCGATCGCGTCGAACATCGCGCGGACCATCTCGGCCTTCGCCGCACCCTCGGGCAGCGGGGCGCCGCGCGCACCGGCCGCGAGGGAGCCGGCGCCGCGCGCCCTCGCGGGGCGCTCGACAGCGGTCAGCGGAACCAGATCTTGTAGTACGAGCGACTGTGCGGATGGAGGAGCAACGCGACGAGCGCGACCTCGAACAGCAGCGTGAGCAACCCGCCGCCCACGTAGCCGCGCACGAGCAGGTAGAAGGGCAGGAGCGAGGCGAGGACCGCGACCCAGTAGCCCCACTTCTTCTCGTTCGCGACGCCCACGCCTCCCAACACCTCGAAGAGCATGAGCACGAGCTCGTACCGCCCGTAGCCACCGGTCAGAAGACCGAAGAGCAGGCTGAGGGCCGCGTTCCAGTACAGCAGGACGACCGCGATCTGCAACGTCTGCGGCTGGTGGGCCGGGAACCACCGGCGCTCGGTCACGCTCTTGTTGGCCACGGCGACCATTCTGCCAGCTCCGGCGCGCCGCGGCGACGCGGCCGTGCGGTCGGTGGCGTGTCCCGGACGTGGCGGCCGGCACCCGCGCGCGCGTCGGCGCCGTGCCGCCCGGAGGCGCCGAGGGCGCCGGTCACCTCGTGGGGCCGGTGTGCTCGCGGTCGGCGGCTCGGGGGTGCACGGTCCTACCCGCGATGACGAGCGCGCCCGCGATCGCCGCGGCCGCGGCGACGAACGCGCAGTACAGGTAAAACCAGCCCGTGAAGCCCGCGGAAACCGCCACCTGTGCGCCCGCGGCCGCGGATCCCCCGAAGCCGAAGTCCGCCGGGCTCGGTGCGGGCTGGGCGAGCGCGGAGACCACCTGGGCGAAGAGGGCGAGGATGCTCCCGGCGAGGAGGCCCGCGCCGATCGCGCCGGCGTCGCGCGCGGCGTAGAGGGCGTACAGCGCGACCGCGACGACCGCCACCATCGCGAGGACGTCGCCGGTGATCGCGAGCGCAGGATTCGCGAAGACGTTGCCCGCGGTCACGGTCTCGTGCGCGCCGGACAGGGCGGAGGAGAGCGTGTAGCGGTCCCACGGGGGCGCGAACGTCACCGCGGCACCGACCGCCACGAGGAGTCCGACGGCACCGCCCGGCCCGGCGCGCCGCAACGCGAGGGCGACGCGCCGGGCGACGCCCGGCCGTCCGCCGGGCGCTCGGCGGTCGGCGCGCAGGAGCGACACGAGCGCGCCCGTGAACGCCGCGGTGCAGATGAGCCATCCCGCGAACGCGAGGTACATACCGGGACCGACGGCTCCGGCGGCCTGACCGGGCGCGGTGCCGAGGTCCGCGACGAACAGCCCGAACGTGACCGCGCCGAGCCCGGTGCCGAGTGCCGCGCCGGCGCGCACGACGCGCCCGCCTGCGAGGAGCAGCGCGGCGGCCGCCGCCCATCCCGCGAGGTAGACGACGTGTGGCAGGAGACCGTCGGTGTGCGAGGCAAGGCTCGCGCCGCCGATGTAGGTGGGGAACAGCCCGGCGACGCCCGCGACGATCCCGATTGCCGCGGCGGCCGCGGCCGCGGCCGGGATCGCGGTCTCTTCGGGAGCCGGTGTGAGCTCCCCGGCCGGACGTGGCGCGCCCGGAGCCGTACGTGTGCCGCGGTCCGGTGCGGGCGCGCCCCAGGTCCCGGCGACGGTCGCGGGCTCGACGGCGTGCGAGTCCGGGCGACGCTCGAGCGCGTTGAAGCTGCGCCAGGCGCGATTCCACCCGTCGCGACCCGGTGGGTAGTGGTCGACCGCAGGGGTCCCGGGCGTGTCGAGGTCCACGACCGCGTGCCCGTCCGCGTCGCGGCCGATCGCGTAGCGCCGGCCGCTCGTCGTGATCGTCACCTCGGCGGATGCGAGCTCCATCACCCCTCCTTCGCGCGGTCCCGCGCGCCGCCCGTGAACGGGCGGACGACTCCGGGTCTAGTCGCCAGACGTTGGAAAGCGCTGTGCTCGCGCCGGGGAGAGGCTGTGCGTGCCGGGGAGAGGCTGCGCACTCGCCGGGGAGAGGCTGCGCACGCGCTCGCGAGCCGTGCACCGGGCGCCCCCGACCGCGCCGCGAGCACCGCGCCGCGGTCAGGGGCGCCCTACGGTCGGGCCGCGGTCCTCGGCGCGAGGCCGACCGGCGACGCGGCGAGCTGGCCGCAGGCGGCGTCGATGTCGCGCCCCTTCGTGCGGCGGACGGTGACGTTCGCACCGTGGCTCGCGAGCCGGTCGCGGAACGCGCGCACGCCCGCCGGGGACGTGCCGGTCGCGAGGTAGCCGGGGGTCGGATTGAGCGGGATGAGGTTCACGTGCGCGCGTAGCGGCAGCGCGATCGCGGCGAGCTCGGCCGCGTCGCTCGCACGATCGTTCACGCCGGCGATGAGCGCCCATTCGAAAGAGATCCGGCGCCGTGTCGCCGCCACGTACCGCTCGCACGCGGCGACGAGCTCGGCGATCGGGTACCGGCGTCCGAGCGGCACGAGTGACGAGCGCAGCTCGTCGTTCGCCCCGTGGAGCGAGACCGCGAGGTTGACCTGGAGCGGCTCGGACGCAAGGCGGCGGATCCCCGGCACGACGCCGACCGTGGAGATCGTCACGTGCCGCGCGCCGATCCCGAGGTCGGCGACGACCCGCCGGACGGCGCCCATGACGCTCGCGTAGTTGGCGAGGGGCTCGCCCATGCCCATGAGAACGATGTTGTCGAGGCGGCGCCCGGTCGCGCGCGCCGAGCGTGCCGCGAGGACGACCTGCTCCACGATCTCGCCGACGCCGAGGTGGCGCCCGAAGCCGGCCTGGCCCGTCGCGCAGAACGAGCACGCCATCGCGCATCCCGCCTGGGACGACACGCAGACCGTCGAGTGGCTCGGGTGGTGCATGAGCACGGTCTCGATCCGTGCGCCGCCCGAGAGCAGTGAGAGCCACTTCTCGGTGAGCCCGCCGTCGGCCGTGACCCGGCGCTCGACCTGAAGCGCCGGTGCGAGCTCCGGCGTGCTCCGAAGCCGGTCGCGAAGCGCGCGCGGGAGCACGCCGATCTCACTGGGCTCCGCGAGGTGCCGGTACATCCCCTCCCAGAGCTGGTCCGCGCGAAAGCGCGGCACGTCGGCGAGGATCGCGCCGACCTCGTCTCTGGAGAGGTCGTAGCGGCTCATCGCGCGAGCGGCGGGATGTCGCCGACGTAGGCCTGGTCCCGGTGGTCGACGGCGAACCCGACGGAGCGGTACAGGTGGACGGCGCCCTCCTCGGCGGCGTCCACGTAGAGCATCACCGCCGGGAGCTCCAGCGACGCGAGGTGGTCGAGTCCCGCGAGCAGCACGGCGCGCCCGAGCCCACGCCCCTGGTCGGCTGGATCGACGCCGAGCACGTAGATCTCGCCGACGCCGCGCTCGTCGTCGTGCACCTTGGTCCAACAGAACGCGTCGAGGCGCCCGTCGGTCTCGTGCAGGAGGAAGCCCGACGCGCGGTACCAGGGCTGCTGCTCGCGCTCCTCGATTGTGGCGAGGCTCCACGCCCCTTGCTCGGGATGCCCGTGGAACGCCCGGTTGTTGACCTCGAGCCACGCACGTTCGTCGCGTCCCACGACGAACGTGCGCACCGCCGCGCGCGGCCATCGCGTGAGGTCGGGCTCGAGTGGGAGAGCCCGTCGCATCTGGTAGAGCTCGCGACCGCGCCCGAGCCCGACCGAGCGGGCGACCGCGTCCTCGGTCGGTCCGGGCTTCGGGACCCAGAGGTGGACGTGCCCGCCGCCTTCGCCGGCGATCTCCGAGAGCGCGGCCCGGAGCAGGTCCTGCGCGACGCGCTGGTCGTCGGTCCGCGCGGCAGGGTGGACCGCGTACTCGACGCCCCAGCTGTCGTGACCTCGGCTCAGCTGGGCGTAGCCGAGCAGCCGCGAGGAGCCCGCGGCGCGCGCGACGAAGCCGGCGAATCCCGAGCGACCACCCTGGACGAGGTCGATCCACTTGTGCTCGCCGAGAGGCGCGTGGCCGTCCGCCGCCTCCGACGCCCGAAGCAGGGCTGCGACCTCGGCGATGTCGTCCTCGCCCAGGCGGCGTTTCACTTCGACCTCGTGCACCGGCCCGAGGCTAACGGCTTCCCACCCACCCACCCACCCACCCACCCGCCCGCCCGCCCGGCCGGGCGCGCTCCCGCCGTGTCGCCCGCCCGCCCGGT
>DAHUXW010000048.1 GCA_027306925.1 Acidimicrobiaceae bacterium | reverse complement strand
GGCGCCGCGCGCCGGCTCGTCGAGGTCGGGGTCCGGTGCACCGTCGCGCGTGGCGCGGCGGGGCGCCCGGAGATCGTTCACGGCAAGATTGTGCCCCGTACGCGCGTGGCGCGGACGTCGCCCCCAGTCACGGCCCGGCGTCGCCGAAGCGCGAGGGCGCGTAGCCGCCGATGCCCGGCGTTGCGACGAACAGGTCGCCGGCGTGCGGCTCTGCAGCACGCGACCGGTCGTCGAGGTCGCAGCTCGCGGTCGTGACGTAGAGGTCCTCGAGCCGCGTGCCGCCGAACGCGACGCTCGTCACGTAGCTCGCGGGAAGCCGCAGGATCGCGTCCAGCCGGCCGGACGGCGTGAATCGACAGACGCGACCCCCGCCGTAGCACGCGACCCAAAGGCAGCCTTCGACGTCCAGCGCGATGCCGTCGGGCATGCCGTGCTCCGGCGCGACCTCGACCGCGCTGCGCCGCCCGGACATCGCTCCGGTGTCCGGGTCCACGTCGAACACGTCGATCGACCCGGTCGGCGTGTCGACGTAGTAGAGCCGGCGCCGGTCCGCGCTCCACGCGAGGCCGTTCGAGATCGTCACGCCCGAGACGAGCAGCTCGACCGAGCCGTCGGGTGCGAGACGGTAGAGCGATCCGAGCGGCGCCGTCTTCTCCCGGTCCATGGTCCCCGCGACGAAGCGCCCCCACGGGTCGACCTCGCCGTCGTTGAACCGAACGGCCCGCCCGTCGACCGAGAAGCCCGGCACCTGCTCGAAAGCTCCGCCGGCGCGATCGGAGCGAGCGAACGACTCCGCGAGCGCGAGGACGAGCCCACCGTCGGACCTCAGCCCGACGGCGCCGACCGTGCTGCCCGTCGCGAACGACTCGACCAGGCCGGTCGCGGGCGCGTACCGGTGGACGGCGCCGGCGTCGATGTCGACGAACAGGAGCGATCCGTCGCGCTCGTCCCAGAGCGGACCCTCGGCGAGCGATGCGCCGACCTCGAGCGCGAGCTCGGCAGCGAGCTCGGGAACGGGCACGCCGGCTCAGGCCTGCAGCAGCGCTTGGCCCTCGCGCACCTGGCGCCGGTACTCGGCGACCATGAGCTCCGTGAGGTCCTCGACCGAGGTGTCCGCCACTCGCGTGTCCACGGTCACGCGGCCCTGCTGGATCACGTTGAGCCGGTCGCAGAGCTCGAACAGGTGCGTGTAGTTGTGGTCGATGACGATCATCGACACCCCGCGGTTCTTCGACAGGTCCTTCACGAGGTCGATGATCAGCGTCGACTCCTTCGCGCCCATCGCGGCGAGGGGCTCGTCGAGGAGGAGGATCTTCGCGTTCTGGCGCGTCGCCCGGGCGACCGCGATCGCCTGGCGCTGGCCGCCGGAGAGCAGCTCGACCTCGGCATCGATGTCCGGGACGCTCACCCTGATGTCGTGGAGGTACTCGGTCGCGAGCCGGCGCATCTTCGGTCGCGAGAGCCAGCCGAGCCTGCCGAGTCCTGTGAGCTCGCGGTTGAGGAACAGGTTCTCGTACACCGTGAGCTGCGGGACGAGCGCGAGGTCCTGGTAGACGGTCTCGATGCCAGCGCGCCGGGCGTCGGTGACCGAGTGGAAGTTGACCTCCTCGCGCTCGACGAAGATCCGGCCGGCGTCCTGCCGCTGGAACCCCGTCACGATCTTCACGAACGTGCTCTTGCCGGCGCCGTTGTCGCCCACGAGCCCGAGCACCTCGCCGCGGCGCAGGTGCATGTCGACGCCGCGGAGCGCGACGACCGCGCCGAACCGCTTCGTGATCCCCTCGGTGCTGAGGATGATGTCCTCGGCGTCGCCATCCGCTGCCGGGGGCGTCGCGCCGGGGCTGTCGCTCGTCGTGGTCATCGCCTCGTCCTCGCCGCGAGACTGCCGAGCTGGGTGTTGACGGCCATCGCGAGCAGGATGACGACTCCTTCCACGAGGAAGAACCAGTTTGCACTCACGCCGATGAGGTTGAAACCGTCCTCGAGCACGCCGAGGAATATCGCGCCGATGAGCGTGCCGAGCACGGTCCCGCGGCCGCCGGTGAGCGCGGTTCCCCCGATGACCGCCGCCACGATGCCCGGAAGCACGATGTCGAGGCCGGAGTTGCCCGGGTTCAGGCTAGCGATGCGGATCGAGTCGAGGATCCCGGACATCCCCGCGGCCACGGCGATGATCATGAAGCACCAGACCTTGACCCGGCGCACGGGGATCCCGGCTTCGGCCGCGGCGAGCGTGTTGCCGCCCGTCGCGGTCACGTGGGTGCCGAAGCGCGTCTGCTTGAGGAGCACCCAGATCACGACACCGATGCCGAGCGCCCACAGGCCCACCGACCAGCTGCCGACGCCGAACAGGATTCCGAACTCCCCCGTCGTGCCGGGCATGTTCTGCTGGATCGCGTTCGACTCGACGAGCACCAGCCCGAACAGCGCGTAGTTCGTACCGAGCGTCACGATGAGCGAGGGAACCCCGAGCCAGACCGTGACGAACCCGTTGATGAGGCCGACCACGACGCTGCAGGCGAGAGATACGACGATTGCCCAGCCGATCGGCACCCCGTCCGCCCACAGCAGGTAGACGATCCACGGGGCGGTCAGGTACATCTGGCCCGCGGAGAGGTCGATCTCGGCGAGCACGAGCAGCAGCACCTCGCCCGAGCCGATGATCGCGATCGACGAGGTGTACTGCGCCATCGTGATCAGGTTCGCGACCGAGTAGAACGTCGAGGTCCTGATCGCGAAGTAGATCACGACGCCGATCGTCACGATGACGACGGTTGCCTCGCGCCGTTGCACGAGCCGCATGACGAGCGAGGACGGCGTGAGCCCCTGCCCGGCCCTTTCGGGCCGGGCAGGGGCCTCAGGCGAACTGCCCTCGGAAGCGACGGTCGCCTGCGCCACGTCGCTAGTAGGCGATCCGCGCCGGAGGTGCGTACGCGCTCTGGGCGGCGCCACTCCCCTCGAAGCGGGTCGTGTGGGCGAGGTACGGCCCGACGTTGCTCTTCTCCACGAAGCCGAGGCCGGTGTCGGTGTTGCACGGCTTCATGAGGCCTGCCGAGATCTGGTACAGGAACAGCTGCACCGTCGGCACGAAGCCCTGCAGGTAGGCCTGCTGGTCGATCGAGAAGCTCAGGCCGCCCGCCGCAACCTGCTGGAGCACCGGCGTGCCGACGTCCCAGCCGGAGCCGCCGACCTTGCCCTTCAGCTTGTACTTGTTGATCACGGTCGCGACCGCGATCGAGTCGCCGGAGTCCACGGTGTACATGAACTTCACGTTCTTGTGCCCCAGGTACCAGGCGTCGACGTTCGCCAGCTCCGCGGTCTGAGCCGCGCCTCCGGCGACGATCACATGCTCGAGGCCGGCCTTGTTGAAGATCGGCACGGCACCGTCGACGCGGGGCTGGATGTTGCCCGAGCCCGGCGTCGCGATCACACACGCGACGAGGTCGCCCTTCTTCGTGACCTTCACGATCTTCTCGGCCGCCGCCGCGCCCGCCGTCAGGTTGTTCTGACCGACGTACGCCAGACGGTTGTTGCCCGGCTCGTCCGCGTTGTAGGCGATGACCGGGATCCCGGACGTCAGTGCGCGGTTCGTCGGGCTGTTGAACGCGATCGGGTCGATGATCGCGAGCGCGATGCCCTTGCGCTTCGCAGCGATCGCCTGGTCCATCGCGGTCACCATCTGCGAGACGATCGAGTTCTGCGAGCCCGTCCACTGCGGCGTCGGGATGCCGAGGATCCTCGCGGCGTCCTGCATGCCGTACTGGGTCGCCGTGAAGAACGTGTTGGTCGTCACGTGGTTCACGAACGTGAACTGGTAGGCCGGGTGCGCGGCGAAGAGCGGGTGCGACTCGTCCGTGAACGTCTGGGCGCTCGCGCCCCGCTCGCTCAGGATCTCCATCATCGAGCCGAGGAACGGTACGGACGCCGCCGCGACCCCCGCGTTGCGCAGGAACCGCCGCCTCGACACCTCGTAGAGCTTCGGGTCGACCTCGTGTTGCTCGTTGCGGGCCATGTGCTGCCCCCCTGTCTGTTGTCGGTGTGGGTGGTGCTCCAGCGCTCCCGCTTGCGGCACGCTACCTCGCCGCCGCCCGGGGCGCTCTCATCGTGGTGCGAGCGCTCGGACCGGTCCAGGGTCCTTCGGCACCTCTGACGCACCGACCGGCCCTCCAGGGGCCGGCGCGCTCGCGGGATGCTCGCCGGACATGCGGCGGCGGGTCGCGCGCATGTCCTCCTCGGTCTCGCTCAGGTGGCGGCACATGGCGTCCTTCGCCTCCTCGGGCTCCCCGGAGGCCACCGCCTGGAGCACGGCTTCGTGGGCCGCGATCGCGCGCCGCCAGCGCGCCTGCTCGGCCGACGTCTCACGGCGCACCTGGAGGACGACGTCGCCGATCGCGTCGAACAGCGCGGCGACGACCGGGTTGCCCGCGGCCTCGAGCACGACCTCGTGGAAGCGCACGTCCGCGACGACCCACAGGTCGAGGTTCTCCTGGGCCGCGGCCGCGCGCATCCGGCCGAGGCTCTCCTCGAGCGCCCCGACGTGCGCCGGGGTCCGGCGGCTCGCGGCGAGCCCCGCGGCGGCGACCTCGACGATCCGCCGGGCCTCGAGCAGGCTCTCGCCGACGTCCTCGCCGAGGAACCGAGCGCGCGCCGCGAGGAGGGCCGGGTCGAGCGGCGACCAGTTCTCGACGGGCCGCACGAAGGTGCCGCGCCCGTGCTGGGGGTCGAGCATGCCCTTCGTGACGAGCGCCTGGATCGCCTCGCGCAGCGTGAGCCGGCTCACTCCGAGCCGGCGCGCGAGGTCGGTCTCCGCAGGCAGCGTCGTGCCCGGCGCGATCTCGCCGCGCAGCACGATCTCGACGATCTCGAGCACGACCGCGTCGACGAGGCGAGGTACGCGCCGGCGCTGGAGCGGGCGCAGCTCGGTCACGCCCCCCGTCGCGTCGTCCATCCCACCACCCCCCCTGTCGTCGCACTTCTCGGATCGGTCCTCAGACGAGTGTCACCTTACCGTCACGAAACGTAGCGATGCCGACCGCGGTTCGCAAGGACCGCGGCGTGCACGCGAACCGCCCCGTGCCGGGATTGCACCCGTGCGCCGTGCGATGCTCGGACCCGGGCCGCGCGGCGCGGCCGCGCGAGGAGTGACCAATGGCGTACGAGCCTTCGGAGCAGCGGTACGAGAACGCGGCGTTCCGCCGCTGCGGGCGGCGCGGCCTGCTGTTGCCCCCGATCTCGCTCGGCCTGTGGCAGAACTTCGGGGACACCCGGCCGCTCGACGATGCCCGGGCGGTCGTGCGTCGGGCGTTCGACCGCGGCATCACCCACTTCGACCTCGCGAACAACTACGGGCCGCCGTACGGGTCGGCGGAGCGCAACTTCGGCCGGATCCTCGCAGAGGACCTCGCCGCCCACCGGGACGAGATCGTCGTGTCGACGAAGGCCGGCTACGACATGTGGCCCGGTCCCTACGGCGACGGCGGCTCGCGCAAGTACCTGCTCGCGAGCCTCGACCAGAGCCTCTCGCGCACGGGGCTCGACTACGTCGACATCTTCTACTCGCACCGGTTCGACCCCGAGACCCCGCTCGAGGAGACGATGGGGGCGCTCGACGCCGCGGTGCGCCAGGGAAAGGCGCTGTACGTCGGCATCTCGTCGTACTCGCCCGAGCGCACCGCCGAGGCGGCGTCGATCCTGGGCGCCCTCGGCACACCGCTGCTCGTCCACCAGCCGTCGTACTCGATGCTGAACCGCT
The DNA here is from genome assembly GCA_027306925.1 of Acidimicrobiaceae bacterium. GTDB lineage: Bacteria > Actinomycetota > Acidimicrobiia > Acidimicrobiales > Bog-793 > JAJZBW01. The sequence continues at coordinate 11,926 of DAHUXW010000048.1, read as the reverse complement.
GGGTCGAACGCGGCCTGCTGGACGAGCTCGAGCGCGAGGGCGCGGGGTGCGTCGCGTTCTCGCCGCTCGCGCAGGGCCTTCTCAGCACGAAGTACCTCGGCGGGGTGCAGCCGGGCACGCGCGCCGAGGAGGACCACTTCCTGCGCCGGGACTCGATCACCGAGGACCGGCTCGCGCGGATCCGCGCGCTCGACGAGATCGCGCGGCGGCGCGGGCAGTCGCTCCCCCAGATGGCGATCGCCTGGGTGCTGCGGGACCCGAGGGTGACGAGCGCGCTGGTCGGTGTGCGCAACGTCGCGCAGCTGGACGAGAACCTCGACGCGCTCCGATCGCTCCACTTCGACGACGCGGAGATCGAGGAGATCGACCGGCACGCGACCGACGCGGGCGTCAACCTGTGGGCCCGCTCGAGCGAGTCCTGACCCGCGCCGCGCCGGTCGACCCGTCACGGGCCTGACGGGGCGCGACACCGCAGCTCAACGTCGCAAGGTCCTCGGCCGTTGGTCGGTGATGACCTCGACACCGCGTCCGAGGGCCGTGACCCGCACGCCGTTCGGCTCCGGATCGAGCCGCTTCCTCGCTCGCCGCCTCGGCGTGCTGTGCGTGCTGGCCGGCGCGACGGCCGGCGTCTCGCTTCTGTTCCCGGCGGCGCGCTTCGCGGACACACCGGTCGCCGGCGGCGCGGCGGCGCTCGCCGCCGTCGCCGGCTCCTGGCTCCTCGCCGGCGCCGCCGACGGGGCCCCGAACTGGGCGTTCGAGGTGCTGATCGGGGCCGCGACGCTCCTCATCGCCGCCGGCGTGTACGGCGGCGGGAGCCCGGCGAGCGGGGCCGAGCTCTTCTACCTCTGGATCGCGCCGTACGCGTTCGCGTTCTTCTCGACTCGCCAGGCAGCCCTGCAGGTCGGGACCGTCGGTGCGAGCTACGCGGCCGTGCTCGCGCTCCAGCACCACGAGCACCAGTCGATGGGGCCCGCGGGCCTGCTCGCCGGCGTCTGGCTCACCGTGGTCGCGACCCTCGTCGTCATCGGTGCGCTCGTCCGGCTCCTCGGGCGCTCGACTCGCGACGCGGACCAGCGCTTCCGCCGCGGATTCGAAGACTCCCCGGTGCCGGCCGCGTTCCTCGACCTCGGCCTTCGACTGCTCGAGGCCAACGACGCGCTTTGCCGCCTTCTCGCTCGACGGCGCGAGCAGCTCGTCGGCACCTGCGTCCTCGACCTGCTCGACCCCGCCGACGCCGGCGGTGCGCGCTGGTTCTCCGCCGCGGACGCGACCCGAACCGTCGAGGACGAGTGCCGGCTGCTGCGACCCGACGGCTCGGTCGTGCGCGCCGAGGTCGCGGGCTCGCTCGTCCAGCCCGAGCTCGGCCCCGCGTACCGCTTCTACCAGTTCCGCGACGTCACGGCACACCGCCGCGACCAGGCCGCGCTCGCGCACCAGGCGATCCACGACCCGCTCACCGGGCTGTACAACCGGGCGCTGCTCCTCGACCGGGCGTCGGCCGCGCTCGCGGCACACGGGCCGTCGAGCGGCAAGGTCGGGATGCTCCTGCTCGACCTCGACCACTTCAAGGTCGTGAACGACTCGCTCGGCCACGACGCCGGCGACCGCGTGCTCACGACGATCGCCCCGCGTCTCGCCGGCGCGATCGAGCCGGCCGACACGCTCGCCCGCATCGGGGGCGACGAGTTCGTCGTGCTGTGCGTCGACCTCGCGAACCCGCTCGACGCCGTCGACCGTGCCGGCCGGCTCGCGGAAGCGCTCGCGACGCCGCTCGAGATCGCCGGCGCGCCGTACGTGGCCACCGCGAGCATCGGCGTCGCGGTCGCCGCCGCTCCCGGCGCGGACGCGGCAGGCCTGCTGCGCGACGCAGACGCCGCGATGAACCGGGCGAAGGGCGCAGGCCGCAACCGGATCGAGATCTTCGACCGGTCGATCCGCTACGAGGCGCTCCGCCGCCTGCAGCTCGAGCACGACCTGCGCGCGGCCATCGCCGACGACGGCCTGCTTCTCGAGTACCAGCCGGTGGTCGACACCGCGACGGGAACCCCGGTCGCGCTCGAGGCGCTCGTGCGCTGGGAGCATCCCGCGCGCGGCCGGATCGGGCCGGACGAGTTCATCCCGCTCGCCGAGCAGACCGGGCTCGTCGTGGAGCTCGGCGACTGGGTGCTGCGCACGGCGCTCGCCCACCTCGCGCAGTGGCAGCTCGTCCACCTGTGCGACCCGCCGCTCAAGGTGTCGGTCAACGTCTCGGGCCATCAGCTCGCGGTCCCCGGGTTCGCCGGGCGCGTCGCGGAGCTGCTGCGCGCGACGCCGGTCGCGCCAGGGTCGCTCGGCATCGAGATCACCGAGTCCGTGATCATCGACGTGGAGGTCGCGCACGAGACGCTCGAGGTCCTGCGCAGCCTCGGCGTCGACGTCCTGCTCGACGACTTCGGCACCGGGTACTCGTCCCTCGCCTACCTCGAGCAGTTCCCGATCGACGTGCTGAAGATCGACCGCTCGTTCGTGGTCCGTCTCGACGAGGGGACCGAGCGCGCGGTCGTGCTCGAGGCGATCTTCGCGATGGCGCGCGCGCTCCATCTGGACGTGATCGCCGAGGGCGTCGAGAGCCCGGAGCAGATCGTGAAGCTGCGCGCCTTCGGCTGCCGGTGGGTCCAGGGCTTCGCGGTGTCGCGCCCGCTGCCCGCGGGCGAGGTCGTCGGGTTCCTCGTCGAGCAGCAGACCGTCGCCCGCGCCGTCGAACGCCGCGACCAGCGGTGACCAGCCGGACGGACCCGCGGTCCGGGCTCGACCGGGTGGGGCGGCGGCTGCGCGCGACCTTCGCCACGACTGCGATCGCGTGCACCTCGGCCCTGCTCATCGGGGTCGTCGCGGCACTCGTGCGCACCTCGCGCCGCCTCGACACCTTCGGCCGCACCGACCTCGCGGTCGCGGCGGCGCTCGCGGCCCTCGAGGTCGTGCTCCTCGCGGGCCCGCTCGGCCGCCGCGTCGCACGCCACGGGAACGAGGCCGAGCAGGCGGCCGAGCAGGCCGCGGCGGCACGCGACTTCCTCGACGCGGTGCTCGACTCCGTCGACACCGGAGTCCTCATCGTCGGCGCGGGCGGAACGATCGTCGAGGTCAACACCGCGTTCGCAGCGATCGCGGGGCTCGCGCCATGCGCGACCACCGCGGAGGTGCGCGCCTCGGGGGTCGCGCTGCGCGCACCGGGCGACGGCAGTCACATCGCGCTCGACTCGCTCGCGACCCCGGAGACCCTCGCGGCGGACGCACCGGCGCGCCGGCTCCAGCTGTTGCGACCGGGCGGCGGCACGGTCACGGTGCTCGTGCGCGCGCGACCGCTGCGCCGCCGCGACGGCACGATCGACGGCGCGGTCGTGAGCGTCGTCGACGTCGCCCGCCTCGCGGAGCAGCGCCGCCAGCTCGAGCGGCGCACAGAGCAGCTCGAGGCCGTCGCCGCGGCGACGTACGCGGTCCAGCGCGGCGAGGACGCCCGCGAATCCGTGTGCGAGCTCGCCCGACAGCTGACCGGCGCGCTCGCGGCGTCCCTGTTCGAGGCAGACGACTCGAACGGGCTCCGGTGCTCCGCGAGCACGCGCTCCGAGCTCGTCGGCTTCGAGGTGGACCTCGGCCGCCCGTCGGTCATGGCGACCGCGTTCGCGCGCTCGGTTCCCGTGTACGTGGGCAACGCCGCGGCCCGACCCGACCTCGACGCCGACAAGCTCGCGGAGGTCGAGAACCTCGCCGGGCGGCCCGTCGGTGGCGCCGCGTACGTGCCGATGGGCGCGAGCAGGGACTTCCGCGGGCTGCTCGTCGTCACGTATGCGGTCGTAAGGGGCGCGACGCCGGAGGAGGACATCGGCGCGCTCTCCGATGGTCGACGGCACGGCCCGCACGGTCGACGGCGCGGCGCGACGCCGGAGGAGGATCTCGGCGCGCTCTCCGTCCTCGCCGCTCAGGCGGGCATCGCGGTCGAGCGCGAGGACCTCCTGCGCCGGCTCGAGTCCGAGGCCACGACCGACGCGCTCACCCGGCTCGGGAATCGCCGCTCGTGGGAGCGTGCGCTCGTACGCGCGGTCGAGCGCTCACGACGCCGCGACTCGCCGCTCGCGGCCGCCATGCTCGACCTCGACCTGTTCAAGCAGTACAACGACCGCTACGGGCACCTCGCCGGGGACGCGCTGCTTCGCAGCGCGGCCGGCGCGTGGTCGGCCCGGCTTCGCGACGTCGACGTGCTGTGCCGCATCGGCGGGGAGGAGTTCGGACTGCTGCTTCCCGACTGCGACCTGTCGACGGCGCGCCGCCTCGTCGAGCGCCTGCGCGCCGCCACCCCGGACGGCGAGACGTGCTCCGCGGGCGTCGCGCTCCTCGAGCCCGGCGAGAGCGGGGCCGGGCTCGTGGCGCGCGTCGACAGCCTGCTCTACGACGCGAAGCGCGGCGGACGGGACCGGACCGCGTCCGCCGCGCCCGGCCTACCGGGTCCCGGCGCGGCGGCAGGCTCGGTGCCTCAGGCGTCCCCGCCCGGGATCACGACGCCGACCGGGCAGCTGACGCCCGTGCCTCCGAGCCCGCAGTAGCCGTCGGGGTGCGCGGCGAGGTACTGCTGGTGGTACTGCTCGGCGTAGTAGAAGGGTCCGGCCTCGACGATCTCGGTCTCGACCGGGCCGTATCCGGCACCCGCGAGGAGCGCGGCGTACCGGTCCCGCACCCGCGCGGCGACCTCCAGCTGCGCCGGTGTCGTCGCGTAGATCGCGGACCGGTACTGCGTGCCGACGTCGTTGCCCTGGCGCATCGCCTGGGTCGGGTCGTGGCTCTCGAAGAACCGCGCGACGAGGTGCCCGTAGCCCACCCGAGCGGGGTCGAACACGACGAGCACGACCTCCGCGTGGCCGGTGCGGCCGGAGCAGACCTCCTCGTAGGTCGGGTGCGGCGTGTAGCCGCCAGAGTATCCCGCCGCGGTCGTGTACACGCCCTCGGCCTGCCAGAACCTCCGCTCGGCACCCCAGAAGCACCCGAGGCCGAGCACCGCGCGCTCGAGCCCGGGCGGGAACGGCGGCTCGATCTGCGTCCCGAGCGCGAGGTGGGGCGAGAACGGCCCGAGCGGCTCCGCCCGGCCGGGGAGCGCGAGCTCCCGGGCGACCATCTGCTGGCCTCCCGACACGAACACGCCCACGGCCCGCCCTCCTCCCGCGCCGACCCGACCGGCGCCCCTCCACGCTACGGCCGGACGTGCTCGCGCCCCGCGCGCCCGGCCCCCGCGGGCGCGGCCCGACGTCCCCCGGCGGTCAGCTGCGAGCGACCCGTCCCCAGTCGGGGTCGAGCTGGTAACAGAAGAGCTCGCACCGCTCGGCCTCGTCACCCTCGCCGATCGCCGCGGCCTGGCGCCTGAGCGCGTCGAGGCTCCTGAGGAAGCCGCGGTTCGCGACGTGGCGCCACCGCACGTAGCCGTTGCCGCGCCAGCCGGCGGCGCGCAGCGCGTCGAGACCGCGGTGGTAGCCGACCCGCGCGTACGCGTACGCCGCGACGTCGTCGCCCGCGGCCGCGGCGAGGTCCGCGAGCTCCGCCCACGGCAGCAGCGCGCGCGGATGGCCCGCCGCGACGCGCGCGACCGCCGTGGCGCGCTCGGCGGGCGCGAGCCCGGCCGCGTCGGCGATCGCGTCGACCACCTCCTGCGGCGGGTCGGGACGCACGGTCTCGGGCAGCCCGCGGCTGAGGCTCACGTCCACGTCGTCGCTCACCGACGCATCCTGTCCCGCCTCGGCCGCGCGCGCCAGCGCGCCAGCGCGGCCGCACGGCGCCGCGCGCCCGACCGGGGGGCCGGCGGCGCGCGGGTACGCTCGCAGCGATGGAACGTGAGGTCTCCCCGCCGATATGGCGCTGCGCTGGCTGCGGAGCGCTCGTCCACCCGTCGAACGAGGACACTCCGGCCGCGTGGTGCAGCCGGTGCGGCCGGGTCACGGAGTCGTTGCGAGACGGAGGATGAGGCACGGCCGTGCGGTGCGCGCGTCGGCCCGACCCGAGCCGGGCGGTCCACGACGGTCCTCGGCATCCTCGCTACAGTCCTAGCGACGCGTACGCCGACCAAGGGGGCACGATGCACGACCTATCGACGGGCGCAGGCGTCCTCGCGACCGTGAACAAGCACCACCTCGCCGGGATCGTCGGGATCGTCGCGGGCGTGGTGCTCGCCGCGCTCGGCGCGACGAAGGTCATCGGCCGCACCGTCGCGATCATGGTCTTCCCGATCGTCGGGCTCGTGATCGCGCTCGTCGGGGTCCTGCTCTACGCCCGCGTCGTCTGACCCGGCACGGGCCGCGACGCCACGACCCGCGGCCAGCGGCCGCCGGCCGCGGCGTATCCTGCCACCATGGAGCCTACGCCCTCGGCAGGGCGGGCACCGGGGGGCGCCGCGGCTGAGGCGGTCCCCGTGCCGGAGCCGGACCACCGCGTGCCGGTCGGCCGCCGGGTCCTGCTCGCGATGGCCGGCCTCGGCATCGCCGGGATCGTGGCCGGAGCGAAGGTCCAGGGTGCCGTGGGGCGCGCGCTCGGGTCGGGCCTCGGCGGGTACCTGCCGGGCGGGGACCGGTTCCGCATCTACACGATCACGGGCTCGTTCCCGCGGATCGCACCCGACGCATACCGACTGAGCGTCTCGGGCCTCGTCGGCCGCAACCTCGCGCTCAGCCTCGCGGACCTGCGATCGATGCCGAAGACGTCGCTCGTGCGCGACTTCCAGTGCGTCACCGGCTGGCGCGTGCCCTCGGTGCACTGGGCGGGCGTCCGCCTCGCCGACGTCCTCGACGCCGCTGGCGTGCACCCCGGCGCGGCCGCGCTCACATTCGACTCCTACGACGGTGCGGACACCGAGAGCCTCACGCTCGACCAGGCCCGCAGGCCCGACGTGATCGTCGCCTACGAGATGCTCGGCGGACCGATCACGACCGCGCACGGCGGACCCGTCCGCCTGTACGTCGCTCCGATGTACGGCTACAAGTCGCTGAAGTGGCTCTCGAACGTCCGGCTCGTCGAGTCCGTCGTCCCCGGGTTCTGGGAACGCAACGGCTACTCGGTCGACGCGTGGGTCGGCGCGTCCAACGGGCGCAGCGACCCGCCGATCAAGTGAGCGACGCGAGCGCCGCCGGCGCGCCGGCCCCCGCGTCGATCGCCGCGCACGGCACGTCGCTCGTGCGGTTCGACGTCGCCGAGCGGGCGGCGCACTGGGCGAACGCGACGTTGTTCCTGGTGCTGATCGCCACGGCGCTCCCGCTCTACTTCCCGTCGATCGAAGCCGCGGTCGGGCGGCGTGCGCTCGTCGCAGACATCCACACCTGGTGTGGCGTCGCGCTCCCCGTGCCGCTCGCCGTCTCGCTCGCCGGGCCGTGGGGCGCGCGCCTGCGGCACGACCTGCGGCGCGTGAACCGCTGGAGCGCCGAGGAGGTGCGCTGGCTCCGGAGCTTCGGCACCCGCAGGATCACGCGGCCGGACAAGTTCAGCGCCGGTCAGAAGCTATACGCCGCGTTCACCGCAGGCGCGATCCTTGTCATGCTCGCGTCGGGATCGGTCCTGCGGTGGTTCGGACCGTTCCCGCTCAGCTTCCGGACCGGCGCGACCTTCGTGCACGACGTGCTCGCGACCGTGATCGTCGTCGTCGTGTCGGCGCACGTCGCGCTCGCCGTCACCCACCCGACGGCGCTCCGGTCCATGGTGACCGGACGGGTGAGCACCGCGTGGGCGCGGCGCCACGCGGTCGCGTGGCTCGACGAGCAGAGCGGCTAGCTCCGGCCGGGGCACGGCTAGCGCGGGAACGGAGGCGACGAGATGGCAGGTCGGCGGGCGGCACGGGTCGGAGCGACGGTCCTCGGCGTCCTCGCCGCGGTCGCGCTGCTCGCGGCCGGAGCGGTCGGCCTCGTCGCGACGGGCGCGGCGACGTCGGCGCCCGAGACGGTGCACCCGGGCGCGGCGTCCGCGGCGCGGCCGGCCGAGCCGGCGGGCGGCCCGCCGCACGCCGCGCCGCCGGCACGCACCCGCTCCACCAGCTCGCCGGCGCGCCTGCGGGTGCTCGGCATCACCCCGGCGAACGGCGCGTCCCGGGTGGGCGGGACCGCGCGCGTGACCGTGCGCCTCTCGGGGAAGACCGCGCGCTCGACCCCGCTGCCGACCGTGACGCCGTCGGTGCCCGGATCCTGGAGGGGAGCGGGCACGGCGACGCTCACGTTCACGCCCTCCGAGCCGTTCGTCCCGCTGAGCTCGGTGACCGTGCGGGTGCCCGGCGGCGTGCGCGGGGTGCGGAGTGCGGGCGGGTCGCCGCTCGGCGCGGCCGTCTCGAGCACGTACACGGTCGAGAACGGCTCGGTGCTCCGCATCCAGCAGCTGCTCGCCCTCCTCGACTACTCGCCGCTCGCGTTCTCGGCCGCGCCGGGTTCGCCCGCCGCGACGGACACGGCGGGTCAGCTCGCCGCGGCGTACGCGCCGCCCGGCGGGCGCTTCGCCTGGCGCACGCGTAGCTGGCCGCCGTCGCTCCTCGCGCTGTGGCGGCCGGGGATCTACTCGGTCATGACCCGCGGGCTCGTGATGTCGTTCCAGGCGGACCACGGCCTCGACGTGAACGGGCAGATCACCGCCGGGCTGTGGAACGACATGCTCGACGCGCTCGCGACGGGCGTCGTCAACACGGGCGGGTACAACTTCGCGCTCGCGGACAAGACGCCGCCGGAGACGCTCACGGTCTGGCACGACGGGACGGTCGTGCTCCGATCACGCGCGAACACCGGCATCAGCCAGTCGCCGACCGCCGACGGCGTGTTCCCGGTGTTCGCCCGCTATCGCAACCAGGTGATGAAGGGAACGAACCCGGACGGCACGAAGTACGCGGACCCCGTCCAGTTCGTCGCCTACTTCAACGGCGGGGACGCGGTCCACTACCTCGCTCGCGCGGACTACGGCATCCCGCAGAGCCTCGGATGCGTCGAGCTGCCGCTCGCGGCCGCCGCGAAGGCGTGGCCGTACCTCGCGTACGGCACGCTCGTCGACGTCATCGGTTGACCGGCCACGCGGGCAGCGGGCAGCGGGCAGCGGGCAGCGGGGCATCCCCGTCGGACGCGAGCCATCCGTCGATCGAGGTGCGCACGCCCGCCGCGGACTCGACGTCGGCACGGTGGATCGCGGTCTCGTGCACCTGGCGGCGGGCCCAGGACGCCGACCCGGTGGAGCCGGGCAGGAAGGTCCGGCAGGGCCGCTCGGGACCCGCGTCGCGCAGCACCGCGACGAGCGCCGTGTGGCCGGCGGCGTACCAGTCGAGAAGCGAGCCGTCGGGTGGCGCGCGGAACGCGGCTCGCCTCTCCTCGCTCGACAGCGGCTCGCTGCGGGCGCCCGCGACGTGGGCTGCCGCCCACCGGTGCACGCCACCGACGTGGGCGAGCACGTCGCGCACGGTCCACCTCGGGCAGGTCGGCACCGCCGCTTCGAGGCCCGCCGCCGTCGCGACCGCGGCGAGCCGCGCGCCTTGTGCCGCGAGCGCGGCGACGTGAGCCTCGAACCGCTCGCGCGCGCCGGCCGCAGTGCCGGTGTCCACGCCGAGATCGTACGCGGCGCGGCTGCACCGGCTGCGCCCGCGGCTTCGCCGCGCCGGCTCGGCTCAGCCCGACGACCGTCCGGACGGTACGTGGCGCTCGACGAACTCGAGCAGCGCTGCGGGGTCGAGGGGCCGGGAGAACAGGTACCCCTGGCCCGTATCGCACCCCTCCTCGCGCAAGAGCCCGAGCTGGAGCTCGTCCTCGATGCCCTCGGCGACGACCTCGAGGCCGAGGTCGTGTCCGAGCCGGATCAGCGTGCGGACGAGCGCGAGCTTCTCAGCCGCGCCGGCGCCGGCGATCCGCGAGACGAACGACCGGTCGATCTTCAGCGCGTCGACGGGGAACTCTCTCAGGTAGGCGAGCGACGAGTACCCGGTGCCGAAGTCGTCGATCGCGACGCGCACGCCCATCGCGCGCAGCGCCCGGAGCCGCCGGACGCTGGCCGACGGGTCGCGCGCGAGCGCGGTCTCGGTGAGCTCGAGGACGAGACGGTGCGGATCGAGCCCGGTCTCGGCGAGGGCGGCGCCGACGTCCGACGCGATCGAGTCGGACTCGAGCTGGCGCGCGGACACGTTCACGGCGACCGTGAGGTCGTGCCCGCGCCGACGCCATACGACGCCCTGCGCGCACGCCTCGGCGAGGACCCAGCGCCCGACCGGCACGACGAGACCGGAGTCCTCGAGCACCGGCACGAAGTCGTCCGGCGGGATCAGGCCGCGCCCCGGGCGACGCCAACGGACGAGCGCCTCCACGCCGCTCACCGAACCCGTCGCGAGGTCGAGCGTCGGCTGGTACTGCAGGACGAACTGACGCTCCTCGAGCGCAGAGCGCAGGTCGATCTCGAGCCCGAGCTTGTTCATCACGGCCTCGTGCATCGCGGGAGCGAACGTGACCGCACGGTCCTTGCCGGCGGCCTTCGCCTCGTAGAGCGCGACGTCCGCGTCGCGCAGGAGCTCGTCAGCCGTCGCGCGCGGGCCGCGCGCGACGCCCACGCTCGCGGTGACCGAGAGCGTGAGCCCCTCGACCGAGCCCGCGAGCAGCGCCTCGCGCACGACCGCGAGCAGGCGAGCGGCGACCGGCTCGCCCCCGGTGGAAGCCAGATCGCCCTCGAGCAGCGCGACGAACTCGTCGCCGCCGAGCCGTCCGACCGTGCTCGGCGAGGGGAGCGCGCGGGCGAGGCGCGCGCCGACGAGCCTGAGCAGCTCGTCGCCGACCCCGTGCCCGAACGTGTCGTTGATCTCCTTGAAGCCGTCGAGGTCGAGGAAGAGCACGACGGGCGGGGGGCCCGAGCCGCGGGCGAGCGCCTGCCCGACACGGTCGACGACGAGCGCGCGGTTCGGAAGGCCGGTGAGCGCGTCGTGGAGCGCCTGGTGCCGGATGTCGTCGAGCAGCCGTGCATTGAGGAACGCCGACGAGGCGAGCCCGGCGACGCCCGCGAGGCGCTCGCGAAGCTGCCCGTCGCGGTCGAGGTCCACCTCCGCCGTGTCGCCGATCGCCACGTATCCGAAGCACTCGCCCTGCGCGACGACGGGCATCGCGACGCCGTACGGGCCTCCCGTCAGGCGGTGGATCCACGCGACCGGCGCCTCGGACCCGTCGTCCTCCAGCACGACCGGCTCCGGCGCCGCGGTCGACCGGGCGACGAGCGCGGACGCGCCCGGCACGATCGCGAGCTCCGGCCGGTACTCGACACGGCCGTCGCGTCCCGACCGGCGCGAACGGCCCGCGCATTCGAGCCGGGACGTCGCGGCGTACCAGAGGAAGACCGCGACCGCGTCGCAGTCGGCGACCGCGTGCATCGCACGCGCGAGCCGACGCGCGAGGTCCTCGCGCGTCGTGACCTCGGCGAGCTCGGTCGCGAGCGCGAACAGCACGCTCATCGTCTCCGCACGCTCGCGCGCTTCGGCGAGCGCTGCGGTCGCCTCGAGCACCGCGGCGGCGTGCCCCGCATAGGCCTCGAGGGCCCGCGCCTCCTCAGGGAGAAAACGCCCCGCAAGGGGGTCGAATGCGGCGAGGCTCCCGAACGCGTGGTTCGACGACGTGACGTCGACGACGAGCCGCTCCGCGGATGCCTCCGCTCCAGGCGACGCGAGCAGGAGCGCCGCCATCCGCTCCGCCTCGTCGTGTCGAAAGCCGACCGAATGGATCCGCGCAGACGGCTCGCGCGGCAGATGGACCGCTAGGAGGTAGCGCCGCGCGCGCACCGCGGTGGTCGCGCGCTGCGCGATCGCCTGTAGCACCGAGTCACGGTCCCCCACCGACACGAGCTCGGACGCCATCAGCTCGAGCGACTCGAAGCTCGCCGTCAGCTGCTCGAGCCGCTGCCCGAGCAGCTCGAGCTCGGCCTCGACCGC
>DAHUXW010000092.1 GCA_027306925.1 Acidimicrobiaceae bacterium | reverse complement strand
GACGCGATCCTCGCCCGGCTCGGCCTCGACGCCGCCGGCATCGCCGCCTCGGCGCTCGCCGAGATCGAGCGCGTCGCGCGCACGCCCGCCCGGGGCGTCTCGCGTCGCCCGGCGGCGACCGCCGACGGGCGGCCGGGGGGCGCGTCCGCGAGCCTTCCCGCGGGGCGCGGCCGGGTCGCCAGATGACGTTCGTCGGCGAGAGCCGGCGTGACGACGTGCGTCCGGCCCTCGACACGCACTCGGTCATGGCGAAGTCCGCGTCCGAGAACTTCACCGTCGCGTCGCGACTGCTGCCGCGCGCCGTGCGCCGCCACTTCCTCGCGGTCTACGGGTACGCGCGCTTCGTCGACGACGTGGGCGATCTCGCGCCGGGGGACCGCGACCGCCAGCTCGACTGGGTCGACGCGGAGATCGACCGGGCCATCGCCGGGACGTCGCAACACCCGGTGTTCGCCGCGATGGGCACGACCGCCCGCGAGCTCGGCGTCGACCGGCGGCCGTTCGCCGACCTGCTCGCCGCGAACCGCCAGGACCAGGTCGTCGACCGCTACGCAACCTACGCGGAGCTCGAGGTCTACTGCGCGCTCTCGGCCAACCCGGTCGGCCGGCTCGTGCTCGCGGTCCTCGGTCGCACCGACGACTTCGCGGTGGGGCACTCCGACCGGATCTGCACGGGGCTGCAGCTCGTCGAGCACTGGCAGGACGTCGCCGAGGACTACCGCGCCGGGCGCGTCTACCTGCCGCTCGAGGACCTCGCGCGCTTCGGTGTCGACGAGGCCCAGCTCGGCGGCCGGGTCGTGAGCGCGGAGATGCGCCGGCTCATGTCGTTCGAGGTCGGGCGGGCACGCGACCTGATCGTCTCGGGCCTGCCGCTCGTGCGCCTCGTCTCGGGCGGGGGGCGGTACGCGCTCGCGGGCTTCGCCGGCGGCGGGCTCGCGCAGCTCGACGCGATCGCGCGCGCGGGTTACGACGTGCTCGCGCACCCGGTGAAGGCGACGAAGGCCGCGATGCTCGCGAGGACCGTCTCGGTGCTCGCGGGCCGGTTACGGGCGTGAGCGCGCCCGACATAGCGGCCGCGTACGCGCGCTGCGAAGAGATCACGCGCACGGAGGCGAAGAACTTCGCCTACGGGATCCGCCTCCTCCCGACGCCGAAGCGCCAGGCGATGTCCGCGCTGTACGCGTTCGCCCGCCGGGTCGACGACGTCGGCGACGGGCCGGGCTCGGCCGAGGAGAAGCGCGACGCGCTCGCGTCGGTGCGCTCCCAGATCGAGGCGCTCGCGTCCGGCGACGTGGGCGACGACGCGGTGCTCGTCGCGCTGCGCGACGCGTCGCGCCGCTTCCCGATCCCGCCCGACGCGCTCGGGGAGATCGTGACCGGCTGCGAGATGGACTGCCGCCAGCAGCGCTACGAGACCTTCGAGGACCTCGTCGTCTACTGCCGGTGCGTCGCGGGCTCGATCGGTCGCCTGTCCCTCGCGGTGTTCGGGAGCACCGACGACGCGACCGCCGCCGGGCTCGCCGACACCCTCGGCATCGGCCTCCAGGTCACGAACATCCTGCGCGACATCGTCGAGGACCGAGACGTGATGGGTCGCGTCTACCTCCCCGCGCAGGACCTCGCCCGCTTCGGCTGCGCCGAGGACGCGAGCGGTCCGCTCGACGCGCTGGTCGACCTCGTCCGCTTCGAGGCCGGCCGGGCGAAGCTGCGCTACGCGGAGGGCCTCGGGCTGCTCGACTTGCTCGACCACCGGTCGCGGGCGTGCGTCTCGGCGATGGCCGGGATCTACCAGCGCCTGCTCGGCCGCATCGAGCGTGACCCGCTCGCGGTGCTCGACCACCGCGTGTCGCTGCCGGTGTGGGAGAAGGCGTGGGTCGCGGCGCGCAGCCTCGCGGGGATCGGCGCATGAGCGCGTCCGCCGCGCCGCACGTCGTCGTCGTCGGCGGCGGGCTCGCCGGGCTCGCCGCCGCCGTCGCGTGCGTGGACGGCGGCGCGCAGGTGACGCTCCTGGAGAGCCGGCCCCGCCTCGGCGGGGCGACCTGGTCGTTCCGGCGCAACGGGCTCTCGTTCGACAACGGCCAGCACGTCCACATGCGCTGCTGCATCGCGTACCGACGCTTCCTCGAGCGGATCGGCACCGCCGCGCACGCGCCGATGCAGGAGCGGCTCGAGATCCCCGTCCTTCGCCCGACTCACGGCGGCGGCGAACCCGCCCTGTCGTGGATCCGCAGGAGCGGGCTTCCCGCACCGCTCCACCTCGGGGCGTCGCTGCTCGCCTACGGCCATCTCGGCATCGCGGACCGCGCCCGGCTCGGGCGGGCCGCGCTCGCGCTCCGCAGGCTGCGGCTCACGGACGCGGCGCTCGACACCGAGACCTTCGGCGCGTTCCTCGCACGGCACGGTCAGCGCCCCTCCGCGATCGCCGCGCTGTGGGACCTCATCGCGCTGCCGACCGTGAACGTCCGGGCGAAGGACGCATCGCTCGCGCTCGCGGCGAAGGTCTTCAAGACGGGGCTGCTGACCGAGGCCGGCGCGGCCGACCTCGGCTGGTCCCGCGTCCCGCTCGCGCAGCTCCACGCGGATCCCGCGGAGGCGGTGCTTCGACGTGCCGGAGCGACCGTCCGCCGGTCCGCGAGGGTCACCGTGCTGCGGACCACCCGGGACCGAGCCACGGGAGCGCCGTCGGTGACCGGCGTCGTCGTCGACGGCGAGCCGGTCGACGCGGACGCGGTCGTCCTCGCGGTCCCGCACGAGGCCGCCGCCCAGCTGCTCCCGGCCGGGGGCCTCCACGACCCCGCGTCGCTCGAGGGTCTCGGGCGTTCGCCGATCATCGACGTCCACCTCGTCTACGACCGCCGTGTCGTCGCGCACGAGGTGGCCGCCGCCGTGGGCTCGCCCGTGCAGTTCGTCTTCGACACGACCGAGTCCTCGGGCCTCGACCCCGCGGACGGCCAGTGCGTCGCGGTGTCGGTGTCGGGCGCCGACGACGAGCACGGCGAGCGCCCCGACGCGCTCATCGAGCGGTACACGCATGCCCTCGCAGCGCTGTTCCCCGCGGCCCGCGGCGCGAAGGTCGTCGACGCGGTCGTGAGCCGCGAGCACGCGGCGACGTTCCGTGGCGTGCCCGGCACCCAGCGCCTGCGCCCGCGCCCGGCGAGCGGGATCGCGGGGCTCTATCTCGCGGGGGCGTGGACCGACACCGGTTGGCCTGCGACGATGGAGGGCGCGGTGCGCAGCGGTGTCGCTGCCGCAGCGGGGACGCTGAGGTTCGTGGGACGCGAGCGCGCGGTGCCGCGCGCCGCCGAGATGCCGGAGCATGCCGAGGAGGTCGTCGCGTGATCCCGACACAACGTGTGCCGGATGTTCTCCACCGGGCGCGGGAGCTCGTGACCCCGGCGCTTCGCGCCGCGGTCGACCGGCTGTCGCCGGAGCTGCGGCCGCTCGCCGCGTACCACCTCGGCTGGGTGGACGCTCGCGGCGAGCCGGTCGGCGGCGACGGCGGCAAGGGCGTGCGCCAGGCGCTTGCCGTCCTGTCCGCCGAGGCCGCCGGCGCGCACGGCTCGGTCGGTACCCCAGGCGCCGTCGCGGTCGAGCTCGTGCACAACTTCTCGCTCATCCACGACGACGTCATCGACGAGGACGCCGAGCGACGCCACCGGCCGACGGTGTGGGCGCTGTTCGGGATCGGCCGTGCGGTCATCGTCGGCGACGCGCTGCTCGCACTCGCGCAGCAGGTCGTGCTCCGGCCCGACGCCCTCCAGCCCGGCGGGCCCGTCGTCGCGACCCTGCCCGTTGCGGGTCCCGACCCCGCGCGCGCCGCGCGCTGCATCGCGGACGCGACCGCCGCCATGATCGCCGGGCAGGCGCTCGACATGGCGTTCGAGTCGGTGCCCGGGGTCGACGTCGCGGGCTGCCTCGCGATGGAGGCTGGAAAGACCGGTGCGCTGCTCGGGTGCGCGGCGGCCATCGGCGCGGTGCTCGCGGGGGCCGAGGACGCGACCGTCGCGGCGCTCGACACCTACGGCGTGGAGCTCGGCCTCGCCTTCCAGGCGGTGGACGACCTCCTCGGCATCTGGGGTGACCCGCTCACGACCGGGAAGCCGGCGTTCAGCGACCTGCGCCAGCACAAGAAGACCCTCCCCGTCGCCGCGGCGCTCGCCACGGGGGGTGGCGCGGCCGAGGAGCTCGCGGTGATCCTCGCGGCGGAGCACCTCGAGGAGGTCCAGATCGCGCGCGCCGCGCACCTTGTCGAGGCGTGCGGCGGCCGTTCCGCCGCGCTCGACGAGGCGGACCGCCGGCTCGCGTCCGCGCTCGCGGCGCTCGACCGGACGGACCTCGTGCCGAGCGCGGCCGCCGAGCTAGCGGACGTCGCGCGATTCGTCGTCGAGCGGGACTTCTAGCCGTGAGCGTCGAGCGCGGCGACCTCGTCCCGCCGGCCGAGCACGCCGGCGCGAGCGCGGCGCTGTCGCGCGCCCGCTCCCACCTGCTCGCGCTGCAGAGCCCGCACGGCTGGTGGAAGGGCGACCTCGAGACCAACGTGACGATGGACGCCGAAGACCTGATGCTGCGGGCGTTCCTCGGCAATCTCGAGACCGAGGACGCGGCCGCGTCCGCCCGGTGGATCCGCTCGCAGCAGCGGGAGGACGGGACGTGGGCGAACTTCTTCGGCGGCCCGGGCGACCTCTCGACGACCGTCGAGGCGTACATCGCGCTGCGGATCGCCGGCGACACGCCGAGCGAGCCGCACATGGCGCTCGCCTCGCGCTTCGTGCGCGAGCGCGGCGGGCTCGAGGCGTCGCGAGTGTTCACGAGGATCTGGCTCGCGCTCTTCGGCCTGTGGTCCTGGGACGAGCTTCCCGCGCTGCCCCCGGAGCTCATCCTGCTCCCGGCTCGCATTCCGCTCAACGTCTACGACTTCGGCTGCTGGGCGCGCCAGACCGTCGTGGCGCTCACGATCGTCGCCGCGTACCGGCCGGCGCGCGCGCTGCCGTTCGCGATCGACGAGCTCCGTACCGGGCGGCGTCCGAGCCGTCCGCGCCCGTCGCTTCGCGACTGGAAGGGCCGCTTCACGCTCCTCGACCGCGTGCTCCACGGGTACGAGCGCCTCGCGGCGCGCCGGCTCGTGCGCTCGACCGTGCGCGAAGCCGCGCTCGCTGCGGCTGAACGGTGGGTCGTGCGGCGCCAGGAGGCGGACGGCGGATGGGGCGGGATCCAGCCGCCATGGGTCTACTCGATCCTCGCGCTCCACCTGCGCGGCTACGCGCTCGACCACCCGGTGATCGCCCGGGCGTTCGAGGGTCTCGAGGGTTTCACGATCCGCCGTGACGCGACGCGCATGCTCGAGGCGTGCCAGTCGCCGGTGTGGGACACCGCCCTCGCCACGATCGCCCTCAGCGACGCGGGCGTCGCGCCGGACGACGAGCGGCTCGTGCGCGCCGCGACCTGGCTCCTCGGCGAGGAGGTGCGCGTGCGCGGCGACTGGGCGGTGCGCCGGCCGGACGTGCCGACGGGAGGCTGGTCGTTCGAGTTCGCGAACGACAACTACCCGGACGTCGACGACACCGCAGAGGTCGTCATGGCGCTTCGCAGGGTCGCGCTGCCCGACGCCTCGGCGGTCGACGCGGCGGTCGCCCGTGGCGTCGCGTGGCTCGAGGGGATGGTCTCGAGCGACGGGGCGTGGGGAGCCTTCGACGCGGACAACATGCGCCAGATCCTCTACCAGCTTCCCTTCTCGGACTTCGGCGCCGTGATCGACCCGCCGAGCGCGGACGTGACCGCGCACGCGATCGAGATGCTCTCGGACGAGCGCGGCGCCGATCCCGAGCGCATCCGGCGCGCGGTCGCGTGGCTGCGCGAGGCGCAGGAGCCCGACGGCGCCTGGTACGGGCGGTGGGGCGTCAACTACGTCTACGGCACCGGGGCGGTCGTGCCCGCGCTCGTCGCCGCCGGAACCGACCCCGACGACCCGGCGGTCCGCCGTGCGGTCGCGTTCCTCGAGGCGCACCAGAACGACGACGGAGGCTGGGGCGAGGACATCCGCTCCTACGACGACCCGACGCTTCGCGGCGAGGGCGTGTCCACCGCGTCCCAGACCGCGTGGGCGCTGCTCGCGCTTGTCTCGGCCGGCGAGGCCGCGGGCGCCGCGGCGCGGCGGGGGGTCGCGTTCCTCGCGACGACCCAGCGCGCCGACGGCAACTGGGACGAGCCGTGGTACACGGGCACCGGCTTCCCGGGCGACTTCTACATCAACTACGGCCTGTACCGGTTGTGCTTCCCAGTCACCGCCCTCGGGCGGTGGCTGCGCGCGGTGCGACCGGGCGGCGAGGCGCCCGAGGTCGCGTCCGCGCTGCCGCACGCGCCGGACCGTGCCGCCACGCCCGACGCCGCCGCCGAGCAGGACGCGGCCGACGGTCCGCGCGACGGCGCGCCCGGACGCGCCCGGTCGTCGCGGCGCAGGCGCTCGTCGGGCACGTCCGAGGCGGACGCGTGAGCGACGCCCACGCGGACGCGGGGCCCGTGTTCCTCGCCCCGCTGCGCGTCGAAGCCCGCGCGGCGCGCCGGGGCGCCGGTGCCGCGGGTATCGAGCGGATCGGGATGGGACCGGCCCGGGCGACCGCCGCGCGCGCGCGACTCGACCGCGCGCTCGCGCCGGGGCGGCCCGTCGTCGTCATCGGGCTCGCGGGAGCGCTCGTCCCGGGGATCGCGGCGGGCGACGTCGTCGTCGCGAGCGCGGTCTCGTCGACGACGGCGGCCGAACGCGTCGAGCTCCCCCACGGCAAGGCGGTCGCGGCGCTCCTCTCGGCTGCGGGCCTCACGGTGCACCACCGGGCGATCGTGTCATCGCCGTCGATCGTGAGGGGTGAGGAGGCGCGGCGCCTCGCCGCGGCCGGCGGCGCCGCCGCGGTCGACATGGAGTCGTACTGGTGCGAGCCGCTCGCCCGCAGGCGCCCGTTCGCGGTCGTGCGCGTCGTGATCGACGTCCCGGGGCGCGAGTTCTGGTCGCCGTGGACGGTGCGGGCGGGCAGCCGCGCGTACCGCTCGATGGTGTCCGCCGCCCGCACGCTTCGACGGTGGGCGCCCGTTAGCGTCGATGGAACAGCCTTCCTGGAGGTCGGTGATCTGTAATGGGAATTCCCTTCCGGCAGAACCTCACGATGACGAAGTACCTGCTCTCCCAGAAGCTGAAGGGCGTGCAGAAGTACCCGCTCATCGTCGAGCTCGAGCCGCTCTTCGTCTGCAACCTCGCGTGCCCGGGATGCGGCAAGATCCAGTACCCGACCGAGGTCCTGCGCAAGCGCCTCTCGCCCGAGCAGGCGTTCGCGGCGATCGAGGAGTGCGGTGCGCCGATGGTCTCGATCGCGGGCGGCGAGCCGCTTCTGCACCCGCAGATCGAGGAGATCGTGACCGGTCTCATCGCCCGGAAGCGCTTCGTCTACTTGTGCACGAACGCGGTGCTGCTGCGCCGGAAGCTGGAGCGGTTCGCGCCCTCGCCGTACTTCTCCTGGGTTGTCCACATCGACGGCCTCGAAGAGCGGCACGACCAGGCCGTCGACCGCGAGGGTGTCTTCCGCGAGGCCGTCGCGGCGATCCGGGAGGCGAAGAACCGTGGCTTTCGCGTCACGACGAACTCGACGTTCTTCTCCACCGACTCGCCGAAGACCGTCCGCGAGGTGCTCGACTTCCTGAACGACGACCTGAAGGTCGACGCGATGATGATCTCGCCCGCGTACGCGTACGAGAAGGCGCCGGACCAGGACCACTACCTCGGCGTGCGGCAGTCGCAGGAGATGTTCTCGGACGCGTTCGGCGACGGTCACCGCAGGCGCTGGCGGCTCAACCACACGCCGCTGTTCCTCGACTTCCTCGAGGGCAAGGAGGACTACCAGTGCACGCCCTGGGGGATCCCGAGCTACTCGATCTTCGGCTGGCAGCGGCCCTGCTACCTCATGGCCGACGGGTACACGGAGACCTACAAGGAGCTGCTCGAGACCACCGACTGGAGCAAGTACGGCCGCGGCAACGACCCGCGCTGTGACAACTGCATGGCGCACTGCGGCTACGAGCCGACCGCGGTGCTCGCGACGACGAAGTCGCTCCGGCAGTCGCTGCGCGCGGCCGTCGGCACGCACTGAGGCGCGGGCCGCGGGCACCGGTCGGGCGCCGTTCCCGGCCAGTGGGCGCAGCACGTACGATGGAGGGCCGGCCCGCCACCACCCCGCCACGGGGTCGCGGGCCGTCCGAGGGGCTGTAGCTCAGCTGGTCAGAGCAACTGGTTTGCAACCAGTAGGTCACGGGTTCGAATCCCGTCAGCTCCAC
>DAHUXW010000082.1 GCA_027306925.1 Acidimicrobiaceae bacterium | reverse complement strand
GGGGAGCGGCGAAGCGGCGGGCCGCCGCGAAGGCAACGCCCGCGACGGCGACGGCAGCGCCCGCGAGGAGCGCGCCCTCCTCGACGAAGACGTCCGGCGGCCTGCGTGCGGCCGCTGGCGCGCCGGCGACCGCGGCGCGTCGGTCGGCGCCGAAGGCCGGCGCGGGGTACACGGGCGACGCGAAGTTCCTCGCGCGCCAGCTCGCCCTGCTCACCGAGGAGCGGGCGACGTACGTGGAGCAGGCCCGCAGCCTCCGTGCGGAGGCGGAGTCGCTGGTCGAGGAGATGGAGCCCGGCGACATCCAGTTCGACGAGGAGTCGGGCGAGGGGGGCACCGTCACGGTCGACCGGGAGCGCGACCTCGCGCTCAGCGCCCAGGCGCTCGCCGCCGTCGAGGAGATCGACGACGCGCTCGTGAAGATCGAGCGCGGCACGTACGGAATCTGCGAGGGCTGCGGCGAGCTCATCCCGGCGGCGCGGCTCGAGGCGCTCCCGTACGCGCGCCTGTGCATCGCCTGCAAGAGCGGAGGGCTGTCCCGCCGTTGATCCGGCCCGGCGGGGAGGCGCCCCGCCCGGCGGCCCGCGGCCGGCGGCTCGCCGCCGTCCTCGCCCTGGCGACGGTCGTCGTCGCCGCCGATCAGGTGACCAAGTCGCTCGCGGTCGACCAACTCGCACGCGGGCCCGTGCACCTGTTCGGCCCGGTGTCCTTCGAGCTCGCGTACAACACCGGCGTCGCGTTCTCGCTCGGTTCGGGGCTGACGGTGCCCATCGTGGTGGTCGCCGCGACGCTCGCGGGTGTCGTCGTCTGGCTCGCGCGCGGCGCGCCGAACGCCGCGCAGGCCGGCGCGTTCGGCCTCGTGCTCGGCGGCGCGCTGGGGAACCTCGCGGATCGACTGTTCCGCGGGCACGCGGGGGCGGTCGTCGACTTCGTGCGCGTCGGGTTCTGGCCGACGTTCAACGTCGCGGACGCGTGCATCGTCTGCGGATGCGCTGCGCTCGCAGTCGGCGTCTGGCGCCGTGCGTCGCGCGGCGTTCCGCCGGGCGGCGACCAGTCGCACGGCTCGCCGCCGCTCGACCCCCCCGCTCGCCCCTCGGGGACCGCGGCGGGTCACCTCGCGGACAGCGGCGGACCCCGGTGAGCGGCGACGGTGGGGGCACGGTGATCCCAGCGAGCCTCGACGGCGAGCGCGTCGACAAGGTGGTCGCGCTCCTCACCGGCCTCACGCGGGCGGACGTCGCACGCCTGGTCGACGCCGAGGGAGTGCTCCTCGACGGGCGCCCGGCCGACTCGCGCCACCGCAAGGTGGCCGCCGGCCAACGGCTCGAGGTGCGCGCAGGCGCGGCCGAGGTCGACGGGGCCGATTCTCCCGTCACGGCCGAGCGCGTCGAGTTCCGCGTCGTGCACGCCGACGACTCGATCGTCGTGGTCGACAAGCCGCCTGGCCTCGTCGTCCACCCCGGCGCCGGCCACCGCCACGGCACGCTCGCCGCGGGCATCGTCGAGCGGTTCCCGGACGTCGCGGACGCCGCCCTCGCGGGAGCCGGCGAGCCGATGCGCCCGGGTATCGTGCACCGGCTCGACAAGGACACGTCCGGGCTCCTCGTCGTCGCGCGCACGCCCGACGCGTACCGGTCGCTCGTCGGCCAGCTCGCGTCACGATCGATGGGACGGACGTACCGGGCGCTCGTCGTCGGCTCGACTGCCGCGGAGCACGGGGTGATCGAGGCTCCCGTCGGCCGCTCCGAGCGCGACCCGACGCGCATGACGGTCTCGGCGCGCGGGCGCGCCGCTCGCACCCGCTACCGCGTGCTCGAGCGGTTCCACGAGCCGATCGACGCGACGCTCCTCGAGGTCGAGCTCGACACCGGGCGGACGCACCAGATCCGCGTCCACCTGTCGGCGATCGGGCATCCGGTGCTCGGCGACGCGCGCTACGGCGGTCGGCGTCGGGACGCGAGCTGCCCGAGGCCGTTCCTGCACGCAGAGCGCCTTCGACTCGTGCACCCGGTCGACGGGCAGCCCCGCGAGTACGTCGCGCCCCTGCCCGACGACCTCGTCGACGTGCTCGCCGCGTTCCGGTGAGGTCCGGCCCGTCAGCCGGCCGCGGCGCGACGACGGACCATGATGCGCCGACGGACCGTGCAGTGCGCACACGGTCACGCAGCGGGGTGCAGCGCTCCGACCTCGGGCTGGGTCGCGAGGAACCTGAGTGCCGCCGCCTCGATGCTCCGGACGCGGCGGACGCCGATCCCGAGCGCGCGCGCGGTCGTCTCGAGCGACGCGGGTGCATCACCGGTGAGCCCGAAGCGCATCCGCACGACGTCGCGGTCGAGCTCCGGAAGCCGGCCGAGCGCGTCTCCGAGCCGCTCGATCGAGATGGACTCGCTCACGGACTCGTCGACCGGCGCCTCGTCCCCCGCGAGCAGGTCGCCGAGGGTCGTGGTCGCCTCGCTCGCCACCGGCTGGTCGAGGCTCGCGACGACGCGCGGCAGGTGCGGACGAGATTCGTCACCGTCTCGGTCCGCCGCCACCTCGGCGGCCACCGCGTCCTCGGGGAGGCGGATCGTGCGCCCCTTGGACTGCACGGCGCGCTGGAGCGACTGGCGGATCCACCAGGTCGCGTACGTCGAGAACTTGAAGCCACGGCGCCAGTCGAACTTCTCGACCGCGCGCATGAGGCCGAACGTCCCCTCCTGGACGAGGTCGGTGAGGTCGACCCCGCGCCCCTGGTAGCGACGGGCCCAGTGCACCACGAGGCGGAGGTTCGACGCGATCATCTCGTCGCGAGCGGCCTCGTCGCCGGCCTCGACGCGTTGAGCGAGCGCGGTCTGCTCGTCGGAGCTCAGCAACGGGTGCCGGCCGACGTCGTCGAGGAACAGCCGCATGAGGTCGGGGCCGCCGCCGGTCCTGTCCATCGTGTCGTCTGCGTAAGTCGTGGTGGAGATGGTTTCCTCTCCTTCGCTACGTGGGCCCGGAGCGGTCGACTGCTCCGCCGACCCGGACTCGTTCTAAGGTTGCACCGTTCCCAACACCACTTCGGCGCAGCGCATTCCAGCGGATCGCACGCGGGCCCACCGGTCCCGCCAGCTGCGCCGGGCGAGGATCCCGATGAGCGACCACCTGCATTCCACCTGCGTGACCGCACCTCCACGGACGGCATCCGCACGCGAGAAGTTGAGCGTGGGCGGTCGCCGGCGCGCCCGGCGCGTGCGACGGGCCCGCGCGTGAGCGGCGCGCGCGGCTGCCGTCCGATCGTGCTCGTCCGCCACGGCGCGACGACGTGGAGCACGACCGGCCGCCACACGGGCCGGACCGACGTGCCGCTCGACGACAGCGGGCGCGCCCAGGCCGAGGCCGTGGGCCGGAGGCTGGGGGGCCGCCGGTTCGCGGCGGTCCTGTCGAGCCCGCTCGGGCGCGCGCTCGCGACGTGCCGGATCGCGGGCTTCGGCGACGTCGCGGAGGTCCACGACGAGCTCGTCGAGTGGGACTACGGCGAGTACGAGGGGCTCACGACCGAGGAGATCCGCGCCCGGCGCCCCGATTGGCAGGTCTTCGTCGACGGCTGCCCCGGCGGCGAGTCGCCCGTGCACGTCGCGGCGCGAGCGGACCGGGTCCTCGAGCGCATCACGTCGCTCCCCGCGCACGGTGACCCGCGCGCGGCCGACCCGGTCGTCGTGTTCTCCCACGGCCACTTCCTTCGCGTGCTCGCCGCGCGCTGGCTCGAGCTCTCGGCGAGCGAGGGGCGGCGCCTCTGCCTCGACACCGGGAGCATCAGCGAGCTCGGGTACGAGCGGGACGTCCGGGCGCTCGCGACGTGGAACGCGTGACCGCGCGCCGCGGGGACTGCGGATAGGAGCCAGGGCGCGCGCGGCGCGCGCTCCGCGCCACGGGGGCCGTGCGCCGGGCGGGGTCAGTCGACGGGCGCGAGCACCGCGGCGGCGTCGCGCGCGCGGGCGACCATGTCCGCGAGCGTGAACGAGTCGAGGTGCGCGCGCATGTGCGTGCCGACCTCGGACCAGACCGCGAGCAGCACGCACTGGCCCTCGTGGTCGCACGCGCCGTTCTCGTGCGGCGCGCCGAAGTCGCCGACAGCGATCGGTCCGTCGGTCGCGCTCACTATCGCACCGAGCGTGATCTCCTCGGGCGGTCGGGCGAGCACGTAGCCGCCGCCGACGCCGCGCTTCGACCGCACGAGGCCGGCACCCTTCAGCGCGAGGAGTATCTGCTCGAGGTAGGGCTGCGGAAGCCCGGTCCGCTCCGCGATGTCGCGCACCGACGTCGGTCCCTGGCTGTCCGCGCGCAGCGCGAGCGAGAGCAGCGCCCTGCTCGCGTAGTCGCCGCGCGTCGAGACCTTCACGCTCGCCATGCTACGGCCCCTGCGCGGCTCGTCGTATGCTGGGCTCGATGGACGACGTGGCGGGCGTGCCGGCGGCGTCCACGCCCCTCGGCGGGGCCGCGCGTGCACCGTTCGAGCGCCGGTCGCCGTGCGGCGCCCCCCCGGTGCTCCCGGACTACGGGGGCGCGTGCCTGACCAGCGTCGTGCCGGCGCTCCTGCGTCGCGACCGGGAGGACGGTCCGGCGTGGCTCCCGGAGGTCGCGCGCCGCGCGTCCCAGGTCGTGCTGCTCGTGCTCGACGGCCTCGGGTTCCAGCAGCTCGACGAGCGCCGCTCGCTGCTCCCCGTTCTCGGTGCGATGCCGGGTGGGCCGATCACCTCGGTCGCTCCGACGACGACCGCGACGGCGCTCACGTCGCTGTCGACCGGCATGGCGCCGAGCGCGCACGGCATCGTGGGCTACCGCGTCGCGACGGACTCGGGCGTGCTGAACGTGCTGAAGTGGGCGACGCCCGTGGGCGACGCCCGCGAGCTCATTCCGCCGGGGCGCTTCCAGCCGCACGCCCCGTTCCTCGGTCGCGCGTGCCCGGTGATCTCGAGAGCGGAGTTCGCCGGCTCCGGCTTCACCGACGCGCACCTGCGCGGCGCTCGCCTCGTCGGCTGGCGCGTCCCGTCGAGCCTGGCCGTCGACGTCGCGACGCTGCTCGCCGAGGGGGAGCCGTTCGTGTACGCGTACTACGACGGCGTCGACAAGGTCGCGCACGACACGGGTCTCGGCGCGCACTACGACGCGGAGCTGCGGGCCGCGGATCGGATCGTCGAGGACGTGGTCGCGGTCCTGCCCCCGGACGCGGCGCTCGTCGTGACCGCGGACCACGGCCAGGTCGAGGTGCGCGACGCGCCGGTCGAGCTCGCGCCCGAGATCGTCGCGGACGTCGTCGCGCTCTCGGGCGAGGGCCGGTTCCGGTGGCTCCATGTCCGTGCGGGCACGACCGATCGCGTCGCCGAGCGTTGTCGCGAGCGGTACGGGGAGGTCGCGTGGGTGCGCACTCGCGAGGAGATCGTCGCGGAGCGATGGCTCGGCGACGCGCCCTCGCCGGACGTCGCACGGCGCCTCGGCGACGTCGCGCTCGTCGCGAGCGCTCCGGTCGCGTTCTTCGACCCGTCGGACACGGGCGAGCTCCGCCTCGTCTCGCGCCACGGATCGCTCACGGCCGCCGAGATGCTCGTCCCGCTGCTTGCGACCGGCCCGTGAGGATCTACACGCGTCGCGGCGACAGCGGCACGACCGACCTTCGGGCCGGTGGCCGGGTCCCGAAGAACAGCCTCGCGATCGAGGTCAACGGCGCGGTCGACGAGGCGCAGGCCGCGCTCGGGCTCGCGCGCGCGGAGTGCCGGCCCGGTGACGAGATCGACACGATCCTCGTCGAGCTCGAGCGGGACCTGTGGATCCTGATGGCCGAGGTCGCGACGAGCCCGGACCGACGCGGCGAGCTCGAGCCCGGAAGGACCGCGGTCACCCCCGCGATGGTCGCCGCGCTCGAGTCCCGGATCGACTCGGTGACCGCGACGCTCGACCTCGCCCGCGGGTTCGTCGTGCCCGGCGGGAGCCGGTGCTCCGCGGCGCTCGACCTCGCCCGCACGATCGTCCGGCGCGCCGAGCGGATCGCCACGGCGATCGCGCCCGGCGCCGGGCGCGAGGCCGGGCCCGAGGCCGGCGAGCCGCCCGCCGCCGGCCCGCCTTCGCACGTCGGGCCCTACCTGAACCGCCTCTCGGACCTGTGCTGGGCGCTCGCGCGCGCGACCGAGGACGAGCACGTGCGGGCCGTCGACGTGCCTTCGGCCCCGCGTCGTGGTACCGATGACGGCACGAACGAGACGAGCGACAAGGAGCCCGGTAGCCGATGATCACCGTCACCGCACCCGCCGACGTGAGCGAGGGGCTCGACGCGACCGCCTGGCTCGTCCTCTCGGACCTGGTGCCCGCCTCGCGCGGGCTCGAGGTCGACGCGGGCCGATGCCGCCTGCGCGGCTTCGAGGCCAAGCTCGCGACGACGATCGTGCGGGAGCCGCGCGACGCCGGAGCCCCCCTCGAGATCCTCGTCGGCCTCGGCCCGCTCGACGAGGTCGACGCGGAGGTGCTGCGGCGCGCCGGCGCGGCCGCGGTCCGCGCGGCCGGCCGGTCCCGTTCGCTCGCCGTCGTGCTCGCCGGGTTCGAGGCCCCGGGCCTCGACGAGGCGACCGCAGCGTCCGCGCTCGCCGAGGGAGCGCTCCTCGCGGCCTACTCGTACGACCGCCTGCGCTCAGAGCCGGAGCCCGCCGTGCTCGAGAGCGTCGAGATCGTCGGGGCGGACGCGGACGCCGCGGGTCGCGGCGTCGCAGTGGCCGCGGTCGTGGCCGAGGCCGTTGGCCTCGCGCGCGACCTCGTGAACGCTCCGGCGGCGGAGTGCACGCCACGCGCGTTCGCCGAGACCGCGACGCGCGTCGCGGAGCGCGAGGGCCTCGAGATCACGGTCATGGACGAGGACGAGATCGCCGCGGCGCACCTCGGCGGGCTCATGGCCGTCGCGCGCGGCTCCGCCGAGCCGCCCCGCTTCGTGCGCGTCGACTACGTGCCCGGCGGGCCGGTCGGTGAGGACGTGCCGACCGTCGTGCTCGTCGGCAAGGGGATCACCTTCGACTCGGGGGGGCTGTCGATCAAGCCGGCGACCGGGATGATGACGATGAAGACGGACATGAGCGGGGCGGCGGCGGTGCTCGCCGCGCTCGGCGCATGCCGCCGGCTCGGCGTCGCGGTGCGCGTCATCGGTCTCATGCCGATGACCGAGAACATGCCCGGCGGGCGTGCGACCAAGCCGGGCGACGTCCTTCGTGCCCGCAACGGCAAGACGATCGAGGTGCTGAACACAGATGCCGAGGGCCGGCTCGTGCTCGCGGACGCGCTGAGCATCGCGACCGAGCTCGCGCCGGACGCGATCGTCGATCTCGCGACCTTGACCGGAGCGTGCGTCGTCGCGCTCGGATCGGGCATCGCGGGGCGCATGGGCAACGACGACCGGCTCGTCGAAGCCGTCGGCGCCGCGTCCCGGCGCGCCGGGGAGCCGACGTGGCACCTCCCCCTGCCCGCCGGCTACCGCTCGCACATCGAGTCGGAGATCGCGGACATGAAGAACCTCGGGACCGCCGGGCAGGCCGGCGCCCTGTCCGCGGGGCTGCTGCTCGAGGAGTTCGTCGGGACGACACCGTGGGTGCACCTCGACATCGCGGGACCAGCCCGCTCCGAGGAGGACACGGGCTACCGCCGCAAGGGCGGAACGGGATTCGGTGTGCGGACGCTGCTCGAGCTGCTCGTCGGCTACGAGCCCCTCGGTGGGGCGGTCGTCGGGCCCGCGAGCGGGACGGCGGTGCTCAGGTGACCGACGGCGCGGGCGGCCCGGTCGCGACGGCACCGGCGTCCGGAGACGCCGACGCGCCGGTGGGGGGTCCCGGCGCCTCGGTGGGGTCGGACCAGGCCGACGGGCCCTCGAGCCCGCGCACGCTCGCGATCGACATCGGCGGCACCGGCCTCAAGGCGGCGGTGCTCGACGCCACGGGGCGCATGGTCGCGGACCGGGTCCGCGTCCCGACGACGTACCCGCTCCCGCCCGACGGCCTCGTCGCCGCGCTCGGCGCGCTCGTCGGTCCGCTGCCCGCCTACGACCGCGTGTCGGTCGGGTTCCCGGGCGTCGTGCGAGCGGGCCGGGTGCTCACCGCGCCGCACTTCGTCACCGAGTCCGGGCCGGGCTCGCGTGTCGTTGACTCGTTGCTCGCCAAGTGGACCGGGTTCGACGCGACCGCGGCGCTCGCCGAGCGCCTCGGTCGCCCGTGCCGGATCGCCAACGACGCGGACCTCCAGGGCCTCGCGGTGATCGCAGGGAAGGGGCTCGAGCTCGTCGTCACGCTCGGGACCGGGGTCGGCACCGGGCTGTTCTCGAACGGGAACATCGCGCCGCACCTCGAGCTCGCCCAAGCGCCGTTCCGCAAGGACCAGACGTACAACGAGCAGCTCGGCGATGCGACGCTGCAGCGCATCGGGCTCTCGAAGTGGCGCAAGCGCCTCGTCGAGGCGCTCGACAACTTCCACGTGCTGTTGAACTTCGACCACTGCTTCATCGGTGGTGGCAACGCCCGCCACGCGCAGGGCCACGTGGACGAGCGGTTCACGATCGTCGACAACGTCGCGGGCCTGCTCGGTGGCATCAAGCTGTGGGACGAGGGCGCGGCCCACTCGATCTGAGCGGGCGGGTGGGCGCCGCCGGCCGCCGCGCGCAACACGTGTCGCCGCGCTCAGCCCCCCGGTGAGAGGGTTGCCGAGCACTCGGCTTCGAGCGCGCTCACGAGGTCCGACTCCGGCACGCGCGAGCTCTCGGAGAGCGTCGCCTCGAGCGCCTGCCACTGCCCGTCGCTGCTCGCGGCGAGCGCGGCGAGCGGCAGCGCCGCGCGAAGCGGGGTGAGCGCGGCCGCGCGCCGCTCGGACGCGAGCCCGCCCGTCGCCGCGGGTCCGACGGACGTGTACCGGTGGAGCGAAGCGGACACCTCGAGGCACGCGCGATGGCCGAGCGCCGACGCGCTGCTGCCGCACCCCGCCGCGACGGCGCCCGCGCACGCGATCGCTGCGGCGCCGACGGCGCGTCCCCTGAACGGCCGACCGCGGCTCACCGGCGGTCGGTCACTCCCCGAGCCATTCGGGCGCCGCGTCGAGCAGGAACTTGCTCACCGCGAGCGCGCGGTCGAAGGTGTCGCACAGCAGCTCCTCGCCCGCGAGCACCCGGGCGAGCGAGACATCCTCTCGGGCGACGATCGTGAGTCGGCGCACCGGCGGGTCGGTGACCGACCCGAACGAGTCGGTCGCCGAGATCTCGAGCGGCAGGTCCACGCCGCCGACTCCGGCGAGGTCGATCGCGAGTCGGAGCAGGTCCGGGCCGTTGGGCAGGGGCGGGACGCCCCAGTTGAACGTGAGCGGGAAGGACCACTTGTCGGGCGGCTCGGCGTCGTCGGGGAGCGCGACGACCGCGTCCTCGAAGTCGAGCAGCGTCCGCGGGTCGACCTCGAGCGCGAGGTGGAGGTCGATCGGCCCGCCGCACCCCTCCTCGGGGTGCAGGTTGACCTCCCAGAACTGGCGGAGCGAGTAGGTCTCGACGAAGTGGCGCTCGTCGTGGACGTGGAAGCCGTGGTCGACGGCGTGGTCCTTCAGCTCGGTGACATAGCCAGCGACGTCGATGACGGCCATCAGACGCGCGAGTGTAGGTCCGCCCCGGGCGGCGCCCGGTAGCCTCGATCCCGTGGATCCCGACGCACTGCTCGAGGCCCTGACGCGGGCCGCGGACGCCGTCGCGGTGTCGCTCGCGTCGCTCGAGGACTGGAGCCTCGCGGGGACGCGCCCCGGCCAGTACCGGAGCGACCTCGTCGCCGATCCGGCGGCCGTCGACGTGCTGCTCGCGGCCGGGCTCGGCGTCGTGAGCGAGGAGTCCGGCGCCCACGAGCCGGACCGGGAGCTCGTCGCCGTCGTCGACCCCGTCGACGGCTCGACGAACGCCTCACGCAGGCTTCCCTGGTACGCGACGAGCATCTGCGTGCTGGACGGCTCGGGGCCGCTCGTCGCGCTCGTCGTGAACCAAGCCACGGGGACCCGCTACGAGGCCGTGCGCGGACGGGGCGCGCGCCGCGACGGGCGGCCGATCGCCCCGTCCGGCGTGACGCGCGTCGACCGGGCGACGCTCGGGCTCTCCGGCTACCCGGCACGGCATCTCGGCTGGCGGCAGTACCGGGCGCTCGGCGCGATGGCGCTCGACCTGTGCGCGGTCGCCGAAGGCGCGCTCGACGGCTTCGTGGACTGTGTGGGCGGGCCGCACGGCGGACCGTGGGACTACCTCGGCGGTCTGCTCGTGTGCGAGGAGGCCGGTGCGTCGGTGGCGGACGCCGTGGGACGCGACCTGCTCGTACGCGACGCGTCCGAGTGGCGGAGCCCGGTGGCGGGGGCGACTCCCGAGCTGCTCGCGGCCCTTCTCGACGCGAGGACGGCCGCGACCGGAGCGGAGAGCCGGTAGCCTCCGGCCGATGAGCGACGAGATCGGCGGCGACGACGGGGCGCCGGCCGGGAGCTCCCCGCTCGACCGGCTGCTGGCGCTGCAGGACGAGGACGTCCACGCCGACCAGCTCGCGCACCGCCGCCGGCACCTGCCCGAGCAGGCCGCGCTCGACGCGCTCGCCGCCGCGCTCGCCGCGCTCGGCGAGTCGACGGGCCCGGCACGCCGCGAGCGCGAGGCGCTCGCGGCCCGCGAGGCCGAGCTCGAGCGCGAGACCGCGGAGGTGGTCGCCCGCGTCGCCGCGATCGAGGAGCGCGCACGCGCGGGCGCGGCCGCGTCCTACCGGGACCAGGAGGCCATGGCCGCCGAGGTCGCCGCGCTCGGTCGCCGCCGAGCGGAGCTCGAGGAGCACGAGCTCGAGGTGCTCGAGGCGAGCGAGCCCCTGGACGGCGAGCTCGCGGCCGCGGACGCCCGGTGCGCCGAGCTCGAGGCCGAGCTCGAGGCCGCGCGATCGGTGCTCGCTGCGAGCGCCTCGGAGGTCGACGGCGAGCGTGCGCTCGTCGCGACGCGCCGCGGCGAGCTCGCCGCCGCGGTCCCCCGCGACCTGCTCGCGGAGTACGAGGCCCTTCGGGCGAAGCTCGGCGGGGTGGGTGTCGCTCGGCTCGTGCGCGGGACCTGCGCAGGGTGCCACCTCACGTTGCCCGCGACCGAGGTCGACCGCCTCCGCCACCTTCCCGAGGGGAGCGTCGCGCACTGCGACCAGTGCGGCCGGATCCTCGTCCCGTGAGTCGGTCGCGCGCCCGTCGCCGTGTCGCCGCGGCTCGGCGCCTCGCCCGGGCCGGCATGGTGTGCGCCGCGCTCGTCGTCGTGCTCGCCGCGTGCGGTGGCACGCCGTCGGCCGCGCCGTCGAGCACCCCGGCGGCACCGTCGTCGCGAGCGACCTCGCGCACCGCGGCGTCGGCGGCACCCGCGACGACGCTTCCGCTCGCGACGCTCCGCGCGAGGTACCTTGCGATCGTCACGCCCGCGGACCGGGTGTTCGCCTCGTTCCAGCCGAAGCTCGCGGCGCTCACGGTCGCCGTGAGCGCGTCCCAGTTGCACGCTGCGCTCCGGCCCGTGGCCGCGGCGGTCGCGCGCTCGGGCCGGGAGCTCTACGCGCTCCGCCGCTCCGCGCCGCCGCGCATCGCGACGGCGATGTACGCGGTCGTCTCGAGCGACAACACGGTCTGGCAGGGTCTCGAGGACCTGGACCAGGGCTGGGGTAGCCGGTCGTTCGACTACTCGGCCTGGCAGGGCGCGTTCGCGACCGCGGTCCGGCAGGCCGACTCCGCCGGCGCGGCGCTCCGCACGGCGCTCGGCCTGCGCCCGAAGGTGAACGGATCCTGACCGTTCGGTGAATCAGCGCGCAATCGCGCGCGAACCGCGCGCGTCGAGCCCGCACCGTTCGTGCGATCATTGGAGCGTGAACCGCTACGACGAGATCTTCAGTACCCAGCCGGGCCGGTGCTTCCGCTACGTCGAGGACGAGGGAGGCCGTCCGGTGAGCTGCCCCGCCCCCGTCGAGTGGCGTGGCCACTTCCAGCCGCCGAAGGGCACGGCGCGGCTCGTGACGGCGTGCGACGCGCACTCGGGTGGCCTGTACCGGCCCGATCCGCTGCCGGTGCGCCGGTAAGGGCAGGCCGAGGGGCAATCCCTCGCACGCCCCGCTCCGTATCCCTCGGGTCGGACCGAGCGTGGGGAGGTCGAGATGGGGCGTGCATCCGCCGTCAGGCGAGCAGGTAGGGCTCGTGGTCGAGCTGTCGTCGTGGCCACCTCGGTCGCGGCGTCCGCGGCGCTCGCCGGTGGGCTGGTCGCCGCCGTGGCGTCGCCGTCGGTCGCGTCGAGGGCCGCGCACGCGGTCGGGCCGTCGGCTGCGGCGCGTTCGCGCGGCGTGCGAGTCGACCTCGCGGCGCGCGCCAAGCTCGGCCGCGTCCTCGTGGACGGCGCGAACCAGACGCTCTACCACTTCGGCGCGGACCGCGTCGGTCACCTCGCGTGCACCGGCGGCTGCCTGTCGATCTGGCCGCCCCTGCTGCTCGCCAAGGGCCAGCGCGCCGCGATCGCCGGCAAGGGTGTGTCCGGCCTCGGGACCGTGGCCCGTCCCGGGGGCCGCCTACAGGTCACCTACCGCGGCGAGCCGCTCTACCGCTACTCCGGCGACACGAAGGCGGGTGAGACGCACGGCGAGGGTGTCGCGGGCGCGTGGCACGTCGTGAGCGTCTCGGCGCACGCCGTACGGGGGGCGACGACGACCGCGCCGGGCGGCTACTGATCCGTGCGCGTGGTGGGCGGTGACCACCCGTCTCGCAGCGCGCGCCGGCTGGCCGCCGTCTCGGACGAGGCGCTCGTCGCGGGCATGGCGGCGCGCGACGAGCAGTCGGCGGCGGTGTTCGTCCGCCGGTACGAACGGCGCGTCTTCGGGCTCGCGCTCGCGATGCTCGGCGACGCCGCGCTCGCGCAGGACGTCGCGCAGGAGGCGCTGGTGCGCGCGTGGCGCCACGCCGCGGTGTTCGACCCGGCGCGGGCCCCGGTCGCGTCGTGGCTGCTCACGATCGCGCGCAACCTGGCGATCGACGCGCTGCGGCTCCGCCGGAGCGTCCCGCTCGCCGGCGACGAGCTCGCTCGGCTCGGGGGCGGCGACCGCGAGAGCGACCGCGCGCTCGACGTCGCGCTGTCGATCCCAGGGCTGCACGCGGCGCTCGCAGGGCTCCCGCCCGAGCAGCGGCGCGCGCTCGTGCTCGCCCACGCCTACGGCTACACGGCTGCGGAGATCGGCCGCATCGAGCAGATCCCGCTCGGTACCGCGAAGACCCGCATCCGCAGCGGGATGGCGAAGCTCCGCGTCTCGATGGCCGGCGAGGCCGACCGGTGACCGCGGACCGCACGGCAGCCGGCGGGTACGGCTGCGGCGACGCGGCCGCGGACCTCGCCGAGCTCGCGCTCGGCGTGCTCACCGGGGAGGAGCGCGCCCGGGCGGTGGCCCACGTCGAGGTGTGCGAGGCGTGCGCGACGGCGCTCACGCAGCTCGGCGCGGTCGCCGACCAGCTCCTCGCCGTCCATCTCGAGGCGGACCCCCCGCCGGGCTTCGAGCGCCGCGTGCTCGAGCGCATCGGCGCAGCGGGGGAGGGGGCGTCCCGGCGCGGGGAGCGCCGGCGCCGGCTCCGGGCGCGGCCCGTGACCGTCGCCACGTGCGCCGCCGCCGTCGTGACCGCCGTCGCCGGGTTCCTCGTCGGACGGGTCTGGGGAGCCCCGCGGGGCGCGGTCGCGAGCGCGGTCGCACCGTCGCGGTCGTCCGGGCTCGAGGTCGCGGGCCTTCGCGCGGCGGGCCGCGCGGTCGGCGAGGTCTACGCGCACGGCGGACCCCATCCGTGGCTCCTCGTCGCCGTCGACGGCCTGCCCGGCGACTCGTCGGTCACCTGCGAGGTCATCGACGAGCACGGACGGTCGGTCGTGGTCGGCTCGTTCTGGCTCGCGTCCGGACGAGGTTCGTGGGTCGTGTCGCTCCCGCCGTCCGCAGGAGCGCTTCGAAGTGCCCGGATCGCCGGCGCGCGCGGCGCGATCCTCGCGAGCGCTACCTTCCGCCCATGACGCGCCGGCGGCCGGGACCGACCTCGATCCTCCTCGTGCTCCTCCTCGTGCTCCTCCTCGGGGTCGCGGCGATCGGCCCGGCGGCGCGAGCGAGCGGCTCCGCGCGCGCGCCTCGGGCGTCCACGCCGTTGGCGAGCGCTTCGCGCGGTCCGTGCGGACGGTCCCCGGCTCCCCGCCGGTACACGCGGGTCGTGTGGATCGTCATGGAGAACAACGGGTTCGGCCAGATCGTCGGCAACTCGGCCGCGCCGTTCCTCAACCGGCTCGCAGCCGAGTGCGGCCTCGCGACGGACTACCTCGCCGTCGCGCACCCGAGCCTGCCGAACTACCTCGCCCTCACCTCGGGGAGCACCGACGGCGTGACCGACGACGCCGAGCCCGCCGCGCACCGCCTGTCGGTGCCGAACATCTTCTCCCAGCTCGGCGGGAGGTGGAAGGCGCTCGAGGAGGCGATGCCCGGGCCGTGCGACCGCGTCACCTCGGGCCAGTACGCGGCGCGGCACGACCCCGCGGTCTACTACGTCGATCTCGGCGCGACGTGCGCGCGCGACGTCGTCCCGCTGCGGTACCCGCTCGAGCTGTCCGCGCCGTTCACGTTCATCACGCCGGACGTCTGCAACGACATGCACGACTGCTCGGTCGCAACCGGCGACGCATGGCTCGCCCGGACCGTCGGGGACATCGTCGCGAGCCGCGAGTACCGGTCGGGCCGGACCGCGTTGTTCATCGTGTGGGACGAGAGCGGGTCGCCCGGGCCGAACCGGGTCGCCGCCTTCGTCGTCGCGCCGTCGGTTCCGCGCGGCGAGCGCGTCGCGCTCCCGTTCACGCACTACTCGCTGCTCGCGACCGCCGAGGACCTGCTCGGCCTCGCGCGGCTCGGATCGGCCCGCTCTGCCAGGTCGATGGTCGCCCCGTTCCACCTCTGAGGCCGGTGCGCCCCACGCCGCCGCAGTTCACAGCTGCCTGACGGCGAGCGGTCGGTGCGCCCACAGCGTGTGCTGCGAACCTCTTCTCGGCACGCTGCGTCACGAGCGCAGCCGAACGGAGGAGCCATGAAGGACTGGACCGAGGGACTGGGGTCGTCGCCGCAGCCGCCGCCGCGACGTGTGCGGCGCGCGCGGCGGCTCACCGGCGCGGGCGGGGCGGTCGCGAGGGCCGTCGTGGTCGCGGGGGTCTCGATCGGCGGCTTCGCCGCCGCGCGGGGCCTGACGTCGTCTGGCGCGTCGGCCGCGCACCGTGCGGCGTCGACGGGACAGTCCGCCGTGGCAGTGGCGCGCGCGACCGCTTCGCGCACGGCGACACACGCGCCCTCCACCACGTCGACGAGCGCCGCCGCGGGCGGCGTCGTCGCGCTGCGCAAGCTGCCGGCAGGCGACGGTCACGGGCACGACGACGGCGGGTCTCGCCTGCGCTCGGGAGCGCTCACGTCGATCGGCGGCTACGACAACTGACCGGACGCCCCGCGCCGACGTGACGGGGTGGGGCGGGGCGGGGCGGGGCGGGGCGATCCGTAGGATGGCGCTCGTCGCGCCCGACCGCTCGCAGCGCGATCCCGAGCGGGGCCACGCGCGCTGGCGCGCGGGCCGCGACCGGCTGCTCCGGGAGCACCCGCAGAGCCCCCTCGCGGCGGACGACCCGTTTCGCGACCCGGGCGTCGCCTACTGGCCGTACGACCCCGGGCTCCGCTTCGAGCTCTCCCCCCGGCAGGCGGGCGAGAGGCTCGTGCTCGGGCTGGCGACCGGCGACGGCGAGACGACGGCCCTGCGGGGAGCACGACCTACGGCGGTGGGCGGTACGTGCTCGACGGTGCGAAGGGCGCGGACCTCGGCGACGACCACCGCTCGCTCGTCGTCGACCTCGACTTCTCCTACCACCCGTCGTGCCGGTGCTCGAGCGACTGGCGCTGTCCGCTCGCTCCGGAGCAGAGCCGGATCGCCACCGACGTGCGTGCCGGCGAGCGGCTCGCGCACCGACGACCGCACGG
>DAHUXW010000080.1 GCA_027306925.1 Acidimicrobiaceae bacterium | reverse complement strand
CGGGAGCGGTCGTCGCGAACTTCACGATCGCGGACACCTCGGGCTCCGGAGGCGTCCAGATCTACAACAGCCACGGCGCCGCCGTGAACGTCGTGATCGACGCGTCCGGCTACTTCGCGACCTCGTAGGCGCCGGAATCCCGGGCGGGACGGCCGCCCGGGATTCGAGGTGACCTCAGATTCCCGGGACCTCGCCGGTCTCGACGATGTACGTCGCGACCGCGCGCAACTTGATGTTCAGGTTCTGCGAGGCTCTCCGCAACACGCCGAAGGCCTCCTCCGCGGTGATCCGCTCGCGCTCGATCAGGATGCCTTCGGCCTGGCCGATGACCCCGCGCGACGCGAGGGCGCCCCGGAGGTTCTCGACGAGCAGGATCTCGCTGTCGAGCGCAGTCCTCACGTCCTCCAGCAACTGCGTCGCGGCAAGCGCCACGCCCGCGTGCGTCGCGAAGATCAGCCCCTTCGTCCGGTCCACGATCCCGAACGCACGCGGGAGGTGCGCGTAGAGGCTGAGCGCTCCGAGCGCCGTGTCACTCACCAGGCGGTAGGCGACGAGGCTGCGCACGCCGACGGCGACGGCCCGCGGACCGAACACCGGCCAGCGACCCTCGTCTGCGAGGTCCTCCGCGTAGACGACCGGCTCGCCCGCGATCACGTCAGCGAACGGTCCTCCGTCCGCCTCGTGTTGCGCCGCGACGACGTCGAGGACGACCGTCCCCGAGTACACGGGCGTCGTGACGGCGTTCTCGCCGGCGATCGAGATCCCCGCTGCGTCGCAACCCTCGATGGTCCCGACCGCGAAGTCGACGATGTTCTGGAGTGTGCCGCGGAACGAAGGGTCGGAGAACAGCGTCTCCGCGATGTCGCCGAACAGCGACGCCAAGCCGCCGTACGCCTCGTCTACGTCGACCACGTTGCCGCCTCCGGGTCGCAGGCCCAGCCGGCGCGAGCCACCGACGCCGCCCGCAGCCAGATGATATCTTTCAGCACCCTTCTACCGTGAGGGCCAGGCCAGCACTGCGTCCCCTGCATGCTCCGAAGCCAGCAGATGGTCCACTGCCAGCGGTCCCCGTGTCCCTCGGATCGACATCCGGCCGCGACGCTCGCGTGAGCGGTCCCGGCAAGCTTCCCGATCCGGCAACGCTCTGACAAGTGCTCGGGTATCGAGGTACCGACGAGCTCGTCGACGGGGCCCTGCTCTTCGTCGCCGTCCTCGCGGAGACGACCATCGAGCTCGCCGACGGAGCGAGCATCTCGCTCGTGGTGACCGACCGGCTCGCCACGGTCGGCGCGAGCAGCGACCTCGTCCGGGCGATGGATGCGGACCAGTACCGGCTCGGCGAGGGACCGTGCGTCTCGGCGCACGGGATCTCCTCGGTGATCTCGACGCCGATCGCGCGCGACGAACACGGGACTCACCCGCACCGCCGAGGAGATCGTGCGCACGGCCGAGCCCGAACCGCCCGACGGGCCGGGTGCGCGTCGATCGCGAACGTGTCCCGAACACCCGAATCGACCCTCGAGCGCGCGCTCATCGGCGTGAGCCTCTCGCAGAATGAGCTCTGGGCCCGGTGTTTCGGCCTGGGCGGCATGGCGATGCCCATAGAGATCGAGGCGTTCCTTCTCGGCCTGCTCGCGCCGAGCGCGCACGACCACGAGGTGCTCCTCCACGCCCTCAACGAACGCTACTCCGACCTCGGTCCAAACCACCCCGTGCCGCACGGCGACGGCCGCGGCGCGCCCGCGCTCCGACTCCTAGGCGCGCCGGGCGCGGCAGACGGCACGTGGCGCGACCGTGGTGGCGAGACCGTCGGCGCCGCTTTCCCTTTCAAGACAGGCTTCGCCGACTGGACCGCGCTCGCCGGCTGCCGCGAGATGGACGTCACCCGCTTCTTCAGCACCGATCCCGAGAGCCTCGCGGACGCGAACCTCGCCGGTCGCGGGTGCGAAGTCCGGCTGTCCTGCCTCGACGAGGCGTTGCGCGACGCCGGGATCCGCGCCGTATGGGGCGGCACCTCCAGGACTACCGCCGCGCCGCACGGCGGCGGCGTGCGCAGTCGTGACGAGGAGGACCAGCGCCCGCCACGTCGCTGAGCAGGGCGTCGACGCCGGGGGCGCGCCGCTCGGCAGCCACGGTCGCTGCGGGGCGTGACGCGCAAGTACCCTATGCGGCTGTGGCGAACGAGGACACCGGGGGACGAGCGCCCGAGCCCGGCCCGCAGGACGAGCGCGCGGTCACCTCGGCAGGCGACGGACCGCACGAGCCGGGCGCGACCTCGCCCGCTCCCGACGTGAGCTCCTCGATCCACCGGCAGCCGAAGCGCCTCCGGGAGATCGCCTCCGACCTGTGGCGCCAGAAGCCGGGCGTACGCGAGGCGAAGGGTGGCGCCGAGCAGCGCGCGCTGAGCGCGAAGGAGGTCGTGAACGGCCTCGAGCGGCGAGAGCAGATGCTCGGCGCCGCGGCCGCCGCGCTCGACCTCGTCATCACCGTCGCGGTCTTCCTGTACTGGCGCCACTCGAGCCAGCTGAAGTTCCGCCACTACGCGCCCGAGTTCCTCGTCGCGGGCCTCATCGGCGTCGCGATCCTCGCGCTCGGCACGGCGCTCAAGCGCCGGGCGCTGCTCGGCTTCGCCGCGTTCATGGTCGGGATGGAGCTCATCTCCTTCGGCATCGTCTACGGGATCCTCTACCTCTTCCTCGGCGGCTGGCTCATCGTGCGCGTCATGCGCAAGCAGAAGCAGGACCAGGCGCGGGGCAAGTTCTCCGGCACGGTCGACACCGGCGCGAAGCAGCGGCGCGCGCCCACGGGCCCGAAGCCCTCGAAGCGCTACACGCCGCCACGTCGGACGAGCGCGGGCGCGAGGCGGCGGTGACGGCCGACTCCCCCACCGACCGGCCGCGTTGAGAGGTCCACGCCGGGACGCGTCGCGGTGATCGCTGCCGCCCTCGCGGGCAAGCGGATCGCGATCACCGGCGCGACGGGCTTCCTCGGCACCGCGCTCGTCGAGCGCCTGCTCCGCTGCGTCCCCGACTGCGAGCTCGTGCTGCTCGTCCGACCCGGCCGCCGGCTGAGCGCCGCCGAGCGCACCGCACGCGAGATCGTCCGCAACGACTGCTTCGACCGACTGCGGGGCGAGCTCGGGGACCACTTCTCGGCCGAGATCGCGCGGCGAGTCACCACGATCGCGGGCGACGTCGGCACGGACGGGCTCGGCCTCGACGACGAGGGCCGGGCGGTCCTCGCGACGTGCGACATCGTCGTGCACTCGGCCGCGACCGTGAGCTTCGACGCGCCCCTCGACGGCGCGGTCGAGGTCAACCTGCTCGGGCCCTCGCGCGTCGCCCGGGCGCTCGTCGACCTCGCGGCGACACACCGTCCCGCGGGCGCCGGCCTCCCGCACCTCGTCGGCGTGTCGACCGCGTACGTGAACAGCGGGCACCACGGCGACGCCGGCGAGGAGCTCGTGACCGAGAGCCGCTACCTCGCGCTCCCGGACTGGCGCTCCGAGGTCGACGCCGCGCGGCGCGCGCGCTCGGACGCGGACGCGCGCAGCCGCGATCCGGAGCGTCTCGCGGAGCTCCGCAAGGCCGCCCGCCACGAGCTCGGCGCCGCCGGCACCGCGCTCCTCGCCGAGCGGACCGAGCGCCTGCGCGACGAATGGGTCGACGCGCAGCTCGTCGTGCTCGGGCGCGCCCGGGCCCAGGCGCTCGGGTGGCCGGACGCGTACGCGTACACGAAGTCGCTCGGCGAGATGGCCCTCGCGGACTCCCGCGGCGCGCTGCCCGTCTCGATCGTGCGCCCGTCGATCGTGGAGTCCGCGCTCGCCGAGCCCCGCCCCGGCTGGATCCGTGGCTTCCGGATGGCCGAGCCGGTGATCATCTCGTACGCGCGTGGGCTGCTCAAGCAGTTCCCGGGCGTCCCGGAGGGGATCGTCGACGTCATCCCTGTCGACCTCGTGACCGCCGCGATCATCGCGGTCTGCGCCCACGGGCCCGACGGGGAGCGCCCCGCGATCTACCAGATCGCGTCCGGCGTGCGGAACCCGTTCCGCTACGGCACCCTCGTCGACCTCTGCGAGGCCTGGTTCACCGAGCGTCCCCTCTACGACACCAAGGGCCAGCCGATCGTGGTCCCGACCTGGTCCTTCCCGGGGCGCGGCAAGGTCCAGGGCGAGCTTCGGCGCGCCGCGAAGGGTCTTCGCGCGGTCGAGCGGGCGGTGAGCATGCTCCCGGTCCGCGGCGACCTGGCCGATCGGGTCACCGGGCTCGAGGAGCGCCGCCAGCTCGCGGAGCGCGCCCTCGGCTACGTCGAGCTCTACGGCTCGTACACCGAGACCGAGGCGCGCTTTCGCGTCGACCGCACGATCGCCCTCTACGAGTCGCTCGACGAGGTCGACCGGAAGGCCTTCTGCTTCGACCCGGCCGTGGTCGACTGGGAGCGGTACGTCACGGAGGTCCACCTTCCGTCCGTCGTCGAGCACGCGCGCGTGCGGACCTCCCCCGGGCGGCGGGTGAGCGCGTCACGCGAGGACCGCGCGCGAAAGGCGATCCTCACGAGCGAGCCGCGCTGCGCGGTCTTCGACCTCGAGCAGACGCTTGTCAACTCAAACGTGGTCGAGTCCTACGCGTGGCTCGCGACGCGCCACATCTCACCGCTTCGCCGCGCCAAGCTGTCGATCGAGCTCGTGGCCGAGGGGCCCCGCCTCCTCGCAGTCGACCGGCGCGACCGCAGCGACTTCCTCCGCTCCTTCTACCGCCGCTACGCGGGCGCACCGGTCGAGCGGACGCGCCAGGACGCCTGGGAGCTGTTCAGCGACCTCATCCTCACCCGATCGTTTCCCGACGGGCTGCGCAGGGTGCGCGAGCACCGTGCGCTCGGCCACAGGACACTGCTGATCACGGGCGCGCTCGACTTCGTCGTCGCGCCGCTCGCGCCGCTGTTCGACGAGATCGTGTGCGCGCGCCTCGGCATCCGCGACGGCGCATTCACCGGCGAGATGGTCGCGACGCCACCGACGGGCGAGGCACGCGCGATCCTCATGGAGCGGTGGGCCGCGTCCTTCGGGCTCGCGAAGGACGCCACCGTCGCCTACGCGGACTCGACGAGCGACCTTCCGATGCTCGAGGCCGCCGGCCACCCGGTCGCGGTGAACCCGGAGGCGAAGCTCGCCGCGGTCGCGCGCAAGCGCGGCTGGCTCGTCGAGCAGTGGGCGCCCGCGCGCGGCGGCCCGCGCCACCGGATCGCCGTGTCGACGCGGCCGCTCGGCGCGCGCACTGCGCTCGCCGCACTGACCGCGAGCGTGCCGGGCGCGCGCGAGCTCGACGGCCGGGCGTGACGGCGGTGCGACCGTGAAGGAGATCGTCGTCGAGCGGAGCGTCGCACGCTTCGCCGCCGCACGAGCGGTCGCGCTCGTCGCAGGATCCGGCAACGGCATTTCCGTGGGGCCGCTCCGCCTCGCGGACCGCGACCCGCGCGACCTGCCGGGCCCCGAGTGGGTGCGGATGCAGCCCCTGCTCTCGGGCATCTGCGGCTCGGACCTCGCGACCGTCGACGGCGCGAGCTCCCGCTACTTCGAGCCCATCGTGAGCTTCCCTTTCGTCCTCGGCCACGAGGTCGTCGGCGTCGTCGAGGCCGACGGAGGCGCGAGGTACGTGCTCGAGCCCGTCCTCGGCTGCCTCGCGCGGGGGATCGACCCGCCGTGCGCGGCGTGCGCGGCGGGTCGCAAGGGTGCCTGTGAGCGCATCGCGTACGGTCACCTGCGTCCCGGGCTGCAGACCGGGTTCTGCGCGGACACCGGGGGCGGCTGGTCCGAAGGGCTCGTCGCGCACCGCTCGCAGCTGCATCGTGTTCCGGACGACATGAGCGACGACGCCGCAGTCGTCGTCGAGCCCGTCGCGTGCGCGGTCCACGCGGCACTTCTCGGCGCGGTCGTGCCGGGCGAGCGAGCGGTCGTGCTCGGATCGGGGACGCTCGGGCTCGCGACCGTCGCGGCGCTGCGGCACCACAGCCTGCCCGCGTCGCTCGTCGCGGTCGCGAAGCACCCCGTGCAGCGGGAGCTCGCGTCCGCGCTCGGCGCGGACGCGGTCGTCGCGCCCGGCGAGCTCGAGCGTGCGGTGCGCCGGATCACCGGCTCGCTCGCGCTCCCCCGCTCGGGCGCGCCCACGCGGCTCACCGGGGGCGCCGACGTCGTGTTCGACTGCGTGGGGACCGCACAGTCGATCGCCAGCTCGCTCGACGTGGTCCGCCCGGGCGGCCGGATCGTCCTCGTCGGCATGCCCGGCACTGTCCGCGTGGACCTCGCGCCGCTCTGGCAGCGCGAGGTCACGCTCGTCGGCGCCTACGCGTACGGGAGCGAGCCGACCTCGGACGGGCCTCGCTCGACGTTCGACCTGAGCTTCGAGCTCGTCGCGGCGGCACGTCTCGAGCGTCTCGTCTCGGCCCGCTACCCTCTCGAACGCTACGAGGAGGCTGTTCGGCACGCGGCACATGCGGGGCGACGTGGAGCGGTGAAGGTCGTGTTCGACCTCCGACGCAGCGGGCGAGCCTCGTGGCGGTCGGCGGCGGGCACGACGCGC
This sequence comes from Acidimicrobiaceae bacterium, assembly GCA_027306925.1. Lineage (GTDB taxonomy): Bacteria > Actinomycetota > Acidimicrobiia > Acidimicrobiales > Bog-793 > JAJZBW01. The sequence continues at coordinate 13,248 of DAHUXW010000080.1, read as the reverse complement.
CCGACTGCGGCACCCGCGGCGAGCGCGCCCGAGGGCGCACACGACGCGCGGGCCGATGCATCTGCAACTGCACCGGCCAGGAAGGAACCGGCCGGTCGCAGACGACCGGCGAAGACGACGACCGAGCCAGTGGAGGCGCACGAGTGAGTCCAAGACCTGGGTTCGTCCTCGAGGTCGACCGCTCGACCCCGGCGACGATGTTCTGGCACGGCGAGGGTTTCCGCCTCGAGCGACTCCCCGTCGGGAGCCGGGTGGTCTACCCGCCCGAGCCGCTCGCGGCCCTCGCGGACCCCGAGGCGGCGATCCGTGACGCGCTCGAGCACCCCGTCGGCGACTCCGAGCCGCTGTCCGCGCTGCTGCGACCCGGCATGCGCCTCACGATCGCGTTCGACGACGTCTCGCTGCCGCTGCCCCCCATGCGGCCGCCGGACGCGCGCCAGCGGGTGATCGAAGCGGTGCTCGACGCAGCCGCCACGGCCGGCGTCGACGACGTCGTGCTCATCGCCGCGCTCGCGCTCCACCGCCGGATGACCGACGACGAGCTCCGCCACGCGCTCGGGTCCCGCGTCTTCGACGCGTTCGCCCCGCACGGGCTCCTGCTCCAGCACGACGCCGAGGACCCGTCCGGCGTCGTCCATCTCGGGATGACCGACCAGGGCGAGGACGTCGAGATCAACCGGCGCGCTGCCGAGAGCGACCTGCTCGTGTACGTGAACATCAACCTCGTCGCGATGGACGGCGGCCACAAGTCCGTGGCGACCGGCCTCGCGAGCTACAAGAGCATCCGCCACCATCACAACGTGAAGACGATGCAGCAGAGCCGTTCGTTCATGGACCGGCACCGCAGCGAGCTCCACACGTCCAACTGGCGCATGGGCAGGCTGATCGCGGACGCGGGCGTGAAGGTCTTTCAGATCGAGACCACGTTGAACCTCGACACGTTCCCGTCACAGTTCAAGTTCCTCCAGAAGCGTGAGTGGGAGTGGTCCCTCAAAGACCGCGCCGGGTTCCAGGCGACGCGTGCCGCGCTCGACCGCACGCCCCCCGCGATGGCCCGCCAGATCTTCTCCTCGATCCGATCCCCCCACGCGCTCACCTCGGTCCAGGCCGGCGAGGTCGAGGCCGTCCACGACCTCACGCTCGGAAACGTCCACCGCCAGCAGCTCGTCGAGGTCTCCGGCCAGGCCGACGTGCTCACGATGGGCCTGCCGTACATCTGCCCGTACAACGTGAACTCGATCATGAACCCGATCCTCGTCGCGTGCCTCGGGCTCGGGTACTTCTTCAACCTCTACCGCGGCAGGCCGCTCGTGCGCGAAGGCGGGGTGTGCATCATCTCGCATCCGACGCCGTGGGCGTTCAACCCGGTGCACCACCCGAGCTACATCGACTTCTTCGAGCAGGTGCTCGCCGAGACCTCCGACCCGCTCGAGATCGAGGCGAAGTACGAGCAGTCGTTCGCGACCGACCCGTGGTACGTCCATCTCTACCGGACGTCCCACGCCTACCACGGAGTGCACCCCTTCTACATGTGGTACTGGTGCGCGCACGCCCTCCAGCATCTCGGCCAGGTCATCATCGTCGGCGGGGACCGCGCCGCGGTGCGGCGGCTCGGCTTCAAGCCGGCCTCGAGCCTCGCGGACGCGCTCGAGATGGCCGAGGACGTCGTCGGGCGCGACCCGAGCATCACACACCTCCACGCGCCCCCGCTGTTCCTCGCGGACGTCACGTGAGCGGGACGCGCACGCGCGCCGCCGCCCGGGAGGGGCGCGCCCGTGGCGGCACGCTGCGCTCCGTGCTCGCGGCCCCGACGTGGCCGGGAAGCGTCGAGCGGCCGGTGCGCCAGCGGCAGGTGGGTGTCGACTACGACACGGCGTGGTCGCGTTCGCCCGCCGCTCGGCTCGCCCGCGCGGTCATCGTCGACAACGTGACACGGCCCTTCGTCCACCTCGTCGCGTCGCCGCGCGTCGTCGGCCGCGAGCTGCTCGAGCCGCTCCGCGGCCCGGTGATCTTCGCCGCGAACCACTCGAGCCACCTCGACACGGCGATCGTGCTCTCGTGCCTGCCGAGCCGGTTCCGCCACCACGCGGTCGTGGCCGCGGCGTCCGACTACTTCTTCGACCGCCGCTGGAAGGGCGACCTCTGGTCGCTCACGCTCGGCACCATCCCGATGGAGCGGACGCGTGTGAACCGGCGGAGCGCCGACCTCGCGGCGGCGCTCATCGATGACGGGTGGAGCCTCGTGATCTTCCCGGAGGGCGGTCGGACCGAGGACGGCTGGGGGCAGGAGTTCCGTGGCGGCGCGGCGTACCTCGCGAAGCGCTGCGACGTTCCGGTCGTCCCCGTCCACCTCCACGGGGTCCGACCGATCCTGCCGAAGGGCGGGTCGCGCCTGCGGCCCGGAGACGTCGCGGTCCGTTTCGGTGCTCCACTCCGCCCGCACGGCGCCGGCGACTCGACGGCGCGGGACGAGGACGCGCGCCGGTTCTCTGCGCGCATCGCGCACGCCGTCGCCGCGCTCGCCGACGAGGCCGAGACCGACTGGTGGTCCGCCCGACGGCGCGCTGCCGACGGGAGCACTCCCGACCCGCGCGGCCCCGACGTCGCGGCTTGGCGCCGCGGGTGGACGCTTCCCGACAGCCGCCGCACCCGCCCGCCCGGCACGCGCGAGGAGCCATCGGCCCCCTGGTGACCGGGGCGCGGGCGCTGGGCGCGGCCGGACCTGCGCCCGCCGAGAGGTGTCCGGACGCGAAGAACGGGCCGGTGGGGGGACCGACCCGTTCTTACTAGACTCACCAGGTACCGGAGGGGGGATCCGATGTGTCCCTGAGGTCTGCGACCAGTATGTCGTCGACACCCTCATCCGTCAAACAGGTTTGCTAGATACATGCTATCGTCATAAGAGATGGACCTCCGGCAGCTGAACGCAGTGATCGCGATCGCCGAGCACGGGTCGTTCTCGGCCGCGGCCGACGCGCTCGCGACGGTCCAGTCGAACGTATCGACGCACGTGAAGAAGCTTGAGCGCGAGCTCGGCACAGTTCTCGTCGACCGCTCGAGCGGCGAGCTCACCGAGGCGGGGCAGCTCGTCGTCGACCGCGCCCGGCGGGTCATCGGCGAGCTCGACGCGATCACCTCGGACGTCACGGCACTCAGCCAGGAGGTCGTCGGCACCGTGCGGCTCGGAGCGATCGGCACCGCGGCACGCTGGATCGTCCCGCTGCTCCTCGACATCGTGCCGAACCGCCACCCGCTGCTGCACCTCGTGTTCGTCGAGGCGACCGCGCTCGGGCTCGACGCGCAGCTCGCGCTCGGCCAGGTGGACCTCGCGGTGCTCACGCTTCCCGCGTCGGGGACCGAGGTCCGCACGATCCCGCTGTTCGAGGAGGAGCTCGGGCTCGTCGTGCCGCGCGGCCACGCGCTCGACACCGGCCAGCCCGTCGACCCCGCGATCCTCCCCGAGCTCCCCCTAATGCTCCCGCTGCCGGGGAGCGCGTACCGCAACGAGCTCGACGCGGTCGCGCGCGCCGCGGGCGTGGCGCTCCGGCCGCGCGCGGAGATGGACAGCCTCCGGCTGATCGCGACGCTGACCTTCGAGGGGTGCGGCTTCTCGATCCTGCCGGCCGGGGCGCTCCCGTCGTTCCTCTCGGACGCGTGGGTCCTCGTGCCGGTGCTCGGGCTCCAGCCCCGCCTCGTGGGCATTGCGCAGCGCCGCCGGGGCATGCCCGGCGCTCCGGTTCGCGCGGTGCTCGACATCTTGTCGGAGGTCGTCCTCGACGAGTCGCGGACCCCGAGCGGCGTCCGTTCGGTCGTCGCCACGCCACCGGCGGCTCCCGTCGCGCGCTCCGGCGCCCCGGCGCCGGAGCGCGTCAGCCGCGAGGGTGCGGCTCCCGCCACATGAGCCACAGGGTCGGTCCGCCGTCCGGCGCGTCGACCCGTCCGGTCACAACGAACCCGTGGTGGCCGTAGAAGCCGACGTTCTCCTCCCGCGAGCACTCGAGATAGGTGGGCATGCCCGTCGCGTCGCAGCGAGCGAGCACCGGCGCGAGCAGCCGCGAGCCCGCGCCCTTCCCCTGGTGGGAAGGGTCGGCGCCGATCGTGCCGAGGTAGTAGTGGGGCGACCGGGGGTGGCGCGCGGCGAGCATCAGCGAGAGGCGTCGCGTCGAGAGGAACCGGCCGCCCAGAAGTGGCAGCAGGCCGAGGTGCGCGAGCACGTCGCGCGTGCGTGGATCTTGCGGGGTCGGCGGCATCCACATCGCGGCAGCCTGTCGCGGCTCCAGCACGTACACCTCGCCGCGTTCGAGGTAGTTGTGACGCAGCTGCAGCTCGAAGAAGCGACGGAGGCGCACGGCCCGCGTCGCCCGCACAGGGAAGATGTAGGCCGCGACCGGGTCCTCGACGAACGCTCTGCTGAGGAGCGCGACCATCCAGCCGACATCGCGCACCTCCGCCCGCCGGACCACCCGCACGTCGCCGTCGGGAGCCGGCCCATCGCCGCCGGTCGGAGGTCCGGGTGCCATCGTCAGCTCGACCGCGCCCGTCTCACGGGACCCTGCCGACAACCCGCCGAGCCGTGCGGCTGGATCCGGCCGGGAGCACGAGCGAAGCGTACCGCCGGCGCGCGGCGCGACCGTAGGCACGGCGGTCGGCTCCGCTCCCTCATCGTCGCGACGAGCGAGGTCCGCCTGAAGGAATCGGCTGGGGCGTCGCGGCGTTGATCGGAGCATGACCGACACCCACGCCGACGTGACATTCTCCGTGAACTTCGACTACCGGTGCCCATTTGCGCGCAACGCGAACGAGCACGTAATCGCCGCGCTGGACGCGGGTGTGCCGTGGGAGGTGCGCTTCGTCCCGCTCTCCCTCTCCCAGGCCCACGTCGCAGAGGGTGAGCCTCCCGTGTGGGAGCTGCCCGAGAAGCGCGACGAGCTCACCGCGATCGCCGCGGGAGTCGTGGTGAGGGACCGATTCCCGGACCTGTTCCGTGCGGCCCACGTCGCGCTCTTCGCGGCCCGCCACGACGAGGCCGGCGATCTGCGCGACCCGGGCGTCGTGCGCCGGGCGCTCGAGCGCTCCCACGTCGACCCCGACGCCGTGTTCTCCGAGCTCGACGCCGGGTGGCCGTACGCGGTCGTGCGCGACGAGCACGAGCGTTCGGTAGCGGAGCACCAGGTATTCGGCGTCCCGACCTTCGTGCTCGACGACCGGGCGGCCTTCGTCCGCATCATGACGCGCCCGCTCGGTGATCAGAAGGTCGCAGAGCGCACCGTCTCGCGAGTCCTCGAGCTGCTCGTCGACGCGCCCGAGCTCAACGAGTTCAAACACACGACGATCTCTCGCTGAGGACGGCCACCCCGGCGGCACCACGGCCGTCGGGGTGGTCCATCGGGCTCAGCCTTCCAGCGAGATCGGCTCGTCGTCGCGGCCCCCCGCGCCGAGCGGCACCTCCACGGGGACGTCGGCCCCGGCCTTGCGGATGCGCTCGTCGATCTCGACGACGAGCTCGGGGCTGTCGCGCAGGAACTGCTTCGCGTTCTCCCGGCCCTGGCCGAGCTGCTCGCCCTCGTAGGTGTACCAGGCGCCCGACTTCTTCACGATGCCGAGGTCGACCGCGACGTCGAGGATCGACCCCTCGCGGCTGATTCCCTTGCCGTACATGATGTCGAACTCCGCGGTGCGGAACGGTGGGGCGCACTTGTTCTTCACGACCTTCACCCGGGTCCGGCTCCCGACCATCTCCGCTCCGTCCTTGATCGTCTCCACCCTGCGGATGTCGAGTCGCACGGACGAGTAGAACTTCAGCGCACGACCGCCGGGCGTCACCTCGGGCGAGCCGTACATGACACCGATCTTCTCCCGGAGCTGGTTGATGAAGACCGCGATCGTCTTCGACTTGCTGAGCGTGCCGGTGATCTTCCGGAGCGCCTGGGACATCAGCCGTGCCTGGAGCCCGACGTGGCTGTCCCCCATGTCCCCCTCGATCTCCGCCCTCGGGGTCAGCGCGGCGACCGAGTCGATGACGAGGACGTCGATCGCGCCCGAGCGGATGAGCATGTCGGCGATCTCGAGCGCCTGCTCGCCCGTGTCGGGCTGGGAGATCAGCAGCTCGTCGATGTCCACGCCGATCGCCGCGGCGTAGACCGGGTCCATCGCGTGCTCGGCGTCGATGTACGCGCACACTCCGCCGTTGCGCTGCGCCTCCGCGACGACATGGAGCGCGAGCGTCGACTTGCCCGAGGACTCCGGCCCGTAGATCTCGACGACCCTGCCTCGCGGGAGCCCCCCGACCCCGAGCGCGAGGTCGAGCGACATCGCTCCGGTCGAGATCGACTCGATGCCCATGGTCAGGCTCTCGCCCATGCGCATGACCGATCCCTTGCCGAACTGCTTCTCGATCTGGCCCAGCGCCGCCTCGAGTGCCTTGTCGCGCTCCATGCCGCTCCTTCTCCTCCGGGCCACCCGGGCCACCGACGTCGCCGGGGCCGACCCGGACGGGCGCACCCTAGAGGTGCGCTGTATCGCCCGGAGCGGCACGCGGCGACTGGCTGCCCCTCGAGGCCGTCCGTCGACTTGCACGACTGTAGTTCCGAACGCGTGTTCGATGTTGGATGGTCGGGCACCCGCCCGGCGCGAGCAGGTCAGCCGGCAGCGAGGAGGCGGCGGCGGAGCTCGTCGAGCGCGGAGATCGTCCCGATCTGGCGGATCCGCGCCCGGTCGCCGGAGAGCCGGAGCGCGACCGCATCCGGCGGCCCGGCGAGGAGGGCGACGCCAGCGAAGGCCGTCCCCGGTGCCCGCCCTTCCTGGGGGTCCGGTCCGGCGACACCCGTCGTCGCGAGGCCCACGTCCGCGCCGAGCAGCCGACGCACGCCGGCGGCCATCGCAGCGGCAGCTTCCGCGGTGACGACGGGACCGGGCGGCACGCCGAGCACCTCGTGCTTCACCTCGGCCGCGTACGCGACCACCCCGCCACGGAACCACCGGCTCGCGCCGGCGACCGCGACGATGCGGGACGCGATGAGCCCGCCGGTGAAGGACTCGGCGACCGCGAGCGTGAGGCCACGCCCGAGCAGCAGCCGGCCGACCGCGTGCTCCATCGTCTCGTCGTCGACGGCGAACACCCGCGTGCCGAGCAGGTGCCTGAGCTCCGACTCCTCGCGCGCGAGCGCGACCTCGGCGGACGCCGCGTCGGGCGCCTTGACCGTCACTCGCAGCTTGATGCCTTCGATGCCGCTCGCGAGGAACGCGATCGTCGGTGCCCCGCCGCCCGCGCGGTCGAGGTGCTCGAGCCGGGGGGCGACGACCTCGGCCAGCGTCGACTCACTGAGCCCCCAGGTCCTGAGCGTCCGGCTCACGATCACCGACTGCTCGCCCGAGCGCGCGCGAAGGTCGGGGAGGACCGCGCGCCCGACCATCTCCCGCAGCTCGTCCGGCACACCGGGAAGGCAGTAGACGACTTTCTCCCCGACCGGGCAGACGAGGCCCGGGGCCGTACCGCGGCGCTGCGGGATGGCCGAGGCGCCCTCGGGCAGGTCCGCCTGTTTCGCGTTGCTCGCGGCCATGTTGCGACCGCGCGCGGCGAAGAACTTCTCGACGACCTCGAGCAGCCCGGGGTCACGGCGCAGCGTCACGCCCATGACGCGGGCGACGGCCTCCCGGGTGATGTCGTCCTGGGTCGGGCCGAGGCCGCCGCAGGTCACGACCGCGTCGGAGCGCGAGAGCGCGATCTCGAGGGCCTCGACGATCCGGTCGAGGTTGTCCCCGACGCGCGTCTGGAACACGCAGTCGATGCCCGAGCCCGCGAGCTGCTCGGCGATGAACGCCGAATTCGTGTCGACGACCTGGCCGAGCAGCAGCTCGGTGCCGATCGCGACGATCTCCGCGCGCACCGTGCGCGTCAGCCGGCCCGCGGCCCGGCCGCACGGAGCATCCGGCGCGAGTCGAGCAGGTACTCCCCTCCCGTGTACAGCGTGAGCGCGACCGCGACCCACAGCGCGACGCGCACGGGCCCCTCGTGCGCGACGCCGATCGGCGGGAAGAACGCCATCGCGATCGCGATGCACTGGACGAGCGTCTTCACCTTGGCGAGCGGACGCGCCGGGACGGACACGCCGCGTCGCCCCGCATAGACACGGAAGGCGGTCATCGCCGCCTCCCGTGCGAAGATGAGCACGACGGGCAGCGAGTTGACGACCCCCGAGGCGGCGAGCGCGGCGAGCGCGCCGATGACGAGGAACTTGTCCGCCAGCGGGTCGAGGAACGCACCGGAGCGCGTCGATCCCTGCCGACGCGCGAGGCGCCCGTCGACCCCGTCCGAGCCGGCGAGGACGGTCCAGAGCAGGAACAAGACCCACGACGACGGCCCGATCGTTCCCACGAGCACCGCGAGCACGGGGGCGGCGAGAAGGCGAGCGAGCGTCAGCGCGTTGGCGGGCGTCGCGAGCGCGGACGGGCCGAACAGCTTCTCCGCATCGGTCGACGTCCCAGACCCGGTCACCGGCCGCCTCCTCCGCTCGGCGCCCCCGATCGACCGCCGCCTCGTGCCGGGGGTGGCCCCGCGAGCGCGCCGAGGGGCTCGCCCACGAGGTCCGGACCTTCGCTCGCGACGATGCGCACGGGCGCAAGGGTCCCCGCCGCGATCGACCGCGGCACGCGCACGACTCCGTCGATCTCGGGTGCCTCGCGGTGCGAGCGGGCGACGCCGGGGGCGTCGACGAGCACGTCGATCTCCGCGCCGACGAGGTCGGCTCGCCGCCGAGCGGTGACTGCGTCCTGAAGCTCCGTGCACTCCCGCAGCCGCTCGAGCGCGAGCGGCTCGGGCACCGTGCCGTCGAGGGTCGTCGCGTAGGTTCCCGGCTCCTCGGAGAACGTGAAGAACCCCGCCCAGTCGAGCTGCGCGCGTGCGATGAACGCGAGCAGTGCGTCGTGGTCCTCCTCCGTCTCACCCGGGTACCCGAGGATGAACGACGACCTGAGCGCCGCCTCGGGCGCCTTCGCGCGAATCGCGTCCACCCGGGCGAGGAACCGGTCGGCGCCCCCGACCCGGCGCATCCGGCGGAGCAGCGGCCCGGAGACGTGCTGCAGCGACAGGTCGAAGTAGGGGACGCCCGTCGCGCAGATCGCGTCGACGAGCGCGTCGTCGAGGGACGACGGGTACAGGTAGAGCAGGCGGACCCGCTCGACGGCCCGCGCGACTGCTTCGACGAGCTCCACGATGCCGGCCCGTCCGCCGCGCGCGCCACGCCCGTCGCGGTCCCGCCCGAACGACGCGAGATCCTGGGCGACGAGCACGACCTCGCGCACGCCGCCCGCGCCGAGCGCCTCGACCTCGTCGAGGATCGCCGCGACCGGCCGCGAGCGCTGCGGGCCGCGGAAGCCGGGGATCGCGCAGAACCCGCAGCGCCGGTCGCACCCCTCGGCGACCTTCACGTACGCCCACGGCGCGCCGGTCGGTCGCCTCGGCATCTCGAGCAGGTCGAGCGACGGGAGCCGCCCGGAACCCGCGGGCAGCCAGCGAGTGCCGTCGCGGTGCGAGCTCGTGAGCGCGAGCGCGACGGGCACGCCGACGTCGGAAACGACGTCGACCTCGGGCAGCTCCGCCGCGAGCTCGCTCCCCGCGCGGGCCGCGAGGCAGCCCGTGACGACGACGCGGGCGCCGGGGCGCCGGGCCGCGCTCAACGACAGGATCGCCTCGACCGACTCGGCGCGCGCCGGCTCGATGAACGCGCACGTGTTCACGACGACGACGTCGGCGGAGTCCGAGGTCGCTGCGGGCTCGTAGCCGTCGAGGAGCATCGCGCCGGCGATCTTCTCGGAGTCGACCTGGTTCTTCGGGCAGCCGAGCGTCTCGATCCAGTAGCTGCCGGGCACCGTGCCAGCGTACCAACCCCGCCGCGGACGGCCGGGCGCCGTCGCTCCGGCCTCCCGACGCGCCGGCGAGGCGTGACCGGCACTACATCCTTCGCAGCAGCTCGGCCTTCTTCGCCTGGAACTCGGCCTCGCTCAGCGCACCGCGCCGGCAGAGCTCGGCGAGCTGCCCGATCTGCTCCGGGACCGACGGCGCCGGCGCGGTGCCGGACGCGGTGCCGCCGCCCGGGCGCGTGCGAGCGGTCGCGGCCGCGCGGTTGACGAGCTCCTGGAAGCGCTCCGGTCGCGGCACGTCGACGAAGGGAAGCGCGCCGCGCTCCCCTGCGGACTCGACGGTCACGCTGCCCGCGCCGCCGAGCCGCTCGAAGAGGCTCTGGCGGAAGCTCACGTCCTGAACGCTCTCGATCGGTATCTCGCGCCCGACGCGCCGCAGCACCCCCGAGCGGTAGACGACGCGGGCCGTCGTGATCGCGAGCGCCGTCGAGCGCCATACGAGCACCCGGACGCCGAGGCGGGCCCCGGCGAGGAGGATCGCGGCGAGCACGACCCAGCCGAACCACACTGGCGCGCCGGACCATGCGACGATGCCCGCGAGCGACGCGGCGAGGACCGCGAGGCCGAGCGACGTCGGCCCCGCGAGCGCGGTCCAGCTCGGCCGCGTGTCGAGGAGCACGTCCTCGCCGTCGCGCAGCGCTCCGTCGGGGAGTGCCACCGTCCCGCCCCGCCCGCAGATCCCGCGGTCCGCGCAGGCCGCTCAGGCGAGCTTCGCGGCGATGCTCTCCGCGCCGCGAAGGACGAGACCGTCAGCGCCGGCCGAGGAGAGGTGCGCGGCGGGCCGCTCGACGGCCTCGGCGAGCAGTCCGGACAGGAGCTCGGCGAACGCGAGGGGCGGCTCGACGAACAGGTGGCGCGACAGCGATCCGGGGATCGTGTTCACCTCGTTCACGTACAGCTCGTCGCCGTCGCTCAGGAAGTCGACCCGGGCGACACCGCGAAGGCCCGCGGTCGCGGCGACCTCGCGGGCCGCCGACCGGATCTGGTCCGCGAGCTTGTCCGAGATGCGTGCGGGCAGCTCACGGGGCGCGCTCGCCATGCCGTCACCGCCCACGTACTTGTCGCGGTAGCCGAGGATCTCCCCGCCCGAGCCCGCGCGAAGTGGGCGCTCGATCGCCGAGAGCTCCACCGAGGGCCAGGTCCGCACGGCGACCTGCAGGTCCGTGAGCTCGGGGCGGTAGGGCTCCACGACGGCCCCCCGGCGCAGGTGCACGTTTGCGGCGAGGCGCGCCCGGGCGGTCGCGTGGTCCGCGACCACGTCGATGCCGATCGAGGACCCGCCGAAGCGGGGCTTCACGATGTACGGCCCCGCGAACGCGGGCGGCGGCCCGCTCTCGCCGAGCGCGACCCGGTCGAGGCACGCCAGGCCCGCCACCCGGGCGAGCGCCCCGAACGCGAGCTTGTCCATCCCGAGCGCCGCGCCCGCCGCGGTCGGCCCGCTGTACGCGAGGCCGGCGAGGTCGAGCGCCCCTTGCAGCGATCCGTCCTCGCCGGGACCGCCGTGGCAGCACACGAGCACCGCGTCGAGCTCGAGCCGCTCCGCACGCGGCCGCATGCCGCCCCGTCGCACGACGAAGCCACCGGAGGGGCCGAGAACGAGCTCGACGCGCCCCGCACCCTCGGGCGGGCCGTCGACGAAGGCCGAGGCCTCGAGCGCCGCGGCCACCTCGAAGAAGTCGCCCGAGCGCGACCAGTAGATCGGGCGCACCTCGCGCACGGACGCGAGCGGTGCGAGCCCCCGGACCGCTTGGAGACCCGTGAGCACCGAGACGTCGTGCTCCGGCGACGGGCCGCCGAACAGCACGGCGACACGGGACGGGAAGGCGCTCATCGCCTGCTCATGCTAGGCGCGCCGCACTGCGGGCCCGCGCCATCGCGCGCACGCGCCATGCGTGGGAGCGGCCGTCCCGTGCGCGGGTCGCGCACGGTCACGGGTAGTGATCGGGAAGGTCGTTCTCGTACAGGACGACGTCGTCGGGACCGAGCGCGGAGCGGACGAAGGCGACTGCGTCCTCCCGGCGGGCGACGTAGCGGACCGCGACGACGTGCCCCGAGGTGCGCGCCTCGGCGATCCCGGCGGCGAGAGCACGGCGGTTGGTCCGTCCGACGATCACGACGTCGGTCGCAACGGTCGCGGCCGCGCGGGCGAGCGCCGCGTTCTCGCTCGCCTGGGCGCTCCCGAGCTCGACCATGCCCGGGGTCACGACGACACGGCGCGAGCCGGGACGTGCTCGCGCGCCGAGCTCGGCGAGGGCGAGCGCGGCACCCGCCGGGTTCGAGTTGAACGTGTCGTCGAGCACGAGCGTGCCGGTCGCGCCGCGGGCGGCGGCGAGACGGTTCGCGACCGACGGCAACGTCGCGAGCCGGTCGACGACCTCGGCCGGCGCACATCCGAGCTCGAGCGCGACCGCGGCCGCGACCGCGACGTTCGATCGGGCCGACGGAGCGCCGCCGGGGCCCGTCACCGCGACACCGACGCGGGCGCCGGACCGGTAGAGCGCCAGCCCGTCGCGTCGCTCGACGACGGCGACCTCGCACGTCTCGTCATGGGCCGAGCACCGCACGACCCGCCGACCCTGCGCGCCGAGGCGGTCGGCCAGCCCGGCGAGCGCGGGATCGTCGGTGTTGAGGACGACGGCGTCCGCAGTTGCCGTGATCTCCGACTTCGCCGCGAGCGTCCGGTCCAGGGTCCCGAAGCGCTCGAGATGGACCGGTCCGATCGCGGTGATGACCGCGATCCGCGGCGGGAGCCACGAGCAGAGCTCGGCGATCTCGCCCGGTCCGTACGCCCCCATCTCGGCGACGAGCACCTCGGTCCCGGGCACGAGGAGCTCGTTCACCGTACGGGCGAGCCCCGCGCGGTTGTTGAAGCTCCTCGGGCTCGCGACGACCGAGAAGCGCGCGCCCGCGAGGTGCGCGACGAAGACCTTCGTGGAGGTCTTGCCGTACGACCCGGTGATCCCGACGATCTCCGGTCGCACCCGCGCGACCCGTGCGGCGGCGTCGCGCACGAAGCGTCGCAACAGCAGGTGTTCGACGGGCGAGAGCACCGCGAGCACCCCGTCGACGACGATCGGGAGCAGGACGACGACGACCGCCGCCGCGACGACCGCGCCCCGGAGCCCGGCGGCCACCGCGCCGAGCGCCACGAGCGCGACGAGCGCGGCCGCGACGGCGCCGCCGGCCGTCGTGCACCGCCGGGTCCAGCGGAGCCTCGACGTCCGCCCGCGCACGGTGAGCCCCGGCGGGCCGGTCGCGGCGACCGCCGCCGCGACGAGGCCGGCCGCGGGAAGGACCGCGCTCGCCCCCGCCGCGGCCGCCGCGACCGCG
>DAHUXW010000076.1 GCA_027306925.1 Acidimicrobiaceae bacterium | reverse complement strand
CCGGTGAGGAGCTTGTGGACGTAGGCCTGGTGGCCCGTGTCGAACAGCACGACGTCCTGCGGCGAGGAGAACACCCGGTGCAGCGCGATCGTGACCTCGACCGCGCCGAGGTTCGAGCCGAGGTGCCCGCCCGTGCGCGTCACCGAGTCCACGATGAACGCGCGCAGCTCGTCCGCGAGGTCCGCGCACCGCTCGAGCGGGAGCGCCTTCAGCTCGGCCGGGCCACGAAGCGCGGACAGCAGCGGGTACCTCGCCTCGTCAGGTCCGTCCACCGGGTCGACGCTACTGCCGGCACGCGCGGCGACGGTGTCGCCCGGCGCGGCGCACTGCGCCCGCGCGGGGCCGGTCGTAGGCTCCGGCCATGGCACTGTGCTACGTGAACGGTTCCCTCGTCGACGAGCGCGACGCGAGCGTCTCGGCCCTCGACCACGGGTTCGTCGTCGGCGACGGCGTCTTCGAGACGGTCCTGCTCCGCAGCGGGCGGCCGTTCGCGCTCCGCCGGCACCTCGAGCGGATCACCCGCTCGGCCGTGGGCCTCGGGATCGAGCCGCCCGACGCCGAGGAGCTCGCTCGTGCGACGCGCGACGTCGTCGCGGCGTCCGGACTCGCTGACGGGCGCATCCGCATCACGGTCACCGACGGCATCGGGCCGCTCGGGTCGGCGCGTCTCGCCGGACCGCGCACCGTCGTCGTCGCGGTCGCTCCGCCGGACGCCGACCATCGCGAGCACTGCTCGGTCGCGGTGCCGCCGTGGCGGCGGAACGAGCGCGGCGCGTTGAGCGGGCTCAAGACCACGTCGTACGGGGAGAACGTGCGCGCGCTCTCGTGGGCGGCGGAGCGCGGCGCGGACGAGGCGATCTTCGCGAACACTCGCGACGAGCTCTGCGAGGGCACGGGATCGAACATCTTCGTCGTGCGCGCAGGAGAGACGCTCACGCCACCGCTCTCCTCGGGATGCCTCGCGGGCGTCACGCGCGCGCTCGTCATCGAGACCCACGGGGCGGTGGAGCGCGACCTGCCGATCGAGGAGTTCCGGTCGGGCGCGATCGACGAGGCGTTCGTCACCTCGTCGCTTCGAGGTGTCCAGCCCGTCGCCGCGATCGACGGCGTGCCGCTCTCGCTCTGCCCCGGTCCGGTCACCGGGAAAGCTGCCGAGGCGTACCTCGCGCTCCTCGCCGCGAGCGACGAGCCGTAGCGTCCGTCCGACCGGTCGCGGCCGGGGGATCCCGCGTACGGGTTCAGTCGCCGTCGCCCTCCCCGCCGTCCGAGCGGAGCCACGCGGAGAACTGGTTGAACAGCTTCTGGGTACCTCCCGCGACGCGGTCGACGATCTCGGTGAACCGCCTGCGGTAGTGCTCGGTCGCCTCGCGGAGCTGGTCGGTAACGGGAGGCTCCTGGCCCCTGCGCACGTAGCTGCCCGAGCGGATGCGGTCGAACTCACCCTCCGCGACCCACCGGGTGAGCTCGCCGACCCGCCGCACCGCGTACGGGTGCGTGCGACCGAGCTCGGTCAACCAGCGTCCGGGGCGTGCGAGCACGTCTTCGGTCTCGGCGTACTCGTGTGCCTGCTGGATGAACGCGTCGACGTTCAGCCCCTCGGCACCGCCGCCCGAGATGTCCATGAGCAGGCGGCAGACGACCATCGGGTCGTCGACCACGAGCGTCGCAGCCCGGTCGCAGCTCAGCTCCGCGCACCGGTACCACTCGAGCAGGACGAGGACGACCGCCTGGAGCGGCAACCGCCCGACCGGAGAGAGCCCCGTCGAGAGCAGGCGCTGGAGGATCGCGAGCACGGTCGCGTAGTGGACGTGGTCGGCGAGCACGTGGCCGTCCTCGTGGCCGATCACGGCGGCGAGCTCGTCCTTCGGCAGCGACTTCACGAGCGAGGCGCCGAGCATCACGACGGGGCGCGACGAACCGACCGTCATCGCGTTCATGGACGGGAGCTGCGCCACGTAGAGCTCGGGACGACCCGCGATGTCGAGCGTGCGCAGCGCCGACAGGTGCGCGGCGTGGACCTCGGGGAGCTGGCGCTCGCCGAGCCGGACCGCGTCGGCGAGCAGCAGCTGCTGGAACGACCGCTCGAACCGGAGCTCGCTGAGCTTCTTCAGGACCCGGTCGAGCAGCGGGATCGTCGCGAGGGCCGCCGTCGCCGCGCGGTCGGCGGGGTGCTCGAAGGCCTTTGCGCTGATCGACGGATAGGCGGGTCGCTCCGAGACGGGCAGTGCCATCGCCGCACGGTAGCTGTCGCGGCGTCCGGCCGCCGGTCAGGGCGCGAGCGCGCCGAGCGCGGCGACGAGCTCGGCGTGGCGGTCGCGGTCGTGCTCGACGGGGCCGACGTCGACGACGACGCCGTCAGCGCACGCGTCGAGCCAGCGCGCGCCCCGACCGATCACGTCGGACACGGCGCCGCCGCCGTCGACGCACCGGGCGAGGAGCCGGACGTCGCCGGGGACGCGACCCGCGTCGAGGCACGCGGCTGCGAAACGCGCCCGGAGCCACGCGCCGCTCGAACCGTCGGCACGGGTCGCGCCGGCCGGACGCGTGCCTCTGCGGCTCCCCGGAACGCCGGTGCCGGTGTCGACGACGCAGATCTCGGCGAAGCGTGCCGCGAGCTCGAGCGCGCGCTGGACCAGCGCGTCGGGCGCGCCGTCGAACGGCGCGAGGATCGCGATCCGGAGCCCCTCGAGCCGCGGCTCGTTCCACGCGCCGGAGATCCCCGTGCGGCGACCGGCGTAGGTCGGGGCGCTCACGCGCAGCATCGAGCGGCAGGTCTCGAGCGCGTCGGACAGGCGACCCGTGTCGGGCCGCCCGACGCGACCGTCCCGGTCGACGGCCGGGGTGAACCCTGCGGGCTCGTCGGTGATCCCGAGCACAGCGCGCCCGCCGGAGCACACGTCGAGTCCGGTCACGACCTTCGCGAGCATGGCGGCGGGGCGCTCGCCCGCATGTGCCGCGAGGCAGCCGAGCGCCAGCTCGCTCGTCGACGCCGCGACGCCACCGAGCAGCACGTACGGGTCGAGCGTCGGCGAGGGCCCGACGAACAGCGCGTCGAGGCCCGCCCGCTCGGCCGTGACGCCGAGGTCCACGAGCGCCCGGTACGCGACGGCGCCGGTGCCGTCGACCGGATCACCGGTCACGGTCGCACGGACCGCGCAGCGGATCGTCCGGCGCGAGCGTCCGTCAGCCATCGTGCGCGTGCCTAGCAGACCCGTCGACCGGCCGCGCGTCGACTGCCTCGTAGCCGGCCGCGCCCCGGCGGACGAGCCCGAGCCCGGCGAGCCGGTCGAGAGCGAGCGACGCGGCGCCGATTCCGAGGCCCGTCCGGGCGAGCACCACCTCGAGCGTCGTCACTCCCCCACGCACGGCCCGGCGGACGCGCTCCTCCGCGTCGTCCAGCCCGCGGCCGGCACCGTCGATGCTCCCGCCGGGCGCCGGGAGCGACGGCGCGCCCACGCGCTGCGGCGAAGCCGCGTGCACCGCTTTGCAGCCGGGTCCCGCCGTCCCGCTCGGGCCCGCCCGCCGCAGCGCGAGGAGCGCGACGACGTCGTCGACGTCGCGTGCGATCGCGGCGCCGTCTGCGAGCAGCGCGTTCGTCCCGCGCGACGCGGCGCTGCGCACGGAACCGGGAACGGCCGCAACCGGAACCCCGCGTGCGACGGCCGCGTCGACCGTGTGCATCGCGCCGCCGCGGTGATGGGACTCGACGACGACGAGGACGTCCGCGCACGCCGCGATCAGCCGGTTGCGCGCGGGGAAGCGCCAGCGCTCGGGAGGCGTGCCGGGCGGCGACTCGGCGAGGAGCACACCGTCGGAGGCGACGCGCGACCGCAGGCGCCGATTCGAGGCCGGGTAGACGACGTCGACGCCGCAACCGAGGATCGCGATCGGCGGCGCGATCGCCGCATGCACGAGCGCACCTTCGTGGGCCGCGGCGTCGATGCCCGGCGCGAGCCCCGACACGACCGAGACGCCGCGCGCGGCGAGCCCAGCGCCGAGCTCCGCCGCGACCTCCTCGCCGTAGTGGGTGCACGACCTCGTCCCGACGACCGCGACGCGCGGCGTGCCCGCAGCTCCGGCCTCGGCCGCCCGCTCGCCGATCGTGAAGCAGACGGCCGGCGGGCTCGGGTCGGCGAGGAGCACGCTCGGGTACGACGGCTGCCCGATCACGTGGACCGCGATGCCGAGCGCGTCGCAGCGCTCGAGCGCGTCCGCCGGGCTCACCGACTGCGCGGCTTCGCGCCATGCTGCAGCCCGCCGCCGGAACGACAACTGGGCGCGGCTCCCGGCCGACGGCGGCTGGAGCACGCCGCGGCGCACCTCGTCCCAGCACGACGCCGGCGACCGGTCCGCGATCAGCGCCCGGAGGCTCGCCGGCCCCATCCCGGGCAGGGAGGCGAGCGCGACGGCGTACGCGAGGTCCGCACGCGGGAGCGCGCGGGCCGGGGCGGCACCGCGGCGACCACCGTCGATCGACGCATCCGCCGGCACCGAAGGCGCGCCGGGTGCGTCGTGGCACGTCATGCGCGCCCCGTCCCGAGCAGGACGTCGCGCGCGGAGCGGAGCTCGAGCGCGACCGCGACGTGCTCGGCGTCGAGGACGTCGCCCGCACCTGCGAGGTCCGCGAGCGTCCGCGCGACGCGCCTGATCCGAGCGAGCCCGCGCGCGCTCAGCGCTCCGACGGCGAGCCGTGCCTCGAGGAGCCCCCTCGCGTCGTCCGAGAGCACCGCGAACTCGGCGAGGCGCGCGTCGGACAGCTGGGCGTTCGCGCGCACGCCTCGCTCCGCTGCACGTGTGCGTGCGCGTGCGACCCGCGCTGCGACCGCGGTCGTCGCCTCGGCGTCACCGGAGCTCAGGAGGTCGGCCGGACTCGGCCGGTCGACTCTCACGAGCAGGTCGAAACGGTCGAGAAAGGGGGCCGACAGCCTCCTCGCGTACCGCTCGCGCATCGCCGGCGTGCACCGGCACGCGCCCGGCTCGGTCCCTTCGCCGCACGGGCACGGGTTGGCCGCGGCGACGAGCAGCACCCTCGCGGGCAGCCGCGCGCTCGCACGAGCCCGGCTCACCAGCACCGCGCCGTCCTCCAGGGGCTGGCGCAACGTCTCGAGCACGCTCGCCGGGAACTCGCCGAGCTCGTCGAGGAACAGGACTCCCCCCGACGCGAGGCTCAGCTCTCCGGGACGCAACTGCGTCGTGCCGCCGCCGACGAGCGCGACCGGCGAGCAGCTGTGGTGGGGGGCACGGAACGGCGGCCGACCGAGCTCACCGGGCGGGGGTAGCGGGAGCCCCGCCGCCGATCGCACCCGGGCGACCTCGAGCGCGTCCTCGCCCCCGAGCGGCGGCAGGAGGCCCGGGAGACAGCGAGCGAGCATCGTCTTGCCCGCTCCCGGCGGGCCGACGAACAGCACGTGGTGCGCGCCGGACGCAGCGACCTCGAGCGCGCGCTTCGCGACGCGCTGACCGCGCACGCCCGCGAGGTCCGGCGCGGGAGCGGGCGGTGGCGCGCCGGACGCACCGGTCGGCTCGTGCGGAGCGGACGCGGGCCAGGCGCCTCGACCCGTGAGCCCGTCGAGGACCTCGAGGAGCGAGCGCGCTCCGAGCACGCGGCGGCCCGGCACGAGCCGGGCCTCGGCAAGGGACGCGGCCGGGCAGACGACGGCCGGTGCCCGCGCGGCGTCGACGAGAGCAAGGACGCCCGGGACCGGTCGGAGGGAGCCGTCGAGGCCGAGCTCGCCGAGGAACGCGCAGTCGCGGGTCGCCGGGGCGTCGATCTCGCCGGTGGCGACGAGCAGGCCGACCGCGATCGCGAGATCGAGGCCCGCGCCGGCCTTGCGCATCGAGGACGGAGCGAGGTTGACCGTCACGCGACGCATCGGCCACGCGAGACCGCTCGACAAGAACGCAGCACGCACCCGGTCTCGTGCCTCCCTGCACGCGGCGTCGGGCAGGCCGACGATGGCGAAGGCGGGGAGACCGTTCGCTACGTGCACCTCGACGGTCACTGGGCGGCCCTCGACGCCGAGCAGCGTCGCCGACCTGAGTGCTGCGATCATCCGGAAACCTCGCCGAGCAGAGACGTCCGGGGAGCCTTGCCGGCGCCCGATCGACGCACGCTCGGGCGGCGTCCCGCCGTCGACCGAGCGGTCGCGTGCGATGCCTCACCCTACGAGCCGGGTGCGCGTCCGGCGTCCGGCGTCCGGCGTCCGGCGTCCGGCGTCCGGCGTCCGGCGTCCGGCGTCCGGCGCGGGATACTCGGTGGATGGTCGGACGCCGGGGACGTGGGGACCGACGGCCCCCGCGTCCGGGCGGGGGGCGCGACGGCGTGCCACGTGCCGCCGGTGGCCGGGACGCAGGGACGCGGTTCACGCACGACCCGACGACCGGCACGAGCGCCGAGGTGCGCCGCGTCCAGCCCTACGAGGCTCGCAAGACCTACCGCTGCCCGGGATGCAACCAGGAGATCGCCGAGGGTGTCGCCCACGTCGTCGTCGTGCCGCTCGGCGAACCAGGCGAACGCCGGCACTGGCACCACGGATGCTGGGCGCACCGGAGCGGCCGCCCACCGGGTCGATGACGGCGCCCGGAGCGGCGATCGCCGGAACCGGCGAGGCACCCGACGGGCGGCGTGGGGAAAGGCCAGCTGAGCCGGTAGGCTCGTAGCCATGCACGGGTGCGGACGACGCGACGGCGAGGCGACCTGATGACGTTCGGGTCACTGCTCGCGGGGTATACGCGCGGCGAGATCGTCGGTTCGCTCGCGTTCGCGTGCCTGTTCGCGATGCTCGGGTACCGGATGTCGCACCGGCACCGGCTCGCGCGCGGCGTGACGCCGTGGCGCCTGCCGTCGGTGGTCTGGGGAGCGATCTGCTTCTTCTTCCAGCCCTTTGGCCTCGCGGTCGAGCTCGTTGCGCAGGCGACGACGAAGCCTGCCGCGCCGGCACCCGCCGCGGGTCACCTGTCCCGCTACCCGGGCCCGGAGACCACCGTGCTCCGCGGGGCGATCGAGGTCGATCCACCGGTCGCGGCCCCCGCCGGCCCACCACCGCCCGCGCGTGACAAAACCGGTGCGACCCCGCTGTTCGGCTGGTACGCGGACGCGACGGGCCGTCACGAGCAGCGCTACTGGGATGGCCGGCGCTGGAGCGAGCACGTCCTCGACGACGGCGCGCGAGGCGTCGACCCCGTCTGATCCGCGCGTTCGCCGGCACCCGCCCTAGGGATCAGAACGCGGCGGTCACGACCGAGAGCTCGCCGGCGAGCACGCACGCGACGTCGAAGCGGACCTGGGCCGCACGACGCCCGCTCTCAACGAGGTACCGAGCGCACAGGCGCCGGAGCCTCAGCTGCTTCGCCCGGCCGACCGCTTCGGCGGGCGCGCCGTACCGGTCGGTGCTGCGGGCCTTGACCTCGCAGACGACGAGCACGGTGCCGGTCGCGCACACGAGGTCGATCTCGCCGAGCTCGCAGCGCCAGTTGCGCTCGAGGACCGTGTAACCCCGCGCCTCGTACCACGCGGCCGCGAGGTCCTCACCGGCCCGCCCGAGCGCACGGGGGCCTGCCGCGCCCGACCCGCCCGGACCCGTGTCCGCCGCGCGGGAGCGCGGCGAACGCACTAGAGCTCCTTGTCCGGCAGCGCCTCGACGTTCACGTCCTTGAAGGTCACAACGCGCACCGAGGACACGAAGCGCGCCGGCCGGTACATGTCCCAGACCCAGGCGTCACCCAGCTCGACCTCGAAGTAGGTCGCGCCGTCGTCCTCATGCGGCGTGACCTTCACGTCGTTCGCGAGGTAGAAGCGGCGCTCGGTCTCCACCACGAACCGGAACATGGGGAGCACCGCTCGGTACTCCTGGTAGAGCGCGAGCTCGATCTCGGCCTCGAACTGGTCGAGGTCCTCCTCGGCGCTCACCGCCCGCTCCGCGCGGTCGCGCTCGGACGCACTCGATCGGCCGCGCCGTGACGGCCAGTCACCGGCTGCGCTCAGCGTGCAGCTCGGCGCTCCTTGATCTTCGCGGCCTTCCCGACGCGGTCGCGCAGGTAGTAGAGCTTCGCGCGGCGGACATCGCCCTCGGTCACCATCTCGATCTTCGAGATGATCGGCGAGTGGACGGGGAACGTCCGCTCGACGCCGACGCCGAAGCTCACCTTGCGCACGCTGAACGTCTCGCGGGCGCCCGAACCCTGACGCCGGATCACCGCGCCCTGGAACACCTGGATGCGCTCGCGCGTCCCCTCGACCACGCGCACGTGCACCTTCAAGGTGTCGCCCGGGCGGAACGGCGGGATGTCGTCACGCAGGTACGCGTGGTCGACGAGATCGGTCGGGTTCATGGAAGGTCACGCTCCTCGAGGGCTGCATCGCCGACAGGGGACCCCGGGCGCTTCGCCCCGGACGACTCGACGGCCACTAGAGGATAGCCGTGCTCGCGCAGCAGCCGCACCTCGCCCTCCGACAGGCCTCCGCGAGCCGCGACGAGGTCCGGACGGCGCTCGATCGTACGTCGAAGCGACTCGGCCGCACGCCACCGGGCGATCGCCCCGTGGTCGCCGCTGCGCAGCACGGCGGGGACTTCCCAGCCGCGGAAGGTGGCGGGCCGCGTGTAGTGCGGGTACTCGAGAAGACCGGTCGTGAAGCTCTCGTCGGCGGCCGACGACTCGTTGCCGAGCACGCCGGGCACGAGTCGGGCGACGCACTCGAGCACGACGAGCGCGGCGAGCTCACCGCCCGCGAGCACGAAGTCGCCGATGGATATCTCGCCGTCGACGAGGTGGTCCGCGACCCGTTGGTCGACCCCTTCGTAGCGACCGCAGAGGAGCGAGAACGGCCCGCTCGCGAGCTCCGCAGCCATCGACTGGTCGAATCTCCCGCCCCCGGGCGACAGCAGGAGCAGCGGGCGCGGCGGAGCGACGAGCTCGACGGCGGCGAACACCGGCCCGGGGGCGAGGACCATGCCCGCACCCCCGCCGAACGGCGAGTCGTCGACCGTGCGGTGGGCGTCGGTCGTCGCGACGCGCAGGTCGTGGACGTTCACCTCGAGGACCCCGGACCGGCGGGCACGGCCGACGATGCTCTCCTCGCAGTACGACTCGACGAGACCGGGGAAGATCGTGAGCACGTCCACGCGCAGCGCGGGACGCGCCGCGGCCGGGGTCCGGTCGTCCGCCGGCTGCGCCGGGGCGACGTCCACGCGGCTAGTCGAAGAGCCCGTCGGGCGCGTCCACGACGAGGTGGCCGGGACCTCGCTCGACGACGAACCGGAGCGGGACGAGGTGCCGGTCGTCGAGCACGAGCAGGTCGCTCGCGGGATTTGCCTCGACCGCCGTGACCCTGCCGCGCGTCACGCCGCCGACGTCGACGACGGTACAGCCGATGAGCTCGTGGACGAACATCGCGTCGGGGTCCTCGAGCGGCGACGCCTCGAGCGCGGCGCCACGCAGGCGCTCCGCGTCGTCGATGGTCGTGACACCGGCGAAGCGCACGAGGTAGCGCCCCTGGTGCGACCGACACTCCAGCACCTCGAGCTCCTCAGGAGGCGACGAGGGGGCGGCGGCGGGCCCGCGGTCGGGGTCTCCCGCCGGCCGCGGCGCCCCGCGGCGCGGGGAGCCTCGCACGCACCGCAGGCGCGAGCCCACGTCGAGTCGCTCGACGCGGTTCGTCACGAGGTGGACGACGACCTCGCCGCGAAGCCCGTGGGGCTTCACGACGTGACCGACGACGAGCATCGGGCGCGCCTCGCGGCCGGTCACCGGCACGGTCGGGCCGTCTCGGCCGCCACGTCGCGCGTCCTCAGTCGACGATGTCGACGGACGCGTCCGTGCCTTCGCTCGCCGCGGCCGCGCGCACGACGACCCGCAACGCCTGCGCGACCCTGCCCCGCTTGCCGATGATCCTCCCCATGTCGGAAGGAGCGACGCGCAGCGAGAGCTTGACCCCGGAACGGCCCTCGCCCACCTCGACGCGCACCGCGTCCGGTTCGTCGACGATCGACCGGGCGACATGCTCGAGCACCGCCAGGGCCGCGCCACCGTCTCGCGCCCGAGACGCACGACGGGGACCGGCACGGGGACCCTCGTCCTCGTCGTCCTCGTCGTCCTCGTCGTCCTCGCCGTCCTCGTCGTCCTCGTCGTCGAGGTCGTCCGCGTCGTCGTCCTCGTCGTCGAGGTCGTCCGCGTCGTCGTCTTCGTTCTCGAGGTCGTCGTCCTCGTTCTCGAGGTCGTCGTCCTCGCCGTCGAGGTCCTCGTCGTCCTCGAGCTCGTCGTCCTCGTCGTCCCCGGTCTCGAGGTCCTCGTCGGTCTCGTCGTCCCGCGCGGACGCGTACCCGGGCTCCGCGAACGGCGGCGGCTGGAACGGCGATGATGTGTCGCTCACGACTCCTCGCTCACGCGTCGTCGCCGGCGGGCGCGGCGGCCTTCGCGGGCGCCTTCTTCGCGGGCGCCTTCTTCGTCGGGGCCTTGCCCGCGGGCGCCTTCCCCGCGACACGCGAGGCGCGCGTCCGCGTCCTCGCCGGCTTCACGGTGCGCGACGCGGAGTACTCGCCCCACGCCCCGGAGATCTCGAGGAGCTTGCGGACCGTCTCGGTCGGCTGCGCGCCCTTCTCCAGCCACGCGACCGCGCGTGCGTTGTCGACGCTCACCGCCGACGGCTCCGCCCGGGGCGCGTACGTCCCGACGATCTCGATGAACCGCCCGTCGCGCGGTGAATGGCTGTCCGCCGCGACGATCCGATAGGTGGGCTGCTTCTTCTTCCCCATCCGCATGAGGCGGAGCTTGACGGCCACGTCGTGTCCTTCGCTTTCTCTTCTTCGGTCCTCGGGCCCTGCGGTCTGCAGAGACCCCTTGGGCAAGGGTCGGCCGCAGTCGGCCGCTCCCCCGCCGGGCCCGCTCCTAACGGAGCGAGCCGGCGTCCTTGAGCGACGGTGTCACCCGACCACCCTTGGTCTTCCGGCGCCCCGCCGAGCGCACGGCCGCGCCCATCGCGCCACTCGAGCGCATCAGGCGCTGCATCTCCTTGAACTGGCGCAGGAGGTTGTTCACGTCCGTCGCGGAAGTCCCGCTCCCGGAAGCGATCCTCGCCCGCCGCGACCCGTTGATCACCGCGGGGTCGTCGCGCTCTGCCGGGGTCATCGAGCGGATGATCGCCTCGACGCGAGCGACGTCGCGGTCGTCGATCGACGCGTTCCGCACCTCCTTCGGGACTCCGGGCAGCATGCCGAGGACGCTCTGCAGCGGCCCCATGCGCTTCATCTGCTGGAGCTGGTCGTGGAAGTCCTCGAGCGTGAAGCGGCCGGCGCGCAGCCGCTCCATCGCCTTCTCCGCGGCCCCCGCGTCGTACTCGCGCTCGGCGCGCTCGATGAGGCTCAACACGTCGCCCATGCCGAGGATGCGGCTCGCCATCCGGTCCGGGTGGAACGGCTCGAAGTCCTCCGGGCGCTCGCCCGTCGAGACGAACGCGATCGGCTTGCCGACGACCTGCTTGACCGAGAGCGCGGCGCCGCCGCGCGCGTCGCCGTCGATCTTCGTGAGGATCACGCCGTCGAGCGCTAGCGCGTCGCCGAACGCCCGGGCGGTGCGCACGGCGTCCTGGCCGGTCATCGCGTCGACGACGAAGAACGTGTACTGCGGCGACGTCGCCGCCGCCACGTCCCGCACCTCCTGCATGAGCTCCGTGTCGATCGCGAGCCGACCCGCGGTGTCGATCACGACGACGTCACGGCCGACCCGAGCCGCCTCGGCGACGCCCCGGCGGGCGACGTCGACCGGCGACGAGGGGTCGCTGAAGACCGGCACGCCGACGCCTCGGCCGAGCACGCGCAACTGCTCGACGGCGGCCGGCCGCTGGAGGTCCGCACCGACCAGGAGAGGGTGGCGACCCTGCTGCTTGAACCAGCGGGCGAGCGCGGCCGCAGCCGTCGTCTTGCCGGCGCCTTGCAGGCCCGCGAGCATGACCACGGTCGGCGGTCGCGACGCGTACGAGATGCGGAGGGCCTCCCCTCCGAGCGTGGACGTCAGCTCCTCGTTCACGACCTTGATGACCTGCTGGGCCGGAGTGAGGCTCTTCGACAGCTCGGCACCCGTGCAGCGTGCGCGGATCCGCCCGGTGAGGTCACGCACGACGTCGAGACTCACGTCCGCCTCGAGCAAAGCGACGCGGATCTCGCGCAGGACCTCGTCCACCTCGGCGTCGCCGAGCCGGCCGCGGCCGCGCAGTCGCTTGAAGATCCCGTCGAAACGGTCGCTGAGGGTGTCGAACATGGGCAGAGCAAGGTTACTCGCCCTGGCGCGCCCGTCCTGAATGCCCGGCGACCAGGTCCGACGGGCGCCCGCGCGCGGTCCTGCTACGAGAAGAGCGCGTCCGCGAACTCGACAGGGTCGAACACGACCAGGTCGTCGACGCCCTCGCCGACCCCCACGAGCTTGATCGGGATCCCGAGCTCCGAGCGGATCGCGCAGACGATGCCGCCCTTCGCAGTGCCGTCGAGCTTCGTGAGCACGACGCCGGTCACCTCGACCGCCTCCGCGAACTCCCGGGCCTGCACGAGACCGTTCTGGCCGGTCGTCGCGTCGAGCACGAGCAGTACCTCCGCGACCGAGCCCGGCGGTCGGTCGGCGACCCGGCGCACCTTGCGGAGCTCGTCCATGAGGTTCACCTTCGTGTGCAGCCTGCCGGCCGTGTCCGCGAGCACGAGCGCCACACCACGGGCCGCGGCGTGCTGGACCGCGTCGAACACGACCGACGACGGATCGGCGCCGTCGGAGCCGCGCACGATGCGCGCCCCTGAGCGCTCCGCCCACGTCGCGAGCTGCTCGCCCGCCGCGGCCCGGAACGTGTCGCCCGCGGCGAGGACGACCGCTCGGCCCGCTGCGGCCTCGCGGGCCGCGAGCTTGCCGATCGTCGTCGTCTTCCCGACCCCGTTCACCCCGACGAACAGCCAGACGCTCGTCGAGCCGTCGGCGAGGTGCAGCGACCGGTCCTCACCGGCGAAGAGGGACACGACGTCCTGCTTCAGCGCCTCGAGAAGCGCGCTCGCGTCGTCCGGGATCGCTCCCGCCCGCACGCGCGACCGCAGGTCGTCGAGGAACCTGCTCGTGGTCGGGAGCCCGACGTCCGCGAGGAGGAGCGCCTCCTCGAGCTGCTCGAACGTCGTCGCGTCGACACGTGACCTGCTCCTGATCGCGCCGAGCGAGCCCGCGAGCGCGTCACGCGCCCGGCCGATCCGCCCCGCGATGCCCTCACGCCCGCGGGCGGGCGCGCTGGCGACGCGCTCCTCGTCGGGCGTCGGCGCGGGCGCGGCCTCGGTCTCCGGAACGAGCGCGCGACCCGTGCGCTCGCCGGCACCCGGAGCCCTCGCGCGGACCTCCTCGGGCGAGGTGGGCGGCGGGGGCGCGGACCGGGCCCCACCCGGTCCGACGGGCGCTCGAGGGCCGCGGGGCGGTCGTGTGCCGCCGGCTGCCTGGCCGCGCCGCACGTAGACGGCCGTGCCCGCGCCGAGCACGACGAGCAGCAGCACGATGACGACCACGAGGACCGTGGTCATGTCGCCTCCGACGCTCGTTCGGCGGCGACGAACGAGCGTCCGCGGATCCGCTCGCTCACGACCTTCGACGACCCACCGGGCTGCATCGAGACGCCGAACAGCGCGTCCGCGATCTCCATCGTGCGCTTCTGGTGGCTCACGATCACTAGCTGCGCCTCGTCGCGGAACTCCTCGACCAGGTCGAGGAAGCGGCGGAGGTTCACCTCGTCGAGCGCGGCCTCTACCTCGTCCATCATGTAGAAGGGCGACGGGCGACTGCGGAACACGGCGAAGAGGAAGGCCATCGCGACGAGGGAGCGCTCGCCCCCGGAGAGCAGCGACAGGCGCCGGACGTTGCGCCCCGCGGGCCGCGCGTCGATCTCGATGCCCGTACTCAGCGGGTCGTCGGGCGCGGTCAGCACGAGGCGGCCGGTGCCCCCGGGGAAGAGCGTCGTGAACAGGTCCGAGAAGTGGTGCGCGACGTCCGCGAACGCGGTCGTGAATATCTCGACGATCTCGCGGTCGACGCCGTCGATGACCTGGCCGAGCTCGCGTCTGGCCGATCGCACGTCCTCGAGCTGGCCCGCGAGGAAGGCACTCCGCTCTTCGAGCGCCGCGAGCTCGTCGCGGGCGAGCGGGTTCACCGGACCGAGCTTGCCGAGCTCGGCGTCGACGAGCGCGAGGCGGGCGGCGGCGTCCTGCTCGGCTCCGAGCGACGGCAGCGGCGCCTCGCCGAGGTCCTCCGGAGCGACCCCGAGGTCGCGACCGAGCGCGGCGAGCGCCGCCTCGTGGCGCACGCGCGACTCGGTCATCTCGATCTCGAGCCGCTGGCCCCGCTCGCGCACGCCCGCGAGGACGCGCTCGAGCGCGTCGCGGCGCGACCGGAGCGACCGGAGGCGGTCGAGCCGGGCGGCGGCGGCGGCCTCCCGGCGCTCCCGCTCGGCGGCGACGATCGCAAGGGCGGCGTCGAGGTCGGCGAGGCTGGCGGCGACCGCGGCCGCGAGGCGCTCGATCGCGCGGTCGTCGCGCTCGTAGCGCGAGCGCCTCTCGCCCGCGACGGCCTGCGCCTCACGCCGCACGACGACACGCCCGTCGAGCTCCTCGGCGCGCACGACGAGCAGCGTCCGGCGCTCCTCGAGCGTCGCGGACCGCACCTCGAGCTGGGCGCGCCGTCCACGAAGGACCCGGGCACGCGCCTCGAGCGCGGCACGCGCGGCTGCCGCCTCCTCGCGCCGCGCCGCGACCTCGCTCTCGGAGCGCTCGAGCACCTCGAGCCGCGCGCCGAGCTCGGCGAGCGCGACGGCCGCGGCCTCGACCGCGGACGAGGCGGCCGCGTGCTCGGCGTCGACCCGGACCCGCTCGGCGAGCAGCATGTCGAGCGCCGCGGTCAGCTCGGCGACCTGCTCCGCGTCGCGCCGGTGGTCGG
The DNA here is from genome assembly GCA_027306925.1 of Acidimicrobiaceae bacterium. Lineage (GTDB taxonomy): Bacteria > Actinomycetota > Acidimicrobiia > Acidimicrobiales > Bog-793 > JAJZBW01. Next base: position 790 of record DAHUXW010000076.1, on the reverse strand, counting down.
CCGCCACCGAGTCGAGCGCCCGCGCCGCGGCGTCCCCCGCCGCGCGGGCCTCCTCCGCAGCACCGGCCGACGTCGCGGCCGCCGCCGTGAGCTGCGCGAGCGCCTCGCGCGCGGCCTCGGCACGCGAGCTCGCCGCCTCGAGCGCGGCGCGCGTCGCTCCGGCGCGCCCGGCGCCGAGGCGCCAGCCCTGCTCGGACAGACGGTCGCCCGCGGGCGTGACGACGACGCTGAGCGGCGACGCGAGGTGCGCGTCGAGGGCGTCGTCGAGGCCCCCGTAGCAGACGAGCACGCCGTCGAGGAGCCGGTCGAGGAGGTGCTCGACGGCGGGGTCCGACGAGGTGACGCTGGAGCGCAGCTCCTCGCAGCCCGGGGGCGGTGTCGGGCGCGGTGGGGCCGCTCCGGTGCTCGCGTCCCGGGTCCGGGGCGCGAGCACCGGCAGGACCGCGCCGCCGAGCCCGTCCCGCCGGAGCAGGTCGAGCGCGGCGCGAGCCTCCGCGTCGCCCGCGACGAGCACCCCCGCGAGCGCCCCCTCGAGCGCCGCCTCGAACGCGAGCCCGGCGCGATCGGCGACCGCGACGACGTCGAGGAGCGTGCCGACGACGCCGGGCAGCTCCGCCAGGCGCTCCACCCCCGCCCGGGCGCGGGCCTCGTCGAGCGCGAGCTCGAGCGCCTCGACGCGAGCCTCGGCGGCGTGCGCCGCCTCCTCCGCGACGCGCAGCCGCTCGTCCACCTCGGCCGACTCCGCACGGCGCGCCGCGGCGGCGCCGGCGAGCTCCGCTTCGGTCGCGCG
>DAHUXW010000054.1 GCA_027306925.1 Acidimicrobiaceae bacterium | reverse complement strand
GTCCGGTCCGAGCGCTCGGCGCCGGAGCCGGTGGGCAAGTGCCCACCGGCTCCGGCGCCCACCCGGCCAACCGTTGCGCGCCGGCAACGGCTCCGTCGGGCTCGGGCGCTACGAGGCCGACTGGTTCCAGAAGGCCTGCGGGTACTGCGCGTACTGCGACGGGGTGCCCGTCGACATCACGTAGTCGCCGCCGTTCTGGGTGTAGAAGACGTCGAACAAGTCGCCGCTCCTCGACGGTGTCGAGCACGTGAAGCTGAACGTCAGCTGGTCGCCGTTCACGCTCACGCTGTTGTCCGGGACGGTACAGGTGTCCGGACGGTTGTGGGCGGAGTCGACCTGGGTGACGTCCTGCACGCCGAAGTTCAGCGCCGGGTGCGTGACGTAGGTCGGCGTGAACGACACGGGCTCGTCGTAGGTGATCGTGGCGGTCCCGGTCCCGGATCCGGTCTGCTCGGAGGTCACGTGGACGCCCTGGGCGATGGGCCCGAACGCGCTCGACCACGGGTAGCCGCCGTTCCAGGTGTTGTTGTCCGACTGGATCGCCGACGCGGTCACAGTCACCTGCGCGGTGCCGCCCTCGTACTCGTTGCCGGCGGTCGCGGGCAGGTAGCCCTCGACCTGGATCGTGCCCTTCCAGCCGGGACCGACCTTGTTCCCGCCCTGGCCGCCCTGACCCGTCGCGGCGACGAGCTGGCCGTCTGCCGTGCTGAAGGTGCTCGCGCAGAACCCCGCCGGAGTCACCGTGCCACTGCTGTCCTGCGGGGTGCACGCCGCCGGCGTGGTGCCCGACGACCCGAGGTCGAGGTTGCCGATCGTCAACGTCTGGATGTCCGACGGGGTCGTCGCCGGGACGGGCTGGTAGTAGACGCCGACGTTCAGGCCGCTCGACGTGCCGTCGATGAGCGCCTCGCCGCCATACTGCGTCTGGCTGCTCGAAGGTGTCGTCGCCGGCCCGGCCGTCGACGTCGTGCTCACGTTCAAGAGGATGAACGCCTGCATGCTCCCCGTGTAGGACAGGTTGTAGTCACATACGAACGGAACACCGATGTTCCTCGGTGCGCCGTTGATCGTGATCTGCCCGGGAGTGCCGCCGGGTTCAGCGGTGAACGAGCATGTGGACGAGCCCTGGCTGCCGGCCGGGTAGCTCGTGCCGTCGGTGCTCGCACCGGTGAGCACGACGTTTCCCGTCGCAAACGTGGAGCCCGACGAGTTCGCCGTGCTGGAGAACAGCGCCGTCGTCGCACCGGTCACGAGGGCGGCAACGGCTGCGACCGTCCCCAAGCTGCTCAGTGCGAGGACGGACCGCTTCCGTCTCAATGTGGACATGTCAGCCTTTCGGTTCGTGTTCGACCGGCGTAGCCGGTCGCTTCTGCGTGGATGGCGTCGCTCGTTCGATGGCGTACCTCCCTGGGGGCTCGTCGCTCCCTGACTGCGCAGTCGTGCCGGTCAACCCGTGCGTGCGTGCGGCGCGCCGGCGCTACTCGTCGTCGGCGGGCTGCTCGAGCTCACGGGGCGAACCTGCGTCCGCCTCCGCGGCTCCGATCGCGATCCACCGACGGCGCGTCCAGGAGAAGGCGAGGTAGACGACCGGGGCCATGATGAGGAGGACGAACGTGAGCGGGCGGTGAAGCGCCGCCATGACGTAGCCGCCGGCGGAGATGCGGGACTCGTACTGGCCGAGAACGTCGTTCGGGTGGATCGTCCACTGGTCCGGCGCGTTGTTGGCGTCGCCCTTCGTCGTGTACGAGACGACCGGGACGCCGAGCGGCGATAGCGCCCGCCGGACCGCGTAGATGCGGTGCGTGACCGTGAGCGGGATGTTGCCGGTCGCCGGGGAAACGGCGCGGAACGTGATGATCTCGCCCACGTGCAACGACGCCGCCTCGCTGGTCGTCAGCGCACGGTCGACGATCAGGTCGCCCGTGTCGAACGTCGGGGTCATCGACCCGCTCGCCACGGAGAAGACCGGATGCCCGAACGCGACGAGATCGCCGCTCGGGCCGTGTCGCACGAGGACCGCGAGCGCGACGGACGCGACGAGAAGGAGCGCGACGAGCCCGGCAAGGACGGTTGTGACCGCTCCGAGGACCCGGCGCGTCGGCCGCCTTCGATGCGGCGAATGGAGTCTCAGCGATCGGGTGTCGCCGGGCGCACCCTGAACCGAAATGGCCACGACGTGTCTCCCTCCATAATTGCTCGACGGGCGCGGCGATATGACCGTAGATTGACGTGCTGTCATATAGACCCGATCTGACACAAATTGTGACGCTCGACGTGCGCCGAGTCACGCTCTGTGGCCAGAACAAGGACGCCTCAAGCAGGATATAGGCACGTAAAGCAAGATTCCAGAGATTGTTGAATAATGTGCAAATACCTCTATTGGTGCTCATGCGACAGCGCAGAGTGGTTGGAAAACCTGCGTGCTCAGGATCGGAATTGTGCGTGCGAGCCTTCGAGCGTGGGCATCTCGCCGCTCGATGCGCGAGAGGCGGGAGCCATTGACGGCGCCGAGACAGCGCCGTGCGAGATTTCGCCGCGCGGCTTTTGGTCCGCTGACGGCGACGTGCACGGCGCGCCGACCGCTTGGCACACGGGCTCGGGTGACCTGCGCGGGTCGAGTCGCCCACCCACCTCGCGTCGCTGTCGGGTCGATGCCGGCGCACCGCACCGCACCGCGCCGCGCCGCACCGGCCGAAGGCCCCGTCGCGCGAAGGCCTTGTCGCGCCGACCGCGCTTGCTAGCCTGTCGACCCGTGCGACGTGCGACCGCGGGTCCCGGCGTGTCCGGGCGTCGCCGGCCCGGCCGATCGGGCGCGCGCTTCTCCTGCGCAGGGGGCCTCGGACGTCGCGGGGACCGGCCGCTCGCGCCGCGCCGTGTCACCCGGATCCTCGCGCTGCTCGTCGCAGGCGCCGGGGCCGCCGCGGCCGTCCCGCTGAGCACGGCCGCTGCGACGACCCACGGCCCGACGATCGGCTCGGCGCGGGCCGCGACCCACCGCCTCGCCCAGCAGATCGTCGCGGAAGGCCTGCGCACGCAGTCCCTCGTCGTCCGATACGACCAGGCCGCCGCGCTCATGGCGCAGATCGACTCCCAGCTCCGTGCCGGTCGCACGCAGCTCGCGTCCGACGTGCGCGCCCAGTCCCGGGCCCGCGTCCGCATGCGCTCCCTCGCGGTCGACGCGTACGTGAGCGCCGCGTCCGCGGACACGGCGTCGTTCACGAGCGGCGCGAACGCGACGACCCTTCCGTCGCGCGAGGTCTACCTCGGGATCGTCAGCGGGAGCCTCACGAGCGCCGCGACGGGTCTGAAGGACGCCCAGCACCGCACGACCGTCGCCGAGGCGACGCTCGCCTCGCTGCGCTCCCGGACGGCGGCGACGCTGCGCACGCTGAGCTCAGCCCGCGCGGCGGCCGAGTCGGCGACCGCGACGGACCAGGCGCTGCTGCGCCACGCGAACAAGAGCCTGCTCGCGCTCGTCGCCTCGGCGAACGCGAAGCGCGCCCGGGCAAACGAGGCGGCCGCGGAGGCCGCGCTCGCACGTGCCGCGCAGCAGGCGACCCAGCACGCGGCCGTGACGCCCCCGGTCGCGCCCGTGCCGAGCGCCGCGACGCCCGGGTCGTACGCGGACCCGCTCCGGGCGATCTCGGGCCTGTCCGCGGAGCGGATCGACATGGGCGTCGACTACTCGGGCGTCGGCCCGATCTACGCGGTCGGCGACGGGGTCGTGCTCAGCACCTACAACGGCGGGTGGCCGGGCGGGACGTTCATCGCCTACCGGCTCACCGACGGCCCCGCGGCGGGACTCGTCATGTACGCGGCGGAGGACATCACGCCGACCGTGCAGGTCGGCCAGTCCGTCTCGGCCTCGACGGTCATCGGCCAGCTCTACGCGGGCCCGGACGGGATCGAGACCGGGTGGGCGGCCGCCGGCGACGGCGAGACCATGGCCGCAGCGTACGGGCAGTTCGCGGGGTGGAACACGACCGCGTTCGGCATCAACTACTCCCAGATGCTCACCTCGCTCGGAGCGCCGGGCGGCATCGTGCAGGGCGGCACGGCCGGCACGATGCCCGCGTCGTGGCCGCAGTGGTGACCGGCCGGCCGGCGATCGGCCGCCGCCCCTGAACCGTCGCGCGGGCCAGTGGCCCCCGACGTTGTCGACACCGCGACGCCGCGACACCGCGAGACCCGCCCTCCCCGGCACCCGCCCTCCCCGGCACCTCCGGCTCCGGGGCCCGCACTCGACCCGCGACCGCGCGTGGGGCGCTCTTTCTCGTGCACCAGCCGCTGTTCACGCTCGACGAGGCGTGTCGCCAGCTCGCGGACTGGCGATCGCGGGGTCACCGGCCCGGTGACGTCACGGTGTCCGTCGACGTCTCCGGGCGCGGGCTCGTCGACCCCGGGCTCGTCGACCCCGGGCTCGTCGACCGGGTCGCGGCGGCCGTGTCGCGCCACGGGATCCCCCCCGAGCGGCTCTGCCTCGAGATGACCGAGACGGCGCTCATCGGCGAGGTCGGTGAGGTCGGTGAGGTCGAGGAGGTTCTCTCGCGCTTGTCGACGCTCGGCGTGCGCCTCGCGCTCGACGACCTCGGGACCGGGTGCTCGACGCTGGTCCACCTCCGACATCTCCGTGTGGACGTGCGCAAGATCGGCCGGAGCTTCGTCGAGCACATCGGGCGCAGCGCGCGTGACCGGGAGGTCGTCGCCGCAGCGACGGCCATGTCACACGCCCTCGGCTTGTCGGTCGTGGGCGAGGGAGTAGCGACGCACCACCCGCACGCCGAGCTCGCTCCGCTCGCGTGCGACGACGGCCAGGGCTTCCCGTTGCCCACCCGTTCGATGCCGATGCCGTGGCCGCGCCGGTCGACCGGTGACAGCTCCCGCGCCCGATCGACGAGAGCCTCGACCGGTCGCCCGCGAGCCTTCGCGTCGCGTCTCACGGGCGCCGAGCCACTGCGGGCCGCGGAGACCGTCCCGTCGGGTCGCCCGTCGCGCCTCCGCAGCTGGCTGCGCGAGCGAGCCCCGGTCACGGCGCCAGGAGCTCGAACCTCGTGATGACCATCACTCCTCGCCGGACTGCGGTAGTGACGGCGAGGTCGCGTGGGGATCCCCGGATCTCGACGGTCGCGCCGAGCGACGCACGGGTTACCTGCACCCCGCGCCCGAAGATCGCCACGTGCACGGGAGCGAGCCAGATGAGCGGCCCTGCGAGCGGCTCGACGGCGGAGAACGGCACGCCGGGCGCCATGACGCGCCAAGGACCGGGCTCGCGGCCACGCGCCGCGACGACCGCGGCCTCGAGCAGGCGCGTCGCCGCGTCGGACGCTTGGAGGGGGCGCGAGGACGTGAGCCACGACGCATCGAAGCGGCCGTCGAGCGAGAGCGTGCCGAGCGGGACTCCCGCGGTGCTCGCGTCGAGGTGGAGCGCGGCGAGCGCGGGTGCGAGCGCTGCGGTGACGTCCGGAAGGCGTCGCGCCGCCGGGAGCACCGCGCGCGTCGGCGCGACGGTCGCGAGGCGCGCGACCACGACGAACCGCTTCGTCGTGTAGAAGAGGGCGTCGGTCGGCCAGCACGTCACGAGGACCAGGTGCGGGCCGGTGGCGGCCGCCACCGGCCGGCCCTGCTCGAGCACCGTGGAGCCCGAGACCTCGTAGCGCCAGGTGGTGCACGTCCCGACGAGCAGGACTTGGTCTCCCCGGCGGAGCGCGTCGATCGAGCGGAAGAACGTCACGTCGTGGGCGTCCAGCACCGTGTTGCCGCCCGCAGCAGGCCAGGGCGAGCTGGCGAGGTGGCCGACGCCCACGCCGAGCGTGGCATCGGACGTCCCCTCGAGCACGGGAGCGATCTCGTGCAGCGCCGGGATCTCGAGGAGCATTCGCGCACCGCCCGGAGCGGTGCTCGTGCACGACGCCGCCGCGGGCGACACGCCCCCCGTGCCGGTGCCTGCAGCTAGCGTCGTGGGCTGGCTCGCCTCGAAGTCGCGCACGAGCGCACGTGCGGACGAGCTCGAGTGGTGCAGGAACTCCTCGACCCGGTACGCGAGCGCACCACCGGCGACGACGAGCGCGGCGCCGAGGCCGGCGACCCACCAGCGGCGCGCGGGAGCGCTGTGGCGACCGCCCATCATCGCTGCCAGAGCACCGAGACGATCGAGGAGTAGCCGAACGGGTACCCCGAAGCGGCGTCGATCCAGGACTGGAAGTAGATCGGCTGGCCCTGGGGTGAGGAGTCGCGCACGTGGAAGGTCGCGACGCCCGCGCCGTTCGTCGAGCCGTACACGGGGGTCTCGCCCTGCGCGGCTCCGTTCACGCTCGCCTCCGCGGGGATGAGCGCGCTCTGGCCGTAGATGACCTGGCCGAGGGCGATCTTCACGCCGCGCTCGTGGACGAGGCCGCCGTAGGTCGAGCGGAGCTGCACGCGAAAGGTCACGGCGGTGCCGGAGGGGCGCACGCCGTCGACGTAGCCCGGCTGCATCTCGGCCGTGTAGGGCTGGGGGACGAAGAGCGAGCTCGACGAGATCGTCGCGGGCGTCGCGGTCACGGCCTGCAGGAGGAAGGGTGTGGTGACGCCGGGCATCGACCCGTGGTTGATGGCGTCGAGGACGTAGCGGGCAGATCTCCCGGGTCCGAGGAGCCGCGGGCCCGACAGCCGGTGGTAGAAGGTCGTCGCCTGGCCCGTGAAGTCCGTCGCGAACTCGGGTGCGAGCTCGCGGGTGCTGTGGTTGGTCACGCGTGCGACGACTTGCCAGACCGACTGGAGCTGGCCGTTCGTCTGCACGCCGACGATCGTTATCGCGAGCGGCGCGCGCGTCGCGAGGGCGATGCCGAGCGCCCCGAGCGACGGCGCGATCGCGAGCGCGCCGACGAGCTTGCGCCCGCCCGCCCGCAGTCGACGGGACGTATCTGGTCGCGACGCGGCGGTGAAGTCGTCGCGATCGGTCGTGACGAGGCTCACCGTGACGGCCGCGACGAGGGTCATGAAGTACTCGGCCAGCGAGCGCGTCGTGAAGAAGAGCGCGATCGTCGGGATGACGAACGCCCCTCGCCCGAGCCGGGAGAAGCACATGGCGAACAGGACGAGCGCTCCGAGGTACGCGAGCAGCCCGGCCGCGCTGTAGGCGGCGAGGTCGCCGCCGCCTATATGGAAGAAGAGGCTCAGGTCGACGAGGCCCTGCCCGTAGGGGATCGCGTGTTGGGTGATCGGCCCGAGCACCCCGGAGAGCCAGGCGCGGGGCCCGAGCACGGCGAACGGCGCGTTCACCACGGCGAAGGTCGCGAGCGCACCGCCCGCGTACCGCACGCAGACGCGTGCGGCTCCCCTCGGCCCGAGCTCTGTGCGGCGGACCAGGTAGATGCCGATGACGACGAACGGCGCGACGAGCCAGGCGAGCTGCTGGGTCGAGATCGCGAGCCCGAGGAAGACGCTTCGCGCGACGTCTCCTCGTGACAGCCGTCCACCCGCGCCGACGCCCGACCAGCGGTGCGCGACGACGACGAGCAGCGCGCCGACGACGATCGTGTTCACACCCGCGACCGCGTAGCCGAACAGGATCGGGAGACCGATCGGAACGAGCACGGCGAGCGAGCGCCACGGTCGCGGCAGGAGCGCGTACATCGCGACGACCGTCGCCGCGAGCGCGACGACGTCGGCCGCGATCACGGACTGCACGCCGTGGGTCAGCGGGATGAACGCGGCGACGAGAAGCACGGGCAGCGCCGGGTAGCCGAGCGTGTGCACGGCGCCCCCGTCGAGCAGGTACGTCGCGTACTGGATCGGCACCCGGTACAGCGAGAGAGCGGGGGCGAGGTTCGCGCCGTAGGGGTCGTGGCCGTGCAGGAGGAGTTGGGCGGCGTACTGCTCGAACGCGGCCTCGTCCGTTCCGTAGCCCGGCTGCGAGTAGAGGTTCGAGGCCGCCCAGGCCGCGAGGAGCACGAGCGCGAGCACGAGCAGCGCACGATCGACCCATACGAGCCGCTCCGGTCGCACGGTCAGCGACGCGACGACGAGCGCGAGCGCGCCCGCGAACCCGAGCAGCGACGCGATCCCCGTCGCCGGGACGGAGATGATGGTCGACCACGTCGCGAACGCGACGCCGAACAGGCCGAGCGACGCGAGCAGCGCCACGGCCCGGTGCGCCTGCTCTCCCGTCGCGAGTGGCCAGGCAGCGGCCGACGGGCCGCGTGGCGCCTCGGCCGCGCCAGGGTCCGCGGTCGCGGGTCGGGGCTCGAGATCGAGTGCCATCAGTGCAGGGCCTCCTCGCGGCGGTGGACCGGCTCGCCGCGGCGACGACCGCTCTCGGCGCAGCCGGCACGATCGGCGCGTCGATCCGGGTGGCAAGGTTGGCCGCGGGAGCGTCCCGCGCGCCGCTTGCCCTGATCAGGCGACCCGTCTCGCCGGCCGGCGCCGGCGGAGCCCCACGGCGAGGAGCGCGACTCCCGCGACGGCGAGCCCGCCCGCGACGACCCCCTCGCCGAGCAGCGGCTCGCCCGTGTGGACCGCGGTCGCGCCCGACGACACGGCGCCCGCGGTGAGCGAGCTCAGTACGACGACGTCGGGGTCGGAGAGGATCGAGAACGTGATGGTGCCGTGGCCGAGCGTGCTCGGGAGCGGCACGAAGCTCGACGGGCCCGTCAGCTCGACGACCCGCTCGCCTCGAAGGCCGAGTCCCGACCCCGTCAAGGTCACCGAGATCGGATGGGCGAAGTGCCCGGTGAGCTTGTGTCCCGCAGGTGTGAGCAGCGAGATGCCCGTGCTGCCGATGGCCGTGTACCCGGAGAGGCCGAGCGAGAGCAGCGAGTGGTCGATCGACGCGAGGTCGGGCGCGGTGATCTCGACTTCGACTGGAGTCGTGAAGTCGCCGGGAGGCACCGACACCTCGAGCGTTCCGCCCGGGACCGGCGCGGACACCGACCCTCCCGTGCTCGTGACCGTACGCGCGGTCACGACGTTGGAGAACCCGCCGGGCACGTTCGACGGACCGGTCTCGGGCGGTCCGTAGCCGGAGCCCGCGGCTGCGGCGGCACCCGCGCCAAGCGCGACGGTCCCGGCCACGAGCGCTCCCGCGGCGAGCGCTCGGGCTCCGAGCCGCGCGGCTGTGGATGCGCTGGTCTTCGTGGTTGCGTGCATCGCGACCTCCTGTTAGTGGCGCGGGCGTCGTGATCTGGCGCTCGGCGCAACATGGCGCTGCGTGCGGCACACAGCGCAAATACTTCTATCGACCGCCCGCTGCTAACGACACGAATCGCGCGGAGTTGAGCACCGACGTGCACGCCGGTCGTCGCGCGGGTTCGGCGACGGGCTCGGCGAGGGAGACCTCATCGGGCAACGAGCGAGGAGCTCGTCTGGCCACCGGTGGGAGCTCGTCTGGCTACGAGCGGGGACCGTCGCACGGCGGACCCGACGCGCTGCCGACTCCAGCTTCGGGTCGTCTCGGCGACCTGGGAGACGCGGGAACCGGCTTGCTCGAGCGCTCAGGTCAGACCCGTATGACCCGGAGCCCCGGAGTGCCGTCGTAGTCGCCGTCTCGAGAGGCGACCGGCAGGTCGTTGGCGATGGCGGTCGCAGCGATCCACGAGTCGTTGATCGGCATTCGCTTGCCCGCGTCCCGAAGCGCGAGCCGAAGCGCCGCCCAGGCGTGGGCGACCCCCTCGTCGATCGGCAGGGGGTCGAGTGCCGCCGCCGCCGACAGGGTCTGCAGCCGTCGGGCTCGGGTCGGCCCGTCCTGCGCCGCGAGGACGCCGAGCCGCAGCTCGCCGACGGTGACGACGGACACGGCGACGCGATCGGGCGGGTGGGACGCGAGCGGTCGGTCCTGCTCGACAGCGATGAAGAGCGACGTGTCGGCGAGCGCGAGCTCGCCGTCGACGTCCCCGCCGGACGAGGTCATGTGATCGGAAGGTCGTCGGTCGTACCTGGCAGGAGGTCCGACAGCTCGTCCGCGAGCCCGGGATCGGCACGCCAGCGCTCGCTGTCGTGGAAGAGGGCGTCCCAGGCCATCGATCTCGGACGCGCGGGCAGTGGCAGCAGCTGGGCCACAGCCCGGCCGCTCACCGTCACCCTGAGACGCTCGCCGTGCTCGACCCGACGGAGCACGGCGCTGACGTCGTTTCGAAGCTCGCGTGCAGGGATGTCCGTCACCCGCGCCATCGTAGCATTTCTGCTACACGACACTGCCGTCGACACCTCGAGCTGTCCCCCCGGCTCGGCCAGGTGTGACTGGCGCGTCGCCTGTTCGACCTCTTCACCAGGGTGGGTCGCCGAGTGAGGACCGTTCGGACGATCGGCGCAAGGCCGGCGCCGGCCGCTCGACGGGCCGGCAGATCGGGGTGGCCGCACCATCGGCGGCCATCGTGACCGTGGTCTCGTGCGCGGCCTGCACCTCCGGGGCCGCGGCGCCGGTCGCGCGCGAGCACCTCGCGGCGAGCCCCCGGCCGACGGCGATCGTCGTGGGGAACGACCTGGTCGCGATCGGGTGCCTCGAGGCGATCGAGGACGCCGGCCCGTCGTGCCCCGGCGACGTCTCGCGCGCCCCGAGGGCCCCGACGGTTCAGCCCGGCGTGTGTGCGAGCGCGGCGGAGGACGACACCTGCGAGCGCCGCCCCGCCGGTCGCGTCGCCCTCGCCCTCGTCCTCGTGGAGCGGTACTTTCCTGCACACGTATGGGACGCAGACTCCTGAGCGCCCGGACGCGCCTCGCGGAGACCGTCGATCTTGGCGCGATGCGGCCAGGGCGCTGGCGGCTGCGACTCGGCGTTTCCTTGGCACCTCGTCCTTCCCGCAGCGTGATGTGAGCGGCGGACCACAAGTCGCCGGCCGCCGTGGGCAGCAACATCACGGGTCCGAGCCGGCCCCGATGCGCACCGGCGGCTCCGCCGCGCGCAGCGACGGCGAGCTCGCTGTCGCTGCGTCCGAGACCGGTCGCGCCCAGCAGCGAGGCGCGGCACGCGCGGGTGGCCGCGAGCGTCTTCGGCCGGGGCCTCGGCGGAGCGGGGCCTGATCGGACGGGCACTGAGACGAAACCGCCGTGGTGCGCATGCATCGTGGCAACCGCATCAACGAGGAGACCGTCCGCCACCCGATCCGATTTCTCGATGGACAGGTCGCGGGGAAGGATCGGCCATGTCCACCGATGACCGCCGGGACACCGCCATGCAGGCAGGGCACTTCGATGATCCCATCCAGGTCAGCCTGCTTCGCGCCGCGCTCTGCCGGACGATCGCCGGTGCCGGGGACGCCGGGCTTGTCCGCACCGAGCTCGCGCCGGCCGTGCAGAGGGCGCCGAGGCTTTCGCTGCGCGAGGGCGCTCGAGTGCGCGCGAGTGCGCGCGAGGATATCGAGGCCCGTGACGGCAACGAGGAGGAGAGCGACCGGGCCGTTCGTGAGGTGCTCGCGCTTCGCCCCTACGCAGACCTGCGGGCAGAGTGGCGGATCACCGCCCCGATCTGGAGCCGGCCGGACTCGTGCAGGTCGAGCACGCCCACGCCGACGCGCTGCACGCCGACGAAGTCGAGTGGGCCGGGCGCCAACGAGGTCCTCGCCACAGCGAAGCCCGCTGCGCGCTGCGAGGTCGCCCGGGTCGCTCGTGCGCCCCCGAGCGTGTGGCGGCGCCCAGAACCTGCGACGCCGGGCGTTCGCCACGACGCCCGAGACTGCCGACGTGCACGCGGCGCCCATCGACCTGCTCGAGGTGTTCCAGATCGGCGGGTTCAACGGGGCCGTCATGGAGTGTGGCACCGACCTCGGTCCCGACGTCGGGCACCAGATCCCCGCCTCGGCGCTGCGCCGGAAGGGGCGCGACCGCGGCGAGGCGACCACCCGGGCCTCGGTCGCGTCCCCCGGGCGGCAGCGGCCGGGCGGGTGTCCGACGCCGTCGTCCTCGACTTCCTCACCGCGGCCACCAGCACCCTCGCCGACCTCGACGTCCGGAGCACACCGCCCAGGTCACCGTGGACGAGCGCAAGAAGCGCGAGGACCGCTTCCGCAGCGGTGAGCTCTCGGTGCCGTCTCGGTCGCCGACGACGGAGCTCGGCATCGGCATCGCGAGCCTGGCCGTCGTCGGCATGCGCGACGTTCCGCGCACGCCGGCCGACTACGCCCAGTGCTCCGAGTGCTCCGAGTGCTCCGAGTGCTCCGAGTGCTCCGGGTGCTTCGGGTGCTCCGGGTGCTCCGGGCTGCCGCCGTTCACGTCGCTCGGCGACGGTATTCTCTCTCCGCAGGCGCGCGAGCTCCGACCGGCTGGACGCGGACGGGGCGCCGCGGGTTCGAGCGCGTCGGCGTCGTCGGACCTTGGCTCGCGCCTCGGAGGCGGCAGGATCCACGCGGAGCTGGGACGGTCGCGACAGGGAGGACGTCGGATGGGCGCTCGTGGCGCGGTCGGCACCGGGAGGTCGCCCGCGGATCGACGTGAGCCGGACGCGGCGCGGCGCTCCCTCCGGACGCCTGCGGCCCACCACGACCGTGCCGTCGATCGGGTCCTTCGGTGACCGACGCGCCGAACGGAGCACCGCGGGTCGCCTGGCACGGCGTGCAGGCAATTGTCCTCGAGAACGCTTCGCTTCGGGTCGTGGTCCTTCCCGGGCTCGGCGCGCGGGTCGCGAGCCTCGTCGACCGCCGAACGGCGCGAGAGTGGCTGCAGCAGCCGCGCTCCGAGGTGCTCGAGCCAGCGGCGCCCGCCGGCACGCGCTACGTCGACACCGACCACTTCGGTTGGGACGAGATGCTCCCGACGGTAGACCCCTGCCCCTTCCCCGGCGAGGCGCTCCCGGGGGTCGAACTGCACGACCACGGCGCGGTCTGGTCCGTCCCGTGGAGTCTCGTCGACGAGTCCTCGGCGCACTGCACGCTGCGCGTCGAGACTCGACGACCCGACTTCTCCCTGACCCGACGCCTCTCGCTGCGGGACTCGAGCGTGCGCGCCGAGTACGAGCTCGTCTCGAGGGCCGACGAGCCGATGCCGACGCTGTGGGCGGCCCACCCGCAGCTCGTCGCCACCGGGGCGCGGTTGCGAATCGAGCCCGAGCCGAGCGCGCTCGTCGACGTGACGGCTGGCGACCAGCCCTTCGAGATCCCATACGAGGACGGGCTCGAGGTCGCCCGTGACGTCGAGCCCGGTGGCGACCGGATGTGCTACCTCCCGCCCGACGAGACGTTCGAGCGAGCGGTGCTCGAGGTCGACGACGGCCAGCGGCTGAGCTGCACGGCGGATACGACGACGTGCCGGTATCTCGGGATCTGGCTCGACCACGGCCTTCGCACCACGGGCCAGGTCGTCGCGATCGAGCCGACCACGAGCTACTACGACGCGCTCGACCGCGCCGTCCACCTCGGGCGCGCGCGGTATCTCCAGCCGGGCGAGGTTGTGCGGTGGTGGATGGAGCTCGAGCTCGGAGGCGTGCCGTGACGATCCGCCGGGTGATCGTTGCACCCCGGCCCTCGGGATGCTCGTCTCGCGTCCGGCGATGAGCTCACCGAGACGCATCGTGGTGATGGGGGTCGCCGGGTCGGGGAAGTCGCTGATCGGCTCCGAGATCGCGGCGCGGCTCGGCGTGCCGTTCGTCGAAGGAGACGACCTCCACCCGGCGGAGAACGTCGAGAAGATGCGCTCCGGCGTCCCGCTCACCGACGCGGAGCGATGGCCGTGGCTCGCGGCAGTCCGGCGGGAGCTGCGTGACCGGGAGTCCGCCGTGGTGTCCTGCTCGGCCCTTCGTCGCGCCTATCGCGACGCGCTCCGGGCGGCGGGAGACGTCTGCTTCGTCCACCTGTCCGTCGCCCGGCGGGACGCGGAGCGCCGCACGCGGCTCCGGACGGGCCACTTCATGGCCCCCACGATGGTTGACGGCCAGTTCTCCGCGCTCGAGATCCCGGGGCGCGACGAGACCGACGTCGCGACCCTCGACGCGTCGCGCGAGCCCGGAGCCGTCGCCGACGAGGCGATCCTCGCCGTCGGGAAGCTCGCTGCGGGAACGGCGGTCGCGCCGCTCGGGAGCTGGGGAGGCGCCTCGTCGGTGCTCGGGCGCGACGACCTCGAGGAGATGGTCGCCGCGGCTGCGGAGGAGGTCGGTATCGCACGGGCGCGCCGCGTCCTTCTCGTCCCGCCCGACCACACGCGGCGCAACTCGCGAGCGGGCGAGCTCACGGGCCGCCTGTTCGAGGTGCTCGCGCGCGATGGCGTGGAGGTGGCGGTCCTGCCGGCGACCGGGACCCACCGGGCGATGACCTCTGGCGAGGTCGACCTGCTCTTCGACGGTCGGGTGCCTGCGGGCCGCGTCCTTCGCCACGACTGGCGAGACGGCGTGGTGAAGATCGGGGAGATCGGAGGGGACGAGGTCCGGGAGCTCTCCGGCGGTCGGCTCCGCGCGCCGATCCCGGTGGCGGTCGATGCCCAGCTCCTCGACGGCTGGGATCTCGTGATCTCCGTCGGCCAGGTGCTTCCTCACGAGGTCGTCGGAATGGCGAACTTCACGAAGAACCTGGTGATCGGGCTCGGCGGCGCTGGGACGATCGACCAGACCCACCTCCTCGGAGCGCTCTGCGACATGGAGACGCTCATGGGCCGCTCGTCGACACCGGTTCGTGACGTCGTCGACGCCGCCTTCGACCGGTTCCTCGCCCCCGCCGTCCGCGTGCTCTGGATCCTCACCGTCGTCGAGCACGACGGTGAGGGAACGGTTCTCCGCGGCGCGTTCACGGGACGGGGTGGGAGCGGCGAGACCGGGGGCGCGGCGTACCGGGTGGCGGCGCGGCTCGCCGCGGAGTGCAACGTGGAGGTCGTCCCGACTTCGCTGACGCGGGTGTCGTGCTATCTCGACGCCGCCGAGTTCCACTCGACCTGGCTCGGGAACAAGGCGATCTACCGCACGCGCATGGCCCTCGCGGACGGAGCGCAGCTGCTGGTGCTCGCGCCCGGGGTGTCGAGTTTCGGGGAGGACTCCCGCATCGACTCGCTCATCCGCCGTCACGGCTACCGGGGCACGCCGGCGGTCGTCGAGGCGCTCGCCCGTGATCCGGAGCTGGCCGCGAACGCGAGCGCCGCGGCGCATCTCGTCCACGGGAGCAGCGAAGGGCGGTTCTCGATCACCTACTGCACGGATCCGGACCGCGGTGGCCTCCGCCGCGACGAGGTCGAGTCGGTCGGGTACGGCTGGCGCCTGCTCCCGGAGGTGCTCGAGGAGCTCGGCGTCGACGAGCGCTCGCCGAGCGGCGAGCGCGTCGCTCGCGACGGTGCCACCTGGTATCACATCGCGAACCCGGCGCTCGGGCTCTGGAGCGCCGAAGGACGCGTCGTCGGCGCGTGAGGGTGGCCCGCGCAGCCGCGCTCGCGAGCTCGGCGCCTGGCGCAGGCGCGCCGTGCGGGGTGCTCGGTCGGTGAACGCGCACCTCCTGTCTCGAGCGCGATGCGGCGTGAGGGCGAAGGCCCCGGTGAACCTCGTCCACCTCGGGCTCGGCAACTTCTTCCGTGCCCACCAGGCGTGGTACACCGAGCACGCCTCGGACGCCGAGCGCTGGGGCTACGCGGCGTACTCGGGGCATCGAGAGGACGTCGCACGGGTGCTGCAGGCCCAAGAGGGCCTCTACGCGCTCGTGGCGCGGGGTCCGGAGCACGACACCACGGAGATCGTCGGGAGCCTCTCCGAGGCGCGTGCGGGGGCGGACCATGTCGGGTGGCTCGGGCATCTCGCCTCGCCGGCCGTCGCGGTCGTCACCGTGACCGTGACCGAGGCGGGGTACTGCTCGGCACGAGGCGGGGGTCTCGACGGGTCGCGCCCGGACGTCCTCGCCGACGTGGCCCGTCTCCGGGAAGACGCGACGGCCGCGGTCGCGACCGCGCCCGCGCGCCTCGTCGCCGGGCTCGCTGCCCGCCGTCGGTCGGACGCCGGCCCGGTGGCGGTTGTGCCCTGCGACAACGTGGCGGAAAACGGCGAGCTCGTCCGGCAGGTCGTGACCGACCTCGCGGAACGTCTCGACGGCGCCTTGGCCGACTGGATCGACGGGTCGGTCGGGTTCGTCACGACTGTCGTTGACCGGATCACCCCGCGGCCTGAGAGCGGGGCCGGCGCGTGGACGGACGCTCGCGGATGGCGCGACGACGCGCCCGTGGTCACCGAGCCGTTCAGCGAATGGGTGCTCTCCGGCGAGTTCCCCTCGGGCCGGCCGCGCTGGGAAGACGGCGGAGCGGTCTTCGCCGGCGACGCGACCGTCTACGAGCAGCGCAAGCTCTGGCTCGTGAACGGCGCCCACTCGCTCCTCGCCTACGGTGGCTCGATCCTCGGCTGGCACACGGTCGCCGAAGCCGTGCGTGACGACGAGTGCCGGGGGTGGGTCGACAGCTGGTGGGCGACCGCCTCCGGTCATCTCGCCCAGGGCGCGGACGAGCTCGGCGCATATCGCGACGCGCTCGCCGGGCGCTTCGCGAACCCGAGGATGCGCGACCGGCTTGCTCGCATCGCCGAGGACGGGTCGCAGAAGCTCCCGGTCCGCGTCCTTCCCGTGCTGCGCGCCGAGCGCGCCGAGGGGCGAGTGCCCCGCGCGGCGACGCAGGTGCTCGCCGCCTGGCTCTGCCACCTGAGAGGGTCGGGCACCCCCGTCCGTGACGTGCGCGCGGACGTGCTCGTGCCGCTCGCAGCGGGGCCAGTCGTCGAAGCGGCGCGCCGCGTGTGCACGGCGCTCGATCCGGCGGTCGGCGCCGACGACGACGTCACGACGGCCGTGGCCGAGCAGTGTCGCGAGCTGGAGGCGTCCGCCCGACGTCGCGCGAACGCGTGAGCGCGACTGGCTTCGGTAGTCGGGGCGCGCGGCCGAATGGCTCGTCGCGTCGGGTGTACCGTCGGACGGTGGGCGCTCGGTCCACGTCGCGCGCGCGGCTTCGACGTTGTCCGACGCGAGCGCGCCTTCGAAGGAGGTGGAGAGGTGGCAACCCCGGCCGACGTCCGACGCATCGATCACCGTCGGGTCGAGCTGCTCGACATCAACGTCTACGCCTCGCGAGCCGAGGCGGGCGAAGCCGCGGCGAGTGTCGTCGAGGACCTGATCGTCGACCAGCTCGCATCCAGAGACGTCGTGCGGATCGTCTTCGCGTCCGCACCCTCCCAGCTCGAGCTGCTCGCGGCGCTTCGCGCGAGCACGCGGATCGCATGGGCGAGAGTCGTTGCCTTCCACATGGACGAGTACGTCGGACTGTCGCCGGACGCGCCGCAACGGTTCTCCTCGTTCCTGCGGCGCGAGCTGTTCGAGGCCGCGGGACCGGGAGCGGTGAACCTCATCGATCCCTCCGACCCGCTCGGCGAGTGCCTCCGCTACGAGTCGAAGCTCCGCGAGGCACCGATCGACCTCGTTTGCTGCGGGGTCGGGGAGAACGGGCACCTTGCCTTCAACGAGCCAGGAGCGAGCAGCTTCGTTGACGACCGGTGGGTCCGCGTCGTGCCCTTGACGCAGGAGTCGCGCCAGCAGCAGTTGAACGACGGTTGCTTCGCGTCGCTTTCCGAGGTGCCGAGCGAGGCGGTCACGGTCACGATCCCGGCGCTGTTCTCGGCGCGCCACATCGTCGCGGTGGTGCCTGGGTCGCGAAAGGCGGCTGCGTTGTCGCGGGTGATGAGCGGCCCGGTCGACGAAGGATGTCCCGCGACGATCCTGCGGCGGCACGCGTCGGCAGCGCTGTTCGCCGACGAAGCGGCGTTCCGGCCGGTCCGCTGAGCGGGCGAAGCGCAGGCCGCGCGTCGCGCGTCGGCGCCCCGGGTCACTAGCTACTCGGCCGTGCCCCCGAGCAGCGGGTGCAGCCGCCCTTGGACCGGCTCGCCGCGGACCCTCGCCGCGGCCTGCTCGGCCAGCCTGAGCGCGCCGTGCACGGGGGGCACCGATAGGTACTGGACGCGACTGTCCGGGCAGGTGCGCGCAAGTGCTCGCTCGAGCGCCGTCCGCAGCCACGGGGCGTTGTTCACGACTCCCCCTGTTGGCACGACGACCCGGGTGTTCGCGCCGCGCCCGCGCGCGACGGCCACGAGCTCGGCGAGCGCCTCCGCGGAGCTCTCGACGACGCCGTTCGCGAGCGGCGACCCCGCGGCGAGCGCCCGTTCGAACAGCGGCGGCGTGAGCGCGGACCAGGCGGTCGGACTGAGCTCCGTGGAGAGACGTGCGGGCAGGTCTCGAAGGTCTCGAAGCGCGAGGAGCTCGACGAGGGCATCCTTCAGCGGGTCGTCGCACCGTCCGCGATCGACGGCTCGCGTCACCGCCCGCGCTGCGTCGCGGAACAATCCGGTTCCACTTCCTTCGTCGCCGAGGTATCCGCCCCAGCCGCCGACCGTGATCATGGTTCCGTCGCGGTCGTAGCCGATGGCGATCGACCCGGTGCCGATGATGAGCCCGATACCTGTCGGGACGCCAGCAGCCGGGAGCACGAGCTCCGCGTCGTTGAACACGTAGACCGTGGTGCCGAGGCGCTCGCCGAGGTCGCGGGCGAGCCGTGCACCCTGGTCGCGAGTGTCGCAGCCGTGCGCACCGACGACGAGAGCGTCGAGCGTGCCTGGCGCGAGGTCGGCGACCGTCGCGGCGAGACCGGCTCCGACCCCGGGGATCGCTCTCGCGTACCAGGCGGACGTCGGCACAGTCCGCTCGACCGGCTCCTTGCCATGCCCTGCGACGACGACGTGCGCCTTCGTGCCGCCGACGTCGGCACCCGCAAACAGACTCGGCACCGCGCCCCCTTGTCCGGCTCACCTCGGCGGGTCGACTCTACCGTCGAGCGATCGCGGCGCCGTGCGAGATCGCCTCGCGGATCGGAGGAGAAGCCGGGCCGTCGCCCGCCGCGACGGAGCGGTGGCGCCCGCGCCGCTAGTCTCGGGTCGAGTCGCCGGACGACGTCGGTAGGACGTCGGGTGCCGTCTACGAGAAGGGTGTGGAGGCTCGCTCATGAAGTACGAAGATGCCGTCGCGTCGCAGCCCGAGAACCTCGAGTTGACGCGGGCCCGGGTCGTGGAGACGCTCGCGGCGAGCGACCTGTCGCCGTGGGGGACCGGAACCCTCGGCGTGGTCGCGATGGGAGCGGGGTCGCACGCCGGTTGGGCGCTCGTCGAGCGCCTCCGTCGAGCGGGGCGTCGTGCGACGAATCTCGAGGCATCGGCCCTCCTCGAGGACGTGCAGCCTTCGGCCTTCGCCGACAGCTTCGTGCTCGTTTCCGAGGGCGGACGCAGCACGGAGACGGTCGGGGCCGCGAACCGCCTGGACGCCGGCGGGCGCCTCGGGATGACGAACGTCGGCGACAGCCCGCTCGCGCTCGCGGTCGACCTCACCGTGACGATCGGACACGGGGAGGACAGCCCCGTGTACACGGTGGGGTACACGGCGACGCTGCAGGCCCTTGGGCTGCTTGCCGACGCGCTCGGCGCGGCGACGCCGGGCGAGCAGTACGGCGAGCTCCCCGAGGAGCTCGGTCGCGTCCTGTCGGAGCAGGCGGACCAGATGGAGGAGATCGCCGGCCTTACCTCCGGGCTCGCCGCGTTCGACTTCGTGGGGCACGGCGCCTCGTTCGCGAGCGCGTCGGAGTCGGCGCTCCTGTTCCGCGAGGCGACCCGGATGCCGACTGCTGCCTTCGAGACGCGCCAGTACCTGCACGGGCCGATGGAGTCGCTCGGGCCCGATCGCGGCTGCGTCGTGTTCGGCGACCGTCGCGAGGTCGAGCTCGCCCGCTACATGGCGGGACAGGGAATCCCAGTCGTGCTCCTCACCTCCGTGGAGGTGCAGCAGTCGCGAGGACTCTCGGTCGTCCGTGTTCCGCCCGCCGGGCCGGTCACCCGTGCGGTGCTCGAGATCGCGCCGGTCCAGCTGCTCGTCGGAAGCATCGCTCGCATCCGGGGGCTCGCCATCGACGGCTTCGTCTACCACCAGGACGACACGAAGCTCCCCGAGTAGTCGGCGATCGGCGCGATCGACCGTGCGACCCGCTGCGGCTCTGCACCGCGGTGCCCGCATCGTGCGTGAGGAGCGAATCGGCCACGACGGGCCCCGTCGTGCGCCGTGAGGATGGCGGACGAGCCGCGGCAGCCGGTTCGCGCTCCTTTCGAACTGCCGGCCTGACAGGTGCGCTGCTCGCCGCGTCGATGTGGGGCTTCGCAGGAGTGCTCGCCGCGTTGACCACCTGCTCGGGCGTCACGGTGGCATTCTGGCGCCTCCTCATCGGAGCGCTCGTCTACGGCGTCGCCTTCGCGGTCACTCGGCGCGGTCCCAGCATCGCACTTCTGCGTGCGTGCCTCCCGGGAGGGGTCCTGTTCGCCGGGGACATCGTCCTGTTCTTCAGCGCGATCAAGCTCACGAGCATCGCCGTCGTGAGCGTGATCGGCGCGCTGCAGCCGGTCGTCGTCGCGCTCGCGGCATGTCGCCTGTTCGGCGAGCGATGGAGCGGCCGGGAGCTCGTCCTCATGGGCGCCGCGCTCGGCGGGGTGGTGCTCGTAGTGGTCGGGACCGAGGGGAGGAGCCCGGACAGCCTCACGGGTGATCTGTTCGCCGCGGCGTCGATGCTGTGCTGGTCCGCCTACTGGATCGTCTCCAAGCGGGCCCGCGACTCGCACGGCTCGCTCGAGTACACGGCCGGGGTCACACTCGTGGCGCTCGTCGCGGTCGCGCCCGTGACGCTGTTCGCGGACCGGGGGGTGGGGCATCTCACGGCCGGGGACTGGCTGCCGATCGTGCTGATCGCATTCGTACCCGGTGGCGGCCACCTCGTGATGAACTGGGCGCACCGTTACGTGGCGGCCTCCCTTTCCGCGCTCGTCGGCAACCTCAGCGCCCTCGTGGCGGCGGTCGCGGCCGTTCCCGTTCTCGGCCAGCCGTTGTCGCCGGTGCAGCTTGTCGGCGTGGCTACCGCCGTCGGTGGCGTCGGGCTGCTCGCGGCTCGCCGCCGCGAGCAGGAGCCGATCGGCGGGGAAGTCCGGGCGAGATCGGATGGGGCCGCGTGAGGGGACCGACCGTGCTCGGCCGCTACTCCACGCTCGCGCCTGCGAACATGCCCGCGATGAAGCTCCGCTGCGAGTAGAGGAAGACGAGCACGACCGGAAGCGCGGCGAGCACGCTTCCGGCGGCCAGCGCGCTGTAGCTGTTGCCGTGCGCGCCCTGGAAGGTGGAGAGCCCGACCGTCACGGTGTACCGGGACGAGTTGGCCTCCACGACGAGGGGAAGAAGGAAAGAGTTCCACGTCCAAAGGAACACGAGCGCCATCATCGTGCGGATGGCAGGAGCGACGCTTGGAACGAGGACCCTCCACAGCAGAGCCCATCGCGAGGTGCCGTCGAGGATCGCGGCCTCGGTCAGCGAGCGCGGTAGCCCCCGAAAGGCGGTGGCCAACCAGAACGTGCCGAACGCGACGGACTGGGCGACCTGGGGAAGGATCATCGCCCAGTAGGAGTTCAGCCACCCGAGGCTCTCGAACTGGTAGTACCAGGCGATGACGAGCGTCTCGACCGGGAGCATGAAGCCGAGCGCGGAGACGTAGAGCACGATCCGGCCGCCGGGCGGGCGGAGACGCTCGATCCCGTAGGCGGCGAGGACGGCGACCACGGCCGAGATCACCATCACCGAGACCGTGACGATCGCCGTGTTGATCATGTAGGTGGAGAAGTTCCCCGTGTGCCAGGCGTAGCCGTACGCCGCCACCGAGAGCGGGTGCGAGAAGCTGATCGACGAGGTGCTCGTCGAGTTGACCGGCTCGAGGGACGTGCTCACGAGCACGGCGAGCGGGTACAAGGTGATGATCGCGATGAGGACGAAGATCGCGAAGGTGAGGAAGCGTTCCTGACGAGAGAGCACTATCGGCAGCCTCCACTATCCGCGATCCTGACGGCCTCGCAGCCGTCATCGTCGGTTCGAGCTGGTCGGTCCGTCGCCACCGTCACTCCGCCTTCCGCTCGAGAAGAGCCCGGATTCCGAATGTCACCGCGAAGACGAGCACGGCCAGCGTGATCGCGAGGGCCGCCGCGGTGCCGACCTGGCCGAGGTCGAAGGCGTCCCTCAGGATGAGGATCCCCGGGATGGTCGTCGACGTTCCCGGTCCGCCGCCCGTTGCCGTGTAGACGAGCGTGAAACCCTGGAGCGCCATGACGGTCGTGATGACGATCGCGGCCGCGATCTCTCGCCGCAGTAGGGGGACGGTGATGTGGAAGAACTCGCGTATCAGGCCCGCTCCGTCGAGGCGCGCCGAGTTGTACAGCTCGGGGGAGATCTTCTGCACCCCGGAGAGGAAGAGCAGGAAGCACAGGCCGAAGTCGATCCAGACGGCGATCAGGCCGAGCGCGATGAGCGACGAGTTGAAGTCGCCGAGCCACGACGGTCCGACGGCGGGCCCGAGCCCGACCGCGTGCAGCAGCCCGTTGAAGGATCCGGCCCCGGACGGGGCGAGCAGCCAGGTCCACACGATGGCGATCACGACGGTCACGATCACCTGGGGCAGGAAGAAGATGGCGCGAAAGATGACGGAACCCCGCGGCTGGACGCGGCCGATCAGGCTCGCGACGAGCAGCCCGACTGCCACGGGGATCAGCGCGAAGAAGATGAACAGCTCACCGATATGGGCGAGGGAGCTGCTCTCGACGGGGTCCCGCCACAGCTGGGCGTAGTTGCTGAATCCCGCGTACGTCGCCGGGCCGACTCCGTCCCAATTCTCGAACGAGTATTGGATGTCCTTCACGAGCGGGTACACGATGAACATGGCGAGGAAGACCACGGCGGGAAGGATGTACAGGTAACCCGCCGCGCGGTCGCGCCGCTGCCACGCGACGCTCCGCCGGCGACCCGCGCGGCCTTTCCTGCGGCCCAGGTCGCGCCCGCTCGTGACGGCGCCCACGTTGTCGCTCGGGACCGCTCCTTCCGCGAATGACATGGGTTCCTCCTCGCTCCTCGTAGTGCAACTGCGGTCGCCCTGCTTGGAGGACAATCGTGTAGTCGATGTACTCGTCGCTCTCGGCGGCCACGAAATGCTCGCGCCGTTCTCGCCGAGGCCTTCCTAGCCGGTTCCTCCCGTCATGGGCACGTGATCCGTCATCTCCTCGGTGGTCGGGTAGGCGGGCATCGTCCCCAGCCGGGTCACGGACCGAGCCGCATAGTCGACCGCGAAGTGCACGGCGTCGACCAGACGATGACCGAGGAGCAGACGGCTCGACAACGCGCCGATGAAGGCGTCGCCGGCGCCCGTCGTGTCGATCGCGTCCACCCGGGGTGCCGGGACGTGCACCGCCTGCACCCCGGCGGCGGCGACGAACGCGCCGATCGGTCCAGCGGTCACGACGACCGCGGGCACCGCGAGCTCTCGGCGCACGAGCCCGACGAGCTCCGCGACGGGCGCTTGTCGCCCGGCGAGAAACGCGGCTTCGTGCTCGTTCGGCACGAGGATGTCCGTGAGCGCGACGAGGCGCGCGTCGAGTCGTGCTGCCGGCGCGGGATTGAGGATCGTCGTCGCTCCGTGGGCGCGGGCGAGCTCGAACGCCGCGATCGCCGCCTCTTGGGGGGCTTCGAGCTGGGCGATGACACACGACGCGTCCTCGAACGCCGGAGAGGAACGTTCGACGAGCGCCTTGTCGACCTGCAAGTTCCTGTCGGCGGCCGTTACGATCGCGGGCACCCCGCTTCGAGGAAGAAGGACGAAGCCCACGTCGGTCGGTCCGTCCGTCACCGCCGCGTGTGCGAGGTCCACGTGCTCGCTCTCGAGATACTGCCGGATGCGGTCGCCGCGGCCGTCGTTCCCGAACACGGTCACGAACGTGACCGGCGCGCCGAGGCGCGCGGCCGCGACTGCCTGGTTCGTCGCCTTGCCGCCGTCGAGCGGCTCCTCGTACTCCCACCCGAGGACCGTCTCTCCCTCCAGGGGGACGCGTTCGACGCGAAGGAGCAAGCTCTGGGAGTGGGCGCCGACGACGACGATCCGCCGGCGCGGCAGTCGGCTAGGCATGACCGTAGAAGACCTTCGCGTCGATCCGCGCGACGACTCGGTCGACTGCCGCTCGTGCGGCGAGGCTCGCGGCTCCCCGGAGTGCTGCTTGCACGCCGTGGGAGCCGACGACGATGGGAGGCGGCTCGGTCGACAAGAGCGCCCGAAGCCGTGCGTGGAGCGATTGCGGGAGAAGGTTGCCTGCGTTCGCCAGACCGCCACCGAGGACGACCAGCGCCGGGTCCGTCATGAGGATGGCGTTCGTAAGGGCGACCGCGAGGGCACCGAGGCCGATGTCGAGGGCGGACCGTGCCGCCGGGTCTCCGTGTTCCGCGAGCTCGAAGAGGTCCGCGGGCTTCGACGCCGCTGTCCCGCCCATCTCCCTGTAGCGCCCGAGCAGAGCGGTGCCACTCGCGACCTGCTCGAGGGGGACGGGCGGGTCCGACCAGCAACCGACCATCAGGCCCATCTCGCCCGCCGCTCCGGTCACGCCGCGCACGAGCTGGCCTTTGTGCAACAGCGCGGAGCCGATACCGGCGCCGAGCGAGACGAACAGCACGTCGCGGACGCCGACTGCTGCTCCGAACCGCGCCTCGCCGAACACCCCGGCGTTCGCCTCGTTCTCGATGATGAGCGGGCCATCGAGCTGTTCCAGCCAGTCGGGGATCGAGCTCGCGGTCCAGCCGGGGACGTTCGAGGTCATCGAGATCTTCTGGGTCGTCGGGTGGACGATGCCCGCGACGGCGACGCAGGCGGCGAGGACGTCGCCGGCGAGGCGCTCCCGCATGTTCGCGAGCGCGGACGCCATCGTCTCTCGCAGCTCCGACGAGTTGCGGGGCGTCGGCGCCTCGACGGGCCCGATCAGGTTGCCGCGGAGGTCCGCGGCGCAGACCCGGAGCAACGATCCACCGACGTCCGCGGCGAGCACGCCGCCGACCCCGCCAGCGATGTCCAACACGGTGGCCGGGCGGCCGCCGGTCGCCTCGACGGAGCCCGTCTCGGTCACGAGGCCGTACTCGACGAGGAGCGAGATCGCGTCGCTGACGGTGGTCAAGCTCGTGCGGAGCGAGCGGCGGAGCTGCGAACGTGGCACCGGCCCGCTCTCGCACAGTGCCTCGAAGACCCGGCCGGGGGCCGACCGCGCCGCCGTGGCCAGCTCGCGGGAGTTGACCGCCTCGGGCACGTGGGCTACGGTAACACATCATCCAACAGTCGTAGGAGGAAATCGGTGGAGCGTCCGGAGTGGCTTCGTGTCCCCGCTGAAGACCTCGCGAAGCATGCTCCGTTCACACTGCGGATCGTGCCGTCGGCCGACGCGCTCTACGACGACTTCGCAGGCGCGATGCACGACGAGATCGCGTCGGCGGGCGACGAAGGGCGGGACCTCGCGGTCATCGTGCCGCTGGGACCGCGCAACCACTTCCCTCGCCTCGCGGAGCGCATCAACAGCGAGCGGCTCTCGCTGCGCCACGTGACGTTCTTCGGGATGGACAACTGGCTCGACTGGCAGGGGCGGCTGCTTCCGATGGAGAGCGCGTCGAACCTCGAAGGCATGTTCCACCGCATCTTCCTCGACCTCGTCGACGCGGAGCTCCGACCCGACGCCTCGAACGTCGTCTTCCCGTCACCCGACGACCTCGGGCGGCCCGCGCGGGAGATCGCGCGCCGCGGTGGCGTGGCGACCACCTACGGCGGGATCGGTTTCGAAGGGCACATCGCCTTCAACGACCCGCCGAACTCGCGCCTCACCCGGGTCAGCCTCCAGCAGTTCCGGGAGAGCGACACGCGGATCCTGTCGCTCGCGCCCGGGACGATCATCTCGACGGCACATCGCGGCTTCGGCGGGGACGTCTTCTCTGTGCCCCCGATGGCGGTGACGCTTGGCATGCGCCAGCTGCTTGCGGCGAAACGGATCCGCCTCTATCTGGAAGGCGGCGCCTGGAAGCAGACGATCCTTCGCGAGCTGGTCTTCAGCGAGCCGACGGTGGACTACCCGGTGACACTCGTCCGGGACCACCCCGACGTCGAGGTCGTGGTGGACGCCGAGTCCGCCCAGCCGCCGCTCGCGGCGTCCTGACCGGACGAGGGGAGACGGGGGCCAGGTACCGCGAACGGCGTTCGTGACGGGGGCCCTGGGAGCCGGCGCGGGCCGCCAGCAGCGTTTTGGACAGCAAGAGGCCACGACCGCCAAGAGAGGGCGGCGACCGTGCCTCGTCGAGCGAATGGAGGGGAGCATGACTCAAGAGAGATCGGGGAGCCACGGTCGCCGGTCGTCACGGACCGGGATGTCCGTCGGGGTGGTGGCGAGCGCGGCGCTCGCGCTCGCGGTGGTCGTCCCTGCGGCCGCGTCGCCAACCGCGAAGGTCGTGACCGCGTCGAAGACGCCACCGGTTCCAATCATCAACGCGAACACCTCGATGACCATGACCGAGTGGAACTGGGACACGGCCGCGGACAGTCCGGATTCGGCGGCAATCCTTCCCGCGGTGATCAAGGGATTCGAGAAGAAGTACCCGCACATCAAGGTCGCGAACACCTCGATGAGCCTCGGTGAGCAGACCGACAAGCTCCCGCTCGCCTTCGCGACGGCGTCGAGCGCCCCTACGGTGAGCCAGACCAACGAGGGCTTCGGCTCGATGGGTCGTCTGGTCACCGACAAGGAGCTGATGTCGCTCAACGCCTACAGCAACTACTACCACTGGGCCCAGCGCGTCGGGAGCCTTCCGCTCCAGATCAACTCGTTCACCTCTGACGGTGTGAACTTCGGGCAGGGCAACGTGTACGGGGTCCCGTGGTCCGGGGCCGTCGTCGGCGTCTTCTACAACAAGGCGATCCTCGCCGCCGCAGGTGCGAAGCCCCCGACCTCGTGGGCGAGCTTCGTGAACGACCTGGCGCTCGTCCACAAGGCCGGGAAGACGGTGATGTCCTTCGCGGGAGGCCAGCCGACCGAGTACCAGCCGGAGCACGATCTCCAGTTCCTTCTCGACCACTACGTGTCGGCCAGCTCGCTCAACAACTGGATCTTCCACAAGGGCGCGAACCCGACGATCAATACGAAGCCGGCCGTCCAGGCCGCGCAGACGTATGTGAGCTGGGCGAAGGACGGCTACCTCTCCGCCGGATACCAGGGAACGGGCGTGACGCAGGCGCTCAACCTGTTCGACAGCGGCAAGGCGGCATTCTTCATCGAAGGGAACTGGCACATCGGCGCGGTCCAGAGCGCGCTCGGCGACAAGGCGGGCTTCTGGGTCCCACCGACCGCGACCGGTGGGACGGGTGAAGGCTGGTCGATCCCGGCGCACTCGAACAGCCCTGCCGCAGCGGCCGCGTGGATCGACTGGGTCGTGAGCCCGCAGGTCCAGGCGATGCAGCTGAAGGCCGGGAACATCCCCGTGACGGCCGTGTCTGCAAAGGCACTCGCCTCGGTCCCGGCCATGGCGCGCTCCGCGACGGTCGGCTGGAAGCAGGACGTCTCGAGCCACCAGCTCGTCCCCTTCATGGACTGGGCGGCGCCGCCCCTTCTCAACTCGATCGCCGCGGGCGTGGGCGAGCTCCTGGCTGGGCAGACCTCGCCTTCGGCGTTCATCAGCTCGCTACAAAGCCAGTACTCGAGCTGGGCGGCCACTCACTACAAGAAGAAGTGAGCCTCAGGAGTCGGTGAGGGTGGAGCCTCCGCCCGGCTGTCCGTGGTCGGGGCAGCCGGGCGGAGCTCCTCGCCCGCCGAGGCCGTCGGACGGCCCGGGCCGCCGTCCTTCGGCGAAGGACAGTGATCCTCGCCGCCGCCGGGGCGCCGCGCTCGTCGGCGGCGGGCGTGCTCCCGCCGGGCGAAGCCGCTCGCGTGGTCGGACGGAAAGGAGTACCGGTGGGCGATGGACTGGATGACGTGGCTCGCGAGCGGATGGTCGGTCCGCTCCGCGTCCGGATCTACCGGTCGCGTGGCGCCGCCGGTTCGGCCGCCGGAGCCGACATCGCCGACACCATTCGTGCCGCCGTGCGCGCCAAGGGGAGCGCTCGGGTAGTCTTCGCCGCCGCGCAGTCCCAGCGGGAGATGCTGGCGGCGCTTCGCGCGGCGACCGACCTCGAGTGGGGTCGGGTGACCACGTTCCAGATGGACGAGTACACAGCGGTGCCTCCGGGCGTGGCGAGCCTCGCCGAGTTCCTCGATCGCGCGCTGTTCGAGGCGGTCCGTCCGGGAGCGGTGAACCGGATCCGCACCGGCGACGACCCGAGCGTCGAGTGCGACCGCTACGAGGAGCTGCTCAGAGCTGAGCCGCTCGACCTCGTGTGCCTCGGGATCGGCGAGAGCGGGCACCTCGCGTACAACGACCCCCCGAGGGCCCGGTTCGCCGACCGTCGCTTCGTCCGTCTCGTGACGATCGGCGAGCGGTCACGACGCCAGGCCGTGAACGACGGTCACTTCCCATCGCTCGAGTCCGTGCCGAGCACGGCCTACACCATGACCGTCCCGGCGCTACTGTCCGCGCAGAAGCTCGTCGGGGTGGTCCCCGGCGCGCTGCGGCACGAGGCGCTTGGTCGGGCGCTGGAAGGGTCGATCGACGAGGCGTGTCCGGCCTCGGCGCTGCGCACTCATCCCGACTGCACGCTGTACGTGGATGAAGCGGCCTACGAGGGTCGGACGGAGGTGGCGGTGTGAGCGACGGCCGCCCACACGGAGCCGTCGAGCTGTCGGTGTGCCGAGGTCGCAGGTGCACAGTCGTAGGCCGGGTCGAGACCGGTTTCGGCCGAGGGTTGGAAAGCCGCCCGGATCGCCCCGAGGTTCGCAGGGAGCCCGGAGGTTCGAAGCGTTGAGCAACGATGGAGGAGAGATCGGTGGAATACCGTCAGCTGGGAGATAGCGGGCTTCGCGTTTCGGCGCTCGCGCTCGGAACCATGACCTTCGGCGGGAGCGGCGACTTCGCCGTCGTCGGCAACACCGATGTCGCCGAGGCCCGTCGCATCGTCGACCGGGCCCTCGACGCCGGGGTGAACTTGATCGACACCGCGGACATCTACTCGGGCGGACGCTCGGAGGAGATGGTCGGCGAGGTGCTCCGGGGCCGGCGGGACCGCGTCGTCCTCGCGACGAAGGCCCGTTTCGCCATGGGCGACGGGCCGAACGATGCCGGGCTCTCGCGGCGCTACCTGATCCAGGCGTGCGAGGCGAGCCTGCGCCGCCTCGGCACCGAGTACATCGACCTCTACCAGGTGCACCAGCGCGACGGCCTCACGCCGTTGGAGGAGACGCTCGACACGCTCGACACGCTCGTCCACCAGGGCAAGGTCCGCTACATCGGCTGCTCGAACCACTCCGCCTGGCACGTGATGAAGGCGCTCGGCGTCTCCGAGCGCCGGGGCTTCGTCCGCTACGTCAGCCAGCAGGTGTACTACTCGCTGCTCGACCGGGACGTGGAGTACGAGCTCGTCCCTCTTTCGATCGACGAGGGGCTCGGCATCCTCGTGTGGAGCCCGCTCGCGGGCGGCCTGCTCTCGGGCAAGTTCCGTCGGAACGCGACCCCGCCGGAAGGGGCGCGCCAGACGCGCTACGACGAGTGGCGCGAGCCACCGATCCACGACGAGGAGCGCATGTACGACATCGTCGAGGCGCTCGTCGAGGTGGCGACGGCGCACGGTCGCTCGCCGGCCCAGGCCGCGCTCGTCTACCTCCTCGGCAAGCCAGCGGTGACCTCGGTCATCTTCGGCGCTCGCACTGAGGACCAGCTCGCCGACAATGTCGGCGCTGCGGAGTGGGAGCTCACCGCCGAGGAGCGTGCGCGCCTTGACGAGCTGAGCAGGCCCCGGCTCCTCTACCCCTACTGGCACCAGGCGGACAGCGCCGCGGACCGGCTCAGTCCCGGCGACCTGAGCCTGATCGGCAACTACCGCTAGCCAATGCGCCAATGCGCCAATGCGCCGGGGCGCCGGACGCGTCGGGCCGGCACCGCGCTCGGCGCACTTGTCGGAGGCGGGTCGAGCGCGTGCGCGCGTCGAAGACGAAGGAGGTCGTCATGACGAGGATCGAGGGACGCACGACGGGCGCGCCGCCGCCCGCGGCGACGTACTCGCAGTCGGTGCGGATCGGATCGGTCGTGTCGGTGGCGGGGCAGATCGGCACCGTGCCCGAGACCGGTCGCCTCGTCTCCGACGACGTTGGCGAGCAGCTCGTGCAGGCGTTCCGGAACGTCGATGCCGCGCTCGCGGCGTCGCGTGCGACGCTCGACGACGTCGTCCGAGTCGAGGTCTATCTCGCCGACCTCGCGGACTTCGCGGCGATGAACGCGCGCTACGCCGAGATTTTCGCGCTTCCGTACCCCACGCGGACGACAGTCGGCGTGGCGCTCGGTGCCGGAGCGAAGGTCGAGGTCACGGTCCTCGCCGTGTGCGACGCGAGCTGACGACCGTTCGGAAAGGGCCGTGGACGAGCGGTCGGCGACCCCCTGGAGGGACGAGAGCGTGATGGCACCGGACGGTTTCTGGCGGCCCCTGTTCGAGGGTCAGGTCGTGTGCGTGAGCGGCGGCGCGGCCGGAATCGGCGGTGCGGTGAGCCGACTGTTCGCCGGCGCGGGCGCGACCGTGGTGATCGCGGACGTCGACGCAGCTTCCGCCGCGGCCCTCGCGTCGGCGCTGCGCGACGAGGGCGCGAGCGCGGAGCACGTGGAGTGCGACGTCGCCGTCGAATCGGACGTCGTCGCGATGGTCGACGCGCTCGTGAGCCGGCACGGCCGGCTCGACGTCGTGCACCTGAACGCGGCGGTCGAGTGGATGAAGGACTTGAGAAGCACCTCGCTCGCGGAGTGGGAGCGCGTGCTCGCGGTGAACCTCACCGGGATCTTCCTCCTCGGACGAGCCGCGCTCGCGGTCATGTGCGAGCAGCGGCGAGGCTCGATGGTGGTGATGTCCTCCCCCCATGCGCTCGCGACGGTCCCCGACGCCTGCGCGTACTCTGCCTCGAAGGCGGGCGACCTCGGCTTGATGCGCGCCCTCGCGCTCGAGGGTGCGCCCTACGGGGTGCGCGCGAACGCCGTGATGCCGGGGACCATCGACACCCCGATGGTCCGGCGCGAGGTGCAGGTCGCGCGCTCGCCCGCTCAGCAGCTGGAGCGCATGGCCGCGTGCCACCCGCTCGGACGGATGGGACAGCCCGAGGAGGTGGCGCATGCGGTGGCGTTCCTCGCGTCGTCGCTCGCCTCGTTCGTCACCGGCTCCACGCTCTCGGTCGACGGCGGTCTCATGTCCGTGCTCCCGTCGGGGCCGGCGTTGCCTTACAACGCATGATCCCGACGCGACCTCACGGGTGCCGGCACCCGTCGCATCGTAGGGCGACGGCCCGATGACGGGCGGGAGCCACCGCGCCGCCGCTCGATCGGTCCCGGGAGGCGACGTCGCGCTTCCCGTCCTCGTTCTCTACGAGCGGGCGCTCGAGAACAACATGACCGTGATGGCCGCCTACGCGCGCGCACACGGGGTCGCGCTCGCACCGCACGCGAAGACGACCCTCGCACCGGAGGTGCTCCGTCGCCAGCTCGCGCACGGGGCCTGGGGGATCACGACGGCGAGCGTCACCCAGGCGGCGGTGGCGTTCGGGGCCGGCGCCCGGCGGGTGCTCGTCGCGAACGAGGTCGCGACCGCGCTCGAGATCCGCGAGGCGATCCGTCTCCTCGAGGTCGAGGGGCGCGAGCTCTACGTCCTCGTGGACTCCGTGGCAGGCGTCGAGCTCCTCGAGGAAGCGCTCGACGCGATCGGGGGTGACGCGGAGATCGGAGTCCTGGTGGAGCTCGGCGTTCCCGCCGCCCGGAGCGGGGCACGCGACGTCGCGACCGGCGTCGAGGTCGCGCGTGCGGCCGCGCCGGTGCGCGGCCTCCGGCTCGCTGGAGTCGAGGGATACGAGGGGGTCATCTCCTCTGAGCGCACGCCCGACGCGCTCGCCGCGGTCGATGCGTACCTCGCCGACCTCGGACGGCTCGCCGAGGTCGTCATTCGCGAGGAGCTGGTCCGCCCCGATCGAGCCCTCGTGTCCGCCGGCGGCGGGAAGTACTTCGACCGCGCCGTCGAGGTCCTCGGCCCGGCCGTCGCCAGGATCGGCGCCGAGGCGATCCTCGTCTTGCGCCCGGGCAGCTACGTCACCCACGACCACGGGTTCTACGAGGCTGTCTCACCGCTCTCCGGGCCGCCCGACGGCCGGCACCTTAGAGCTGCGCTCGAACTCTGGGCGGTCGTGCTGTCGGTCCCGGAACCGGGGCTCGCGATCGTCGGGTTCGGAAAGCGCGACAGCTCCTACGACATCGACCTGCCCGTCCCGTTGCGGTGGGTCGCACGGGCCTCGGGCACTTCGGCGCCGATCGCCGCAGAGGTGACCGGGCTCGACGACCAGCACTGCTACCTCCGCTTCGACCCGGACCACCCCCTCGCCGTCGGGGACCGGATGAGCTTCGGTCTCTCGCACCCGTGCACGGTGCTCGACAAGTGGCGGACGGTGCTCCTCGTCGACGACGCAGGAGTCGTGACCGGGGAGATCGAGACCGCGTTCCACTGATCGCGGGAGCCAGTCATGAGGCGCCTCCCGTCGTTCGGAGGAAGCGTCGGATCTGCTCGAACGCAGCGTCCTGCATCGCCCGGTCGAAGCGGTGCCCGCCGGCGTAGAACTGGCCGACGTAGGAGTCGGGTCGCCCCGTTGCCCGATAGCGGTCGGCCAGTATCTCGTGGGCGGCCAGCATCCCCTCTCTCGGGAACAGCGCGTCGTCGAGCGCGTACTGCACGAGCAGCGGGGCGGGCGCCCGCGACGCGACGAGGTCGGGCCAGTCGAGCTCCGGGGCGAGGTTCGGCGGGAACAACAGCCAGGTGTGGGTCGCCACGTGCCGGTCGACCATCGGTCGGTAGGTGGACATCATGCCGACGATCGCGACGACGTCGACGCCCGGGGAGGTCGCCCCGACGAGCGCAGCGCGGGCGCCCCCCCCCGAGCAGCCGATCGCGACGACCGGACCTCGGCACCGGTCCGACCGGGACCGGAGGTAGTCGAGGGCAACCCCGTCTTCGTAGGCGACCACGCCCGCGAGGCTCGTCCCGAGGACCCTGCACCAGCGCTCCACGACGTCCTCGTGGAGCGCGGCGACGCGGTTGTAGGAGGTCGCCTCGGCGAAAGGGTCCGTGCCCTGCGGGGAGGTCGTCGGCTCCACGCACGGGCGGACCCACGAGAGGTGGGAGGCTGAGGCGAGCGCCTCGTCGATGGCTGCTCGGTCGAATCGGCGGCTACCCCACAGAAAGACGTCGGGGACGAGCACAGCGAAGCCTTCGGCGGCAAGCGCGTTCGCGAACGCCCGGTCGCCGTAGTCGGCGCGGACCGCCCGCAAGCCCGGTGCGGTGCCGTCCGGCCCGTCCGCGATCTTCTCCTTCCCGAGGAGCTTGTAGTCGTCGTGCCCGTGAAGCGCGAGCACGGCGGGGAGGGGCCCGGTCGCGCCGGCCGGGCGGAGCAGCCACGCGCGGGTCCGGGGACCGAACCCGACCGACCAGGAGACCTCCTCCCCCGCGACGCCGTCGCGATCCCACGTCCGCTCGATTCGCACGTCGAGCGGAGGCCGCCCGGGCGCCATGCGCACGAGGTCGCGAAGCGGCCGAGGCGGTGCCGCGCCCCGCTCCGGAGTCCCGGGGCGGCCGCGTCCGAGCGCGAAGGCCGGCCAGTCTTCATAGCTCCCGAGCTGGTCAGCCAACGCGAGCGAGTGTCCTTTCCGCCGCGTGACACAAGCCGGTGGTGACAGTTGGACACCCCGGATGCCTTCGACGATGGCGCGCCGACGACTCCCCGAGACTACCGAAGCGGATCGGCGGCCTGCGGGCGCGTGTGGCGGTCGAGCCGGGGCGCCGTCGCGCGCAACTGGGGGATCGGGTACGGCGCGCGGCCGCGAGTCAAGGAATTTGCGCGCGCGGGCGCGCTCTTGCGAAGGTTGCCGCGTGGAGCGCCGCTACGGACACCGAGCGATCGACGCGATCGTCTTCGACTTCGACGGCGTCATCCTCGACACCGAGAGTGCGATACACGACACGTGGCGCGACATCTACGAGGACTTCGGCGCCTCATTCAGTCGCGAGGAGTGGCTGACCACGGTCGGGACGCACGGCGGGTTCGAGCCCTACGGCTCGCTTCGCGAGCGCGCCCGGGCCAAGCTCCCGCCGGAACCCCAGGTCAGGCGGCGTGTCGAGGAGGAGCTGATGCCCCGGCTCGGCCGCCTCGAGCCGATGCGGGGCATCCATGCGTGGCTGGAGGCCGCCCGCCGGCTCGGTCTCACCGTCGCGATCGCCTCGAGCTCCCCGGTGGAGTGGATCGGGGCACTCCTCGCCCGCGTCGGGCTGAGCGAGGAGTTCTCGTGGATGTCCTGTCGAAGCGAGCGACTCGCGGCGAAGCCGGCTCCTGATGTCTATCTCGACGCGTGCCGGGTGCTCGGCGTCGCGCCACGACGCGCGCTCGCCGTCGAGGACTCCGTGAACGGCCTCGCCGCTACGCGGGCGGCTGGCCTCCGCTGCGTCGTGGTGCCGAGCCCGGTGACGACGGGCTGTGACTTCGGCGGCGCGGATTTCGTGCTCGGCTCGCTCGGCGACGTCGAGCTGGAGGCCGTGGTCGACCGCCTCGGGGCAGGGTAGGCGTCGCGGCAAGACGGCGACGCGCGAGATCTCCCCGGCGCGGCGACCGGCGTCGGAGGTGTCGCCGAGCTCCTCGACGTACACGTCAATGGCGTCGCACGCCCTGTTGGAGACCGCGCCCATGGTCACGGACACGTGCATAATTCCGTCGGAGCGAACGAGTTGGGCAGCCACTCCGACTTCGGCGAGGCGGTCGGCGTGCTCGACGACGCTGTCCGCGACCGGGTCGAGGTCAGCGACGATCACCGCAGCCCTTGACGTGTCGCGACGGTCGGCATCGAGCAGCAGTGACGCGTGTGAATCGGCGCGGCGCCCGCGTCTCGGCCCGAAGCACCGCTCTCCTGACTCTTCCGTCGGTCATGACATCGAACACCCGTGCGGTCGTCCGTAGCGCGCCGCTCGCTGTCGGTCGGGCGAGGATGTCCCGGTGCGACGAGGTGCTCTCCCGTTCGACCCGACGCCCGAGACCGAGGAGAGCTACGAGCGCGCCCGGTCGTTGCTGAAGGAGCGCTTCGCAGCCTGGGGTGTCGCCAACGCAAAGGAGCCCGAGACCGATGCCGGCGAGGCCCCGATCCACTACAAGTGGGCCCATCTCGACGGGCATCTCACGCGCTGGCGCTGTGTCGATCTCGACCGCGTCTACCTCGAGCTGCACCAGGCGAAGGTGATCGTCGAGAAGGAGGAGCTCGCCTCGGTGCTCGACGAGGCAAGGGCCTTCGTCGCCTTCCTCGACGAAGTCGAATGGCTTGACCCGGCTAGCGACGATCGTGACGTCCTGCTCGACCACCTGGACCGCATCGAGCCGACCTTCTACGCCAACATGGCGGATACCGCTCGCTACAGCGCGGGCAAGAGGCTGTGGACCTCCGCTCTCGCCGAAGGTGTCCGCCTCGACGACGAGGCGGCGGTGCAGGCGTTGATCGCGAGCTTCAATGCGAGGTCGCTCCCCGAGCGCGAGGCCGTAGTCGAGCGCGCGCCGTCGGGGGTGTCGCGGCGCACGCCGTCGGGCAGGGCCACGCCCCCGGGGACCCCGCCCCGTCCGAAGAAGCCGTCAGCGAGCCGGCCGCGCAAGCGGCGCTGAGCCCATCGCAGGAGATCTCGCGCCGGTCAGCCGCGTCCGGGAAGCGCCGGGCAACGGCCGCCCCGGTCGAGGAGGGCGAGGGCGACGCCCTCGCCGGGCGACGCGGGTGCCGGTTCGACGACGTCGACGTCCTCCAGCTCCGCTGCGCCGGCCGGACCGAGGTGGCGAGGTCCGGGCTCGAGATGTCCCGTCGGCAGCGCCCCGCCCGCCGCCCGTCGCCTCCCGGCCACGGGTCCTAACCGCCGGACGCCCGCCCGTCGCGGCGCGGCGCGCGGGCGCGCCGCCCGATCGCGCTCGAGAGCCACCGGAGCGGGGCCGTGGCGCGCCAGCTCGTGGAGGCGCGCAGCGCGGCGAGCTCGTGCCGCGCGGCTGCGAGCTCGGCCTCTGCCGCGCCGAGCGCGCCGCCGCGCGCCCGGCCGCCGCTCGTGTTGCGCTCGTTCCCGCCGCCCGCTGCGGCGACCTCGGCGCCGTAGGAGCCGTCGCCCGCGCCCGCGCCCGCGCCCGCGCCCGCGCCCGCGTCCGGCCCGTCCCCGTTCCCGTCGCTGCCGCCGGCTTCGCTTCCGCTTCCGCCCGCCGCGACCGGCCGCGTCGACGGCAACCCGGCGAGCGACCCCGCCGGGAGCAGCACCGGACCCTCGTCGATCCGCTCGCGAAGCCTCGCCCGCCTCTCGAGCGCGACACGGCTCTCGGCGGCGGCGCGCTCGTGCCGGCGGACCAGCACGACGACCTCGCCGGTGGACTCGGCGACGCCGCAGTACGTGGCGGCATGGGCGAGCATCTCGTCGTGCTCGAGGCCGTCGAGCGCGTCCTCGTAGGCCAGGCCGAGGACGGTGAAGCACGTGCGAGGGAGCGCGTAGCTCCCGGGCGGCGAGATCGGGACCGCGAGGTGGTCGAGCAGTGAGTAGCGGGGGAGCGAGGCGCGCGCGGCTCCGGCCGTCGGCTCGGGGCCCGTGCGCCCGCCGGCCCAGGTGACCTCGCGCACGGGCTGGAGAAGAGCCTGCGCGCGGAGCACGGCTCCGGGGTGCTGCTCGGCGAGCCGGGCGAAGGTCTCGACGAAGTTCGCGAGCACGACGCTCCGGCCGTCGAGCGTCGCGACGTACCGGCCGGTCGCCGCGCGCACGCCGGCGCCGAGCGCGCCCGCGGCGGCGCGCGGATCTCCCGGTGCGGGCCCCGGCACGACGCGCGACCGCGCGGCGAGCCCGCCGGAGAAGGGGGCGAGCGCGTCCGCGAGCCGCCGCCGGTCCGCCGGAGCCGGGCCGGGTGCGACCGCGACGACCTCGAAGCCGGTGACGCTCTGGGCGTCGAGCGCGACGAGCACGTCCGCGAGCTCGGCCTCGGACGCGTCGCCCGGGACGAGCACGACCGAGAGGAACGGGCCGGTCGGCTCGAGCTCGTGCGGCTCGACGACCGCACGGGCGCCGGGCACTACCGCGACCGGCGCGTACGCGCGCACCCATTGGTTCGTCGTCGTCCCGGGCGCGGCCCGGCCGCGCAGCTCCGCGAGGAAGGCGCGCAGCGGCGTCGGCGAGAGCGGGGCGGCGTCGGCGGGGAAGTGCTGGTCGCTCGCGTCGAGCGGGAAGTCGGCCTCGCCGACCTCCGCCCAGCCCGCGGCCGTGAAGGTCCGCTCGAGGCGCTGCAGCGAGTAGAGCGCGACGTGAGTCTCGTCGAGGAGCCCGGTCGGCGTGACGTCCCACCGCCCGACGAGGAGCTTCGCCGCGAGGTCCAGGTGGGTGACGTTCGGGATCGACACGACGAGCGGGGATCGCCCGTGCGCGGACGCCACGTCGTGCAGCGCCGCGAGCACCGCGGGGCCGTTCGTGAGGTGCTCGACGACGTCGAGCGCCGTGATCGCGGCGACGGGCCGGCCGGCGACCACCTCGTCCAGGCGGGCACGCAGCGACGTCTCGTCGCGCAGGTCGAGCGCGGCCTGCTCGAAGCCCCGCGCCGCGAGGTCCTCGAGCCCGGAGCGCTCGAGGTCGAGCCCGACGTAGGAGAGGCCGAGGTCGCGCACGGGCTCCGCGATCGCTCCGAAGCCGCACCCGAGGTCGAGGACGAGCCCGCCGGGGACGTGGGTGTGCGCGGCGAGCAGGCGCACGACGTGGCCGTACGGGGAGCGCGCCGAGTATGCGAAGTGGTAGCGGCTGCCCGCGCCGCCCTGTCCCGCACTGCCCTGTCCCGCACCGGCGGCGCAGGCGGGCGGCTCGGGGTGCTCGTCAGCGGGCATAGTCGAAGCGCAGCGGCGCGTACGAGTAGGTGGAGAAGTCGCCGACCGCGTGGTCGGGGTCGACCGGTACCGGCAGCAGCCCCGCGTCGCGCCGCCGGACGTACTCGGCCGCGATCTCCTGGTGGACCGCGTCGGGCAGGTCGCGGTGCGCCTCCAGCTGGGGCCCCACGAGCTCGGTGCGGGAGTACTTCGTCATGAGGAGGAGGCGGGCGAGGCCCGAGTGGTAGACCTCGGACCGGCTCGGCTGCTCCGCGCCGTCCGCGGAGAGCCGCTTGTCGTGAAAGCAGACCGCTGCGGGCGCGTAGACGACCCGGTAGCCGGCGAGGCGGGCGCGCCACGACAGGTCGACGTCGTCGCAGTAGAGGAAGAACGAGCGGTCGTCGAAGCCGCCGGTCGCGTCGAGCACCTCGCGCCGGTGGAGCGAGCACGCGCCCGACGCCCACGAGGTGTCGCCGGTCGCGTGGTCGTAGGCCTTCTGGTGCTCGAGCGGGAGCTGGCGCGCCTCGACTACCCCGACTGCTCCCTCGAGCGGGGCGAGCAGCTCGAGGAGCAGCCGCGGGGAGGCGCACGTGTCGGGGTTGAGGAAAAGGACGAGGTCCGCGCCGGCGACGTCGCCCGCGAGCAGCCGGTTGTGCGCGCCCCCGTGGCCCGGGTTGTCGGCGAAGTGGTCGTAGTAGAGCGCGCGCAGCCCCGTGCCGGTGAAGCTCCAGCGGAGCCGCTCGAGCGCGTCCGGGTCGAGGGTGGGGGACGGGGAGTTGTCGGCGATCGCGACCTCGACCGCGTCGCCGGGGCGCGCCTCGAGGAGCGCGCGCACCGCCTGGCCGACGGCGCGCGCCCACCGATCGAGCGCGCCCTGCGGCGGGCAGTGGAGCACGCTCTGGATCCGGAGCACGTGGCGGTCGGCGGCCGGGACGTCCGCGGCGGGGCGGTCGGCAGCCGGGACGTCCGCGGCGGGGCCCGGCGCCCTTCCCGGATCCCCTGCCGGCGCGGCGCTCGCGGATCCCTCGTCCGGGAACGGGTTCCCGGGCAGCCCCGCGCCCGATAGCCGCTCGAGCAGGAGCGCGCCGTCGAGGTCACGGGCGCTCGCGAGCGTGGCGGGGTCGCCGAGGAACGAGCTCCCGCGCTCGATCGCGTCGTAGTGGACGTGCCAGCCCCGCGCCCGCTCCGCCGGGCTGAACCGGCCGCGCCGCTCGCGGAAGATCTTCTGCTCGCCGTGGGACTGGGAGCGGATCGGGTAGTGGCGCAGCAGGAACTTGTACGGGAAGACCCGCCGCCCGGCGAAGCGCACCTCGTGCCCCCCCGACGAGGCCATCTCGACCGGGCCCTCTTGGGGCTTCCACGCCTTTTGCTGGAGGAAGTGCCCCGGCGACTCGCCGAACGAGAACCACTCGAAGTGCGACTCGAGGTCCGCGCCGGCGACGAAGCCGTCGTCGACCGGCACGAAGTTCGCGACCGTGTGGTCGACGCAGTTGAACCCGAAGGAGTCGACCGCGAACAGCCCGCAGCGAAGCGACGTGCCGGGCCACGGCGGCTCGCGGATCTCGTCCGCGTCGTGGTGGACGACCCAGTGCGCGCCGGACGCGGCCGCGATCTCCTCGACGCGCCGGAGGAGCGCCTCGAGCTCGAAGTGCGGGGAAGGACCCGCCGCGGGGAAGCGCTCGCTCGTGCACGCGCCCGAGGCGACGAGGCCCGCGAGGAT
Source organism: Acidimicrobiaceae bacterium (assembly GCA_027306925.1). Lineage (GTDB taxonomy): Bacteria > Actinomycetota > Acidimicrobiia > Acidimicrobiales > Bog-793 > JAJZBW01. Next base: position 2,540 of record DAHUXW010000054.1, on the reverse strand, counting down.
CGCCCCGGTCCCGTCGCTCGACCAGTTGTCGACGACGTGCACGCGGATCGCGTCGGCGACGAGCCGCTCGACGAGGCCGGCGACGATGTCGGACTCGTTGAAGGTCGTCACGATCGCGAGCACGTCGAAGCCGGCGGGCACCGGCCCGACCGCCGCGGGGTCGAAGCGGTCGAGGAGCGCGAAGTCGGGCCCCGCCAGCCGGCAGGAGAGCCCCGTCGCCCGGGCGAGGCTCTCGACGCGCCCGGGACCGGGCGCGCCCGCGACGAGCACGACGTCGGCTCCCGGCGGGACCTCGCCGCCCGCTTGGTCCGCCCCCGCTGGCGCGCCCGGGACGATGGCGAGCGGGGCCATCTGCGCGTCCGCGAGGCGGTGGCGCAGGTACGCCGCGAATGCCTCGAGGCGCGCGTCGCCCGCGCTCACGCGCCGGCCCGCCACGCGGCCCGGCCGGGCGCGAATGGCGAGCTCACCCGCGCACCTCGACCGCGACCTCGAGGCCGCACTCGAACCACCGGACCTGCTCCTCGACGAGGTCGACCGCGAGGACGTAACGGCCGGGGACCCCGGGCGCCATGACCTCGAACGGCATGAGCGTCGCCTCGCCGGGATGGACGTCCGCGGGGAACGCGAAGCGGCCGCACTCGAGCGCGAGCTCGCCGCGCGACCCGCCGGGCCCCGCGGAGAAGAACCGGGAGGACAGGTGGACGCGGTTGCGCCCGTCGCGCAGCCAGGTCGCGTCGCCGAGGTTCTCGACGAGGACCATCGCCTGGCGCCGCTCGTCCGGGCGAAGCGCCGTGAGGTCGCGCGCCGGGCTGCGCCCGCGCCGCCACTCGAGGCGCGCGCGGTACGCGCCCGCGGGCAGCGGCCGCTCGGGCCAGTGGCCGAGGATCTCGTCGTACGCGACGGTGCCGGGGAGAAGCGGCTCGGCCTCGCCGGTCACCGACTCGCGCTCGAGCACCCGGTCGGCCGAGACGTCCGCGGCGAGCACCTTCTCGACGAGTGCGACGTCCTCGGTGGGGATCGGCGCCGGGGGGTGGAGCGAGTGGCGCTCGGGGAGGTAGAAGACCTCGCTCACCGGCCGCCCGTCCTCGAGGAGCTGGCGGCCGTCGAGCCCGTCGTAGAAGGCGACCTTCGCCGCGCGTGCCGCGGTCGGCGTCGTCGCGTCGCTCAGGTGGTAGACGGGGAGCTCGAGGTAGCGGAAGGGCGGCGCGGCCATGACGCCCTCGTGGACCCCGCCCCGGATGTGGAGCGTCGCGGGGTCGTTGCGGACGAGCACCATCTTCCACGACGGCTCCCAGGGGTACTCGTCGAGGTAGTGCGCGACGTCCGGGTAGCACCACCTGCACGTGGTGAGGTAGGTCACGACGTCGCGCGCCGCGGCGAGCGCGGGGAGCGCCGAGATCAGGCCTGCGCTCGGGACCTCGTCGGAGTCGACCGTGCAGACGAACTCGCCCCGGCACTGCGCGTAGAGCCACGCTCGGTAGCGCTCCTGGAGGAAGTCCGCGCCCATCTCGCACGGGATCACCCGGTCCGCGACGCCGTCGAGCGGCGCGAGCTCGGGCACTCGGAACCGCCCGTTCACCGCGACCACGATCTCGTCGACGACGGGCCGGTAGAGCTCGAGGATCGCGGCGACGCGGTGGAGCGGGCCGGCGGTGAGGCAGCTCAGCGAGATGCGCGGCCGTGTCACCGCTGCCGGCCTCCCCGGGCGCCCGTCACCCGATCACGGTACTTCGGGGCCCGGGCGCCCCGCGGGGCGTTCCTGCGGTCCCGGTTGCCTCATGTCAAGATCTCCGGGAGCGGTGAGTCGTTTCCTCACGGAAGAGCTCCGGATGAGACGAGGCGTTGACGGCCCGATTGACGCGACGGATCGGCATCGGCTGCTTCGTCGATGCGAGGCGCTGGAGCTCCGTGCAGAGCCGAGTGATCTCGCGCTGGAGCTCGCCAGGGTGGAGCCGGTTGCGCTGACGGACGAGGGCGGCTCGGCGGCCGGCGGTGAGCACGCCCGAGCGGATCGTCCGTTCGAGCGGGGTCGCGGCCGCGTCGTGGCGCTTTCCGACCTTGGCGCCGATCCGCGCGCGCTCCGTGAGCTTCTGCTGGGACACCGGCTACGTCCCGTGGGCCTCCTATCTCATGTGGCCGCCGCTCTACCCGTGGGGCAACAACGGCAAGCCCGCGTTCAACCCGACGAACAGTCTCGCCGACGCACCGGTGTTCTCGACGAACGCCGCCGGCCGCACGGTCGTCTCGATCACGCTCGAGTCGCGCCACTGGTCGGACGGCAAGCCGGTGACGACGCGTGACGTCGAGCTCTGGACGAACCTGCTCGAGGCCAAAAAGGCGAACTTCGCGCCCTACGTTCCCGGGGGCTTCCCGCAGATCGTGAGCTCGATCAAGTACCGGTCGCCGGCGAAGTTCACGATCACGTTCGACAAGCGGTACAGCTCGTACTGGCTCCTCGGCAACGAGCTCACCCAGATCACGCCGATCCCGCAGCACGCGTGGGACAAGACCTCGAGCACGGGCAAGGTCGGCAACTACGA
>DAHUXW010000043.1 GCA_027306925.1 Acidimicrobiaceae bacterium | reverse complement strand
CGGCGACGCGCCCGTCGTCGCCGTTGTGGCCGCGCCCGGCGACGACCGCGACCCGCCGGCCGTACGCGCCGCCGAGCATCGCGAGCGCGTGGTGCGCGACCGCCGCGCCGGCGCGACCGACGAGCGTCTCGAATCCCGTCGTCTCGGCCGCGAGCGCGTCGACGCGCCCCATCTCGGCCGGCGTGAGGACGGGCCTCATCTCGCCACGACGCTCGCCACGGCGACCGTGTCGGTGTGCGTGAGCGAGACGTGCCACGCGGTGACCCCGCGCGCGCCCGCGAGCTGCGCGGCGCGCCCCGACGCGCGGAGCACCGGCGCGCCGCCGGGGCCGCGCACGACCTCGACGTCCGCGAACCCGATCGCGCCGAGACCGACGCCGAGCGCCTTCATCGCCGCCTCCTTCGCGGCGAAGCGGGCCGCGAGCCCCGGCACCGGGTCCGCCCGGCCCGAGACGTCCGCGCGCTCGGCCGCGGTGAACACGCGCGCGAGCATGCCCGGCCGGCGCGCGAGGACCCTGCGGAACCGGTCGAGGTCGACCGCGTCGAGGCCCAGCCCGATCACCGCGGGCACGCGGCCGTCGCGCCCGGCCGTGCGCGACGGGTCACTCGACGGTCACGACCTTCGCGAGGTTGCGCGGGCGGTCGACGTCGTTGCCCCGCGCCCGGGCGAGCGTGTACGCGAGGAACTGGAGCGGCACGACGTTCACCACCGGCGAGCACACCTCCTCGACGTGCGGGACCGCGAGGACCGCGTCGACGAGCTCGGCGGTCTCCTCGTCGCCGTCGTCCGCGACCGCGACGACGGTCGCGCCGCGCGCACGCATCTCCTCGACGTTCGCCATGACCTTCTCCCACAGCGCGGTACGCGTCGCGACGACCACGACGACGACGCCCGGCTCGATGAGCGAGATCGGGCCGTGCTTCATCTCCCCCGCCGGGTACGCCTCGGCCCGCACGTACGCGAGCTCCTTCAGCTTCAGCGCGCCCTCGAGCGCGACGGGAAGGCCCGCCCGGCGCCCGAGGAAGTAGAAGTCCTCGACGTGCGCGAAGCGCTCGGCGACACGGCAGTACTCCTCGCCACGGCCGACCGCGTCGGCGACCGCGAGGTGGAGCGTCGACATCGCCGCGGACGCGCGCTCGAGCTCGCCCGCGGGGAGCGAGCCTCGCACCCGGCCGAGGTGGAGCGCGAGCGCCTGGAGCAGCGCGAGCTGCGCGATGTGGGACTTCGTCGACGCGACGCCGATCTCCGGGCCGGCGCGCGTGTACAGCACGCCGTCCGCCTCTCGCGCCATCACGGAGTCGACGACGTTGGTCACCGCGACGACCCGGGCGCCGGCGCGGCGTGCCTCGCGCATCGCGTGCAGCGTGTCGACGGTCTCGCCGGACTGGCTCACGGCGACCGCGAGCGTGCGGTGGGCGAGGACCGGCTCGCGGTAGCGGAACTCGCTCGCGACCTCGGCGTCGGCCCCGACGCGCGCCCAGTGCTCGACCGCCTGGCGTGCCGCGAGCGCCGCGTGGAAGCTCGAGCCGCACGCGAGGAACTGGACGCGCTCGATCCCGGCGAGCTCGCGCTCGCCGATCTCGAGCTCGTCGAGCTCGGTGCACCCGGAGCCGTCGAGGCGGCCGAGCAGCGTGTCGCGCACGGCCTGGGGCTGCTCGTGGATCTCCTTCGACATGAAGTCGGGGTAGCCGCCCTTCATCGCGCGCTGCACGCTCCAGGAGACCTCGATGCGGCGCGGCTCGACGGGCCGGCCCGTGAGGTCCACCACCTCGAGGCCGCCGGGACGCACGGTCGCGACCTCGTCCTCTCCGAGCGCGTAGAGCTCGCGGGTCGTCGCGAGCGCAGCCGCGACGTCCGAGGCGACGATCCCCGCGCTCGCGGTGATCCCGACGATGAGCGGCGACGTGCGGCGCGCGGCGACGATGACGTCCGGCTCCTCCGCCCTCACGACCGCTATCGCGAAGTCGCCGCGCACGACCGCGAGGCACCGGCGCACGGCCTGCGCGAGGTCCGCGCCGGACGCGACCTCCTCCTCGACGAGGTGGACGAGGACCTCGGTGTCCGTCTGCGAGCTCCGCTTGTGGCCGCGGGCGTCGAGCCCGGCCGCGAGCGGACGGTAGTTCCCGATGATCCCGTTGTGCACGAGGGCGATCCGTCCCGTGCAGTCGAGGTGCGGGTGCGCGTTCTCCTCGGTCGGGCGGCCGTGGGTCGCCCAGCGCGTGTGCCCGATCGAGGCCCCGGGATCGCGGGGCGCGTCCGCGAGCAGGGTCCGCAGACGGCCGATCGAGCCCGCGTGCTCCGCTGCCCGGGCTCGCCACAGCCCGCCGGTCGCGCGGTCGCAGATCGCGACGCCCGCGGAGTCGTAGCCGCGGTACTCGAGCAGCTCGAGGCCCGCGACGAGCAGTGCGCAGGTGTCCGGCGCGCCCGTCGTCCCGATGATCCCGCACATGGCGCCAGGCTACGGCCTCGCGGGCCGGGGCGTGGTCCGGACCGCTACTCGCTGCCGAGCTCGCGCCGCACGGCGGCGACGAGCCGGTCGACCGCGGATCGCGCGTGCTCCGAGCTCTCGGCCTCGACCATCACGCGCACCGCGGCCTCGGTCCCGCTCGCGCGCAGGAGCACGCGGCCCGAGTCGCCGAGCAGCTCCTCGACGGCCGTCACCTCGGCCCACACGGCCGACGCCGCACCGAGGCGGCCGGGCTTCGGCACCCGGACGTTGCGCAGCTCCTGGGGCAGCCGGCTCATCGAGTCGCTCGCGAGCTCGTCGAGCGGGCGGGCGGTCCGCGCGAGGAGCTCGAGGAGCTTGAGCGCCGTGAGGATGCCGTCACCGGTCGTGGCCTCGCGACGGAACACGATGTGGCCGGACTGCTCGCCGCCGAGCACGAGGCCCTCGCGGTCGAGCGCGTCCGCGACGTGCCGGTCACCGATCGGCGTCTCGACGACCGCGATCCCCCGCCGCTCGAGGGAGCGCTTCAGGCCGAGGTTGCTCATGACCGTTGCGACGAGCGCGCCGTTGTCGAGCGCGCCGCGCTCGTGCAGGTCGATCGCGAACATCGCGAGCAACTGGTCGCCGTCGACGACCACCCCGCGGCGGTCGAGCGCGATCAGCCGGTCGGCGTCGCCGTCGAAGCAGAGGCCGAGGTCCGCGCCCTCGGCGACGATGCGCCCCGCGAGGTCGGCGGCGTGGGTCGAACCGCAGCCGGCGTTGATGTTCGTGCCGTCGGGGCAGGCCGCGACGACGACCGCGTCGACGCCCGCGCGCTCGAGCACGCGCGGTGCGATCGGGCTCGCGGCGCCGTTCGCGCAGTCGCAGACGACACGGAGCCGGGCACCCGCCAGGTCCACGGACGAGAGCAGGTGGTCGAGGTAGGCCTCCACGAGACCGGGGTCGGACACGATCTCGCCGACACCGGACCCCGCGGGCACGCCGCGCGGTGCGAGGTGCGCCGCGCTCCCGAGGATCACGGCGTCGAGCTCGGACTCGATCTCGAGCTCGAGCGCGTCCGGGAGCTTGGAGCCCGTCGCGGACAGCAGCTTGATGCCGTTGTCCTCGAACGGGTTGTGCGATGCCGAGATCACCGCGCCCGGCGAGTGCCGGTCCGCCGCGATCCACGCGAGCCCGGGTGTCGGCACGACGCCGACGTCGACGACGCGCGTGCCCTCCGACGCGAGACCGGCCGAGAGCGCGGCCTGCAGCATCGGGCCCGACCTTCGCGTGTCGCGACCGACGAGGAACTCGCGCGCGGGCAGGTGGCGGGCGGCGGCCCGGCCGAGCGCGAGCGCGAGCTCCGGAGTCAGCTCGAGGTTCGCAACTCCGCGGATCCCGTCGGTCCCGAACCGCAGTCCCACGGTGACGTCAGCGCTTCGAGTACTGCGGGGCCTTGCGCGCCTTCTTGAGACCGTACTTCTTGCTCTCCTTCTCACGCGCGTCGCGCGTGAGAAGCCCGGCCCGCTTCAGGTTCGTGCGCAGCTCGGGGTCGAGCTCGACGAGGCCGCGCGCGATGCCGAGCCGGAGCGCGCCGGCCTGGCCCGAGACGCCGCCGCCGTCGATGGTCGCGTCGACGTCGAAGTCGTCCGCGCGGCCCGCGACCCGGAGCGCTTCGGTCGCGTGCACGCGGTGGGTCTCGGACGGGAAGTACTCGGCGATCGGCCGCCGGTTGATCGTGACGACGCCGGCGCCCGCACGAAGGCGCACGCGCGCGACGGCGGACTTGCGGCGACCGGTGGACTGGCAGAGCGGCTTGGCCATGCGAGGACCCCTCAGGAGGCCCGGCGCGCGCCGGCGACTACCAGCGGCTTCGGGGATTGGGCGGAGTGCGGGTGCTCGGGGCCCGCGTAGACCTTGAGCTTCGTGAACATCTGGCGGCCGAGCGTCCCGCGCGGGAGCATGCCGCGAACGGCGCGGCGGACGACCTCTTCCGGCTTGGTCGCGAGCAGGTCCGCGTAGCTCGTCGAGCGCAGGCTTCCGGGGTAGCCGCTGTGGCGGTACGCCATCTTCGTCCCCGCCTTGCCGGCCGTGAGCACGACCTTCGACGCGTTCACGACGATGACGTGGTCGCCCGTGTCGAGGTGCGGGGCGAAGATCGGGCGGTGCTTGCCGCGCAGCACGCGGGCCACCTCGGTCGCGAGACGGCCGAGGACGAGGTCCTCCGCGTCGACCACGTGCCAGGCACGGACGATCTCGCTTGGCTTCGGGGAGTACGTGCGCACTGCGGGTCCTTTGCTCGCGCCTGTCAGCGCGTCAGTCGAGTACCGGCGGGGCCGGCGCGGCACCGACGTCCCGGGTGGTCGTGTCCCACCCAGCCGTCGCGCTGCCGCGGGCACGCGCCCGGCGGACCAGGCTAGGCGATGGAGCCCGGGCGAGCAAGCTGGCCCGGGCCCGCGACCGGCCACTCCCACCTCCCGCCGAGGGCGTCCGGGTACCCGACCGCGACCAGGCAGAGCCCGTGCGCGGGCGCGAGCGTCGGCGCACCCGCGCGGGAGCCGCTGCGCAGGAGCGCGACGACGTCGCTCGGGCGGATCCGGCCGGAGCCCGCGGCGACGAGCGCGCCGACGATCGAGCGCACCATCTGGTGGCAGAAGGCCGCGGCCTCGATCTCGAATCGCAGGTTGCCGGGCTCGACGGCCACCCAGCGGGCATCGGTCACCCGCCGGACGAGCGGTCCCTCCGGCCGGTCCGGCGGGCGCCTGCAGAACGCCGCGAAGTCGTGCTCGCCGAGGACGGGGTCCGTAGCGAGCCGGAGCACCGCGAGGTCGAGGTCCGCGCCGACGTGCCAGGTCCGGGAGCGCGCGAGCGGGTCCGCGTGCTCGCCGAGCTCGAGGTCGTAGCGGTAGCGCCGCGAGGTCGCCGACCGCCGGGCGTCGAACCCGGGCGGAGCGACTGCCACGCGCCAGACGGTGACCGCGGGCCCGCAGATCGACGAGAGCGCCTCGGCGAGCCGGACGAGGGGCGTGCCCGCAGGTGGCGGCGTGTCGCCGGGCTCGCGCGTGCGCGCCCTGCCGACCCAGGCGGCGAGCCACGACGCGTCGCAGTCGAGGTGGACGACCTGCGCGTGCGCGTGCACGCCCGTGTCCGTGCGGCCCGCGCACGTGAGCCGGGGCCGGCCGGCCCCGACCTGGTCGAACGCGTCGAGAAGCGCGCCCGCGACGGTCACCTGGCCGGGCTGCGCGGCGAAGCCGTGGAAGCCCGTGCCGTCGTACGCGACGCCGAGCGCGAGGCGCACCGGGCCCTCGGCTTCGGGAGCGGCGCGCCGGGCGCCGGAGGCGGTCGGGCGTCGCGTCAGACGAGCTCGACGCGAGCCATCGGGGCGTTGTCGCCGGGCCGCGGGCCGAGCTTCAGGATCCGCAGGTAGCCACCCGGGCGGTCCGCGTAGCGCGGTCCGATCTCGTCGAACAGCTTGTGCGCCATGTCCTTGTCGCGGATGTAGGCGACGACCTGGCGGTGGTTGTGCACGCCGCCGGCGCGCGCCTTGGTGATCAGCTTCTCGGCGATCGGGCGGAGCTGCTTCGCCTTCGCCTCGGTCGTCACGATGGCCTCGGCCGCGATGAGCGAGGCGACGAGGTTGCCGAACATCGCCTTCTGGTGCGCGGCGCTCCCGCCGAAGCGTGCGCCCTTCTTCGGGGTTCCGGGCATCTCAGAACCCCTCGCCCGCGAGCGACAGCCCGCGCTCGTCGAGCCGCTCGATGACCTCGTCGAGCGACTTCTGCCCGAAGTTGGTGATCGCGAGCAGGTCCGCCGCGGTGCGCTCGACGAGCTCGCCGATCGTGTTGACCTGCGCGCGCTTCAGGCAGTTGCGCGGGCGCTCGGAGAGGTCGAGGTCCTCGATCGGCTGGTCGAGGTCCGGCGAGCCGCTCGTCGCGGTGCCGACGTCGCCGAGCTCGAGGCCCCGGGCCTCCTCGGAGATGTCGGCGACTAGGCCGACGAGCGCGCGCAGCGTCTGGCCCGCGGAGGCGAGCGCCCCGCGTGCCGAGATCGACCCGTCCGTCTCGATGTCGATGATCAGCCGGTCGAAGTCCGTCGACTGCTCGACGCGCGTCGGCTCGACCGAGAACGTCACGCGGCGGACCGGCGAGAAGATCGCGTCGACGGGGATCACGCCGATCGTCGAGGAGCGCTTGTTCCGCTCGGCCGACACGTAGCCCTTGCCGCGCTCGACCGTCACGTCCATCGCGAGGCGACCCTTCGCGTTCACCGTCGCGATGTGGAGGTCCTTGTTCAAGATGGTCACGTCGGCGGTCGCCTTCAGGTCCGCTCCCGTCACCTCGGCGGGACCGCGCACGTCGACGCGCATGGTCACCGGCTCGTCCGACTCGACGGTGAGCACTATGTCCTTCAGGTTCAAGATGATGTCGCTGATGTCCTCCTTCACCCCCTGCAGGAAGGTGAACTCGTGGAGGGCGTCGTCGAAGCGCACCTGGGTGACGGCCGCGCCGGGGATCGACGAGAGCAGGGTCCGGCGAAGCGAGTTCCCGATGGTGTGGCCGAAGCCGGGGTCGAGCGGGCCGATCGCGAACCGCTGCCGGCTGCCCTCGTCCTCACCGATCGCCTCGACCGTCGGTCGCTGGATGATCAACATCTTCTCGTCGCTCCTGTGTCGTCCTCGCGCTCAACGGGTGCTCGCGCGCTTCGTCGTGTGGCGCCCGGGGTCGTCTCAGGCGCGGTGGGTGTACCTGTCTCCTACTTCGAGTAGAGCTCGACGATGAGCTGCTCGCGCACCTGCGTGTCGATCTGCTCGCGCTCCGGCGTCGCCCGGACACGCACCGCGTGCCCGTCCTGCTCGACCTCGAGCCATCCCGGGAGCTGGCGGTCGATCGTGTCGAGGTTGTGGCGGACCGTGATGTTCTCGCGCGCCGCGCTCGACAGGCCCACGACGTCGCCCACGCGCAGTCGGTAGCTCGGGATCGTCACGCGCTTCGCGTTCACGGTGACGTGGCCGTGGCTCACGAGCTGGCGCGACTGGTTGCGGCTCGCGCCCCAGAGCGCACGGAACGCCACGTTGTCGAGGCGCAGCTCGAGCATCCTCAGCAGGTTCTCGCCCGTGATCCCGCTCTGGCGGCTCGCCTCCTCGTAGAGGTTGCGGAACTGCCCCTCGAGCACGCCGTAGATGCGGCGGGCCTTCTGCTTCTCACGGAGCTGGGCGAGGTACTCCGAGCCCTGGCGCGTGCGGTCGCGACCGTGCTCGCCCGGAGGGTACGGACGCTTCTCGAACGGGCACGAGGTGCTCTCGCACTTCGGGCCCTTCAAGAACAGCTTGACCTTCTCCCGGCGGCACAGCCTGCACGCGGGTCCCGTGTAACGGGCCATCTCTCTCCTCCGTCGTCCGCTAGACCCGGCGCCGCTTCTTCGGGCGGCAACCGTTGTGCGGGATGGGTGTGACGTCCTTGATCCCCGTGACCTCGATGCCCGTCGCGGCGAGCGAGCGGATCGCAGTCTCACGGCCCGAGCCCGGGCCGCGCACGAGGACGTCGACGCGGCGCACCCCGTGCTCCATCGCGCGGCGCGCGCACTGCTCCGCGGCCATCTGGGCGGCGAACGGCGTCGACTTGCGCGAGCCCTTGAAGCCGACGTTGCCGGCCGAGGCCCACGCGATGACGTTTCCCTCGTGGTCGGTGATCGACACGATCGTGTTGTTGAACGAGCTCTTCACGTGCGCGACGCCGTGGACGACGTTCTTGCGCTCGCGCTTGCGGGGGCGCCGGCCCCCGGGCTTCGTCGGCTTCGCCATCAGCGCTGGCCCTCCTGGGCGTGGGTGGACATCGCGGTCGCGCGAGCCGGCGCCGTGCCGGTGCGCCCGCCGAAGTGGTCGGTCGTGCGGGGGTCGCGCATCAGTGCTTGCGCACCTTCTTCTTGCCGGCGACCGTCTTCTTCGGGCCCTTGCGGGTCCGGGCGTTCGTGTGGGTGCGCTGGCCCCGGACGGGCAGGCCACGGCGGTGGCGGATGCCCTGATAGGAGCCGATCTCCATCTTCCGCTTGATGTCCTGCGCGACGTCCCGGCGCAGGTCGCCCTCGACCTTGAGGTTCTGGTCGACGTACGCCCTCAGGCGCGCGACCTCCTCCTCGGTGAGGTCCCGGACGCGGGTGTCCACGCTCACGTCGGAGGCCGAGCAGACCTGCTGCGCGGTCGTGCGCCCGATGCCGTAGATGTAGGTGAGCGCGATCTCTAGACGCTTCTCACGCGGGATGTCGACTCCGGAGATCCGTGCCATCTCGTCAGCCCTGCCTCTGCTTGTGGCGAGGGTTGTCGCAGATCACCATCACTCGCCCGTGGCGGCGGATGACCTTGCACTTCTCGCACATCGCCTTGACGCTCGGTCGTACCTTCACTGCATCCGTCCCCTGACCTGTCCCCTGCCTCGTCGCTCCGTCCCGGCGCACCCGCCGGTCCCTCGTCCTTCGATCGCCCGCCCGCCGGCCGGCCCCACTGCGCCCCGCCACCGCTTCCGCGGCCCGAAGCGCGGCGCCCGGCTACTTGTACCGGTACGTGATCCGCCCGCGGCTCAGGTCGTACGGCGTGATCTCGACCTGGACGCGGTCTCCCGGGAGGATCCGGATGCGGTGCATGCGCATCTTCCCCGAGCTGTGCGCGAGCACCTTGTGTCCGTTCTCGAGCTCGACGCGGAACATCGCGTTCGGCAGCGGCTCCACGACCGTGCCCTCGAGCACGATCGCATCCTCCTTCGGCTTGGGCAGGTCGACCTCCTCGTAGAATTCCGATGCCTCGGGCCTTCGCGCACCGGATCGCTCGCCCGCCGGCCACGGCGGAGCGGGTGCGGCGGAGCGAGCTCCGCGCTGTCGACGTCACAGCCCCGCCTGGTGGAACGGCACGGGGCTCGCGACTAGACGGCCGCGGGCCTGCGGTCCCGAGGCGAAACGCAATCCTAGCAGCTCGCAGCGGCTCCGGTCACGGGGCCGTGAACACCTCCGGCCCGTCCTCGGTCACCGCGATCGTGTGCTCGAAGTGCGCGGAGAGCTGGCCGTCGGCGGTCACCACGCTCCAGCCGTCGTCGAGCTCGACGGTGTCGTAGGTCCCGACGTTCACCATCGGCTCGACGGCGAAGACGTTGCCCACCTTCAGCCTCGGGCCGGGCGTCCCGGGCCAGTAGTTCGGGACCTGGGGCTCCTCGTGCATCTCGGTGCCGATCGCGTGGCCCACGTACTTGCGCACGACCGAGAAGCCGGCCGCCTCCGCGACCTGCTGGACCGCCCGCCCGATGTCGTGCAGCCGGTTGCCCTCGCGCATCACGTCGATCCCGGCCCACAGCGAGTGCTCGGTCGCCTCGATCAACCGGCGCGCGACGTCGCTCACCTCGCCGACCGCCACCGTGTAGGCCGCGTCCCCATGGTAGCCCTCCACGATCGCGCCGCAGTCGACCGACAGGATGTCACCCTCCTGCACGACGTAGTCGCCCGGGATGCCGTGGACGATCATGTCGTTCGGAGACGTGCAGACGACCGCGGGGAAGCCGTGGTAGTTGAGGAAGTTCGAGCGGGCGCCCCGGCGGCTGAGCACCTCGCGGGCGACCGCGTCGACGTCGAGGGTCGTGGCTCCCGGCCGGACCGCGGCGCGCGTCAGCTCGAGGATCTCCGCGACGACCCGGCCCGCCTTGCGCATCTTCGCGAGCTCCTCGGGCGAGCGGATCACGTGCGTGCCCCCGCGCGTGGCTGGCGGCGCTCGTCGACGGCGCGCACCAGGCGGTCGGTGACCGCGTCGGCCGGCCCGTCGCCGCGCACCGCCACGAGCGTGCCGGCCTTTCGGTAGCGCGCGATGAGCGGCGCGGTCTGCTTCTCATACAGGTCGAGGCGCCGCTTGATCGCCGCCTCGGTGTCGTCCTCGCGCTGGACGACCTCGCCGCCGCAGATGTCGCAGATCCAGTCGATGCGCGGGCGCGCGGTCGTCGAGTAGTTGGCCCCGCAGTCGACGCAGACGCGCCGGCTCGCCAGGCGCCGGAGCACGATCTGGGTCGCGACGACGAGGTTGAGCACGACGTCGACGCCGTCCGGCTCGAGGAGCTCGTCGAGCAGATCGGCCTGGCGCACGGTGCGCGGGAAGCCGTCGAGCACGAAGCCGCGCTCCTTCGTGTCGTCCTGGTCGAGGCGGTCCCCGACGAGCTTCATCAGGACCTCGTCGGGCACGAGCTCGCCGGCGTCCATGTACCGCTGGGCCTCCCGCCCGACCGGCGTGCCCTTCTTCACCGCGGCCCGGAGCATGTCGCCGGTCGCGACGTGCGGGATGACGTAGTGGCGCGAGAGTCGGACGCACTGCGTCCCCTTCCCCGCCCCCTGCTTGCCGAGGACGATCAGCCGCGCGCCCGGTACCACCTAGCGGAGGAAGCCCTCGTAGTTCCGCATCGTCAGCTGGCTGTCGATCTGCTTGTTCGTCTCGAGGGCGACCCCGACGCTGATGAGCAGGGTGGTCCCGAAGAACGGGATCGACGTGATGTGCCATGCGGACAGCAGCGCGGACGGCAGGAGCGCGACGGCGGCGAGGAAGAGCGAGCCGGGGAGCGTGATCCGGTTCAGGATCTTCGACAGGTACGTCTCGGTCGGCGGGCCGGGCCGGATGCCCGGGATGTAGCCGCCCTGCTTGCGGATCGTGTCGGCCTGCTGGTACGGGTCGAAGCTCACCTGCACGTAGAAGAACGTGAAGATCACGATGAACAGGCCGTAGAGCGCGAGGTAGACGAAGCCGGTCGGGCTGTAGAGGTTCGCCTGGATCCAGTCGCGCACGCCCCGCCACGGGATGATCGTCGCGATGAGCACCGGGATGTAGAGCAGCGAGTTCGCGAAGATGATCGGGATCACGCCGGCCTGGTTCACCTTGAGCGGGATGTACGTGCTCTGGCCGCCGTACATCCGGCGCCCCTGGACCCGCTTCGCGAACGTCACGGGGATCCGGCGCTGGCCCTGCTCGACGAAGACGATCGCGACGAGCAGGCAGACGCAGACGAAGCCGATGATCGCGAGGCCGGCCCACCCCTTGTCCTGCTTGACGAGGTCGACGTCGAGCGGGAGCGTCGCGACGACGTTCGCGAAGATCAGGATCGACATCCCCTGGCCGATGCCGCGCTGGGTGATGAGCTCGCCGAGCCACATGACGAACGCGGTGCCCGCGGTGAACGTGAGGATGATGAACAGCACGTGCGGGATCGCGAAGTTCGGGATGAGGTCCGTGGCCGAGCTGCTCGACCCGAACAGCTGGCCGGACCGGAGGAGGAAGACGAGGCCCGAGGACTGCATGAGCGCGAGCGCGATCGTGAGGTAGCGCGTCGTCTGGGTCAGCTTGCGCTGGCCGACCGCGCCCTGCTCGCGCCACTCGGCGAACTTCGGGATCACCGTGCCGAGGAGCTGGATGATGATCGAGGACGTGATGTACGGCATGATCCCGAGCCCGAGCACCGCGGCGCGCGCGAGCGCCCCGCCGGAGAACAGGTCGAGGTAGCCGAGCAGGCCGGTGCCGCGCGAGGCGTTCGAGATCGCCTGGATCCGCGAGTAGCTCACACCCGGGACCGGGATGTTCGCGCCGAGCTGGTAGATCGCGATGACCACGAGCGTGAACAGGACTTTGTTCCGCAGGTCGGCGACGCGGACGATGTTCCTCACGCTGCCGAGCACGTCACCTCCCCTTCCGTTCGCTCACCGGCACGCGCGCCCCGCCGGGCGCGGCGGCGCGCCGTGCGCGGCTTCGGATGCGTGCCAAGGCTACCGGTTCGCGAGCGCGTTGCCCCGGACGGGGGGCCGGCGGTCGCCGTACGGGGAGGCGACGACGGTCGTGGTGCCGCCCGCCTGCTCGATCGCCGCCTTCGCGCTCTTCGAGAACGCGTGGGCCGAGACGCGAAGCGAGCGCGTCAGCTCGCCGCGCCCGAGGACCTTCACGAGGCCCTTGTGGTGCACGATGCCGGCCGCGCGAAGCGACTCCGGCGTGACGTCGTCGGTCTCGAGCGCCTCGAGCACGTCGACGTTCACGACGTTGTACTCGACGCGGAACGGGTTCGCGAAGCCGCGCAGCTTCGGGATCCGCTGGGTCAGCGGGAGCTGGCCGCCCTCGAAGCCCGGCTTGATGCTCGTGCGCGCCTTCTGGCCCTTCGTGCCGCGGCCCGCGGTCTTGCCGCCCTTGCCGCCCGTGCCGCGGCCGACGCGGCGGCGCGGGCGGCGGGCGCCCGGCGCCGGTACGAGCTCGTGAACTTCCATCAGGACGATCCCTCCTCGGAGACTCCGTGGCTGTCGCTGCGGCGGACACGCCCGGAGGCGAGATCCGCGCGCGCGGAGGCCGGCGCCGGCTCGACCGAGACCAGGTGCGGCACGCGTGCGAGCATCCCGCGGATCTCCTGCCGGTCGGGCACGACGTTGGACTGGCCGAGCTTGCGCAGGCCGAGCGCACGAAGTGTGCCGCGGTGCTTCGGCTTCGTGCCGATCGCCGAGCGCACCTGGGTCACGAGGAGCGCACCGTCGGTTTCGGGGGCTGCGGCAGCCGCCTTGCGCGTGGCCATCTCAGCGCACCTCGGCGATCTGCCGGGACGCCTTGCGGCGCTCCTCGTACGCGCGCAGCACGCCCGCGGGAGTGACCTCCTCCGGCGTCTTGCCCCGCAGGCGCGCGACCTCGTCGGGGCGGCGCAGGGCGCGAAGCCCGGCGATCGTCGCGTGGGCGACGTTGATCGCGTTCGACGTGCCGAGCGACTTCGCGACGATGTCGTGGATGCCGGCCATCTCGAGGATGGCGCGTGCCGCCCCGCCCGCGATGACCCCGGTACCGGGGGCTGCGGGCTTGAGCAGGATCTTGCCGGCACCGGCCGCGCCGAGCACCGGGTGGGTGATCGTCGAGCCGGCGAGCGGGACCTCGAAGAGGCTCTTCTTCGCCTCCTCGATGCCCTTTTGGACCGCGAGCCCGGCTTCCTTGGCCTTGCCGTAGCCGAGCCCGACCCGGCCCTGGCCGTCGCCGATCACCATGAGCGCGGTGAACGAGAAGCGCCGACCGCCCTTCACGACCTTCGCGACGCGGTTGACCTTGATCGTCCGCTCTTCGTACTGCATGTCCGCCATCGTCAGAACTCCAATCCCGCTTCGCGGGCTGCGTCGGCCAGGGCCGCGACCCGACCGTGGTAGCGCGAGCCGCCCCGGTCGAACACGACCTTCGAGACGCCCTTCTCACGGGCGCGTGCCGCGACGAGGCGGCCGACCTCCTCGGCGGCCGCGACGTTGCCGGTCGCGCCGGCGCGCAGCGGCGCCTCGACCGTCGAGGCCGCTGCGATCGTGTGGCCGGCGACGTCGTCGATGACCTGCGCGACGATGTGGCGGTTCGAACGGAAGACCGAGAGCCGCGGCCGCTCGGGCGTGCCCGAGACCTTCACGCGCACGCGCGCGTGGCGGCGCGTGCGCAGCCGGTGGATCGTTGCTGCCTTCGCCATCGCTACTTCCCAGCCTTCCCGGCCTTGCGCGCCACGACCTCGCCGGCGTAGCGCACGCCCTTGCCCTTGTACGGCTCGGGCTTGCGGAGCTTGCGGATGTCCGCGGCCACCTGGCCGACGGCCTCCTTGTCGATGCCGCGCACGGTGATCCGCGTCGGCGCCGGCACCTCGAAGCTGATCCCCTCGGGGGCGTCGACGACCACGGGGTGGCTGAAGCCGAGCGCGAGCTCGAGCTGGCCCGGCCCCTTCGCGATCGCGCGGTAGCCGACTCCCACGATCTCGAGGTCCTTCGAGAACCCGTCCGTGACCCCCGCGACCATGTTCGCGACGAGGGTGCGCGTGAGGCCGTGGAGCGCACGGCTCTGGCGCTCGTCGTCCGGGCGCTCGACCACGAGCGTCCTTCCCCCGTCCTCGCTGCGCACCGAGATGCGCGACGGGATCGAGCGCTCGAGCGCGCCCTTCGGGCCGCGCACCGAGACGCGCGACTCCGCGAGCTCGACCTGCACGCCCGACGGGACCGGGATCGGCACGCGTCCGATTCGGGACATCAGCGGCTCACCTCGCTCGTGGCGCGCCCCGCGCGCTGCACGGTGCGCCGCGTCGCCTCACCAGACATAGCAGAGCACCTCCCCGCCGACGCGGTGCTGACGCGCCTCGCGGTCGGTCATGAGCCCGCGGCTCGTCGAGAGCACGGCGACGCCGAGCCCGCCGAGCACCCGCGGGAGCCGGTCGGCCTGCGCGTACACGCGAAGGCCCGGCTTCGAGACGCGCTTCAGCCCGGCGATCGCGCGGGCGCGGTCCGTGGTGTACTTCATCTGGATCTCGAGGACCGTGCCCGGCTTCGCCGGGTCGTCGGTCGTCGCGAAGCCCGAGATGTAGCCCTCGCGCTCGAGGATCTTCGCGAGGGAGATCTTCAGCTTCGACCCGGGCATCCGCACGCTGTCGTGCATCGCGACGTTTGCGTTGCGCACCCGCGTGAGCATGTCCGCGATCGGGTCCGTCATCGTCATCTGCGATCGCCCCCTCTCACCAGCTGGCCTTGGTCACGCCGGGAACCTCACCCGCGTGCACGAGCTCGCGCAGGCAGATGCGGCACAGCCCGAAGCGGCGGTAGACGGCTCGCGGCCGACCGCAACGGCGGCAGCGCGTGTAGCCGCGCACCTTGAACTTCGGGGTGTGCTGCTGCTTCTCGACAAGTGCCTTCTTCGCCATCGCTCGCCTACTGCCCTTCGCGTCTGAACGGGAAGCCGAAGGCGTCGAGCAGGGCCCGTCCTTCGGCGTCGGTGCGTGCGGTCGTCACGATCGTGACGTCCATCCCCCGGGTCGCGTCGACGCGGTCGTACTCGATCTCGGGGAAGATCAGCTGCTCGGTGACGCCGAACGTGTAGTTGCCGTGGCCGTCGAACGACCGGGACGGCAGCCCCCGGAAGTCCCGGATCCGCGGGATCGCCAGGCTGATGAGCCGGTCGAGGAACTCCCACATGCGGTCGCCCCGGAGGGTCACCATGCAGCCGATCGCGTTCCCCTCGCGGAGCTTGAACGACGCGATCGACTTGCGCGCCCGCGTGACGACCGGGCGCTGGCCGGTGATCGTCTCGAGGTCGCGCACCGCGCCGTCGAGCAGCGACTGCTGCTGGGTCGCACGGCCGACGCCGATGTTGATCACGACCTTCTCGAACGCCGGCACCTGCATCGGGTTCGGGAGGCCGAGCTGCTCGCCGAGCTGCGCGCGGATCTCGGACTCGTAGCGCGCCTTCAGGCGCGGACGCTCCGCCGTCGTCGTCACAGGTCACCTCCGCACTTGCGGCAGACGCGCAGCTTCACGCCCTCGTCGGTGAAGCGATAGCCGACGCGCGTCGGGCCGCAGGCGCCGCAGAGGATCGCGACGGAAGCGACGTGCATCGGCATGTCCTTGTCGATGATGCCGCCCTGGGTCGTCGCCCGCGTCGCGCGCGTGTGGCGCTTCGCGATGTTGACGCCCGCGACGATGACCTTGCGCTCGGCCGGCATCGCGCGGATGACCTCGCCGGTCTTGCCGCGGTCCTTGCCGGCCATGACCTGCACGCGGTCGCCCTTGTGGATCTTCACCTAGATCACCTCCGGTGCGAGGCTCACGATGCGCATGAAGCGCTTGTCGCGCAGCTCGCGGCCCACGGGGCCGAAGATGCGCGTGCCGCGCGGCTGGAGCTGGTCGTTGATCAGCACCGCGGCGTTCTCGTCGAAGCGGATGTAGCTGCCGTCCGGGCGCCGCTTCTCCTTCTTCGTGCGCACGACCACGCAGCGCACGACGTCGCCCTTCTTCACCGCCGCGCCCGGGACCGCGTCCTTCACGGTCGCGATGAACACGTCGCCGATGCGGGCGTAGCGCCGGCGGGAGCCCCCGAGCACCTTGATGCACAGGACCTCCTTCGCGCCCGAGTTGTCCGCGACCCTGAGCCGCGACTCCTGCTGGATCATCGGGCGCGCTCCACGACCTCGACGAGGCGCCAGCGCTTCAGCTTCGACAGCGGGCGCGTCTCCGCGACGCGGACGCGGTCGCCGACCTGCGCGACGTTCTCCTCGTCGTGCACGTACAGCCGCTTCGTGCGCTGGACCGTCTTCGCGTAGCGCGCGTGGCGGACCCGCTCGACGACCGCGACGACCGCGGTCTTGTCCATCGCGCCCGACACGACCGTGCCTTCGCGCTGCTTGCGGCGGTCCTCGCGACCCTCGGTCGCGGCCGGGGTCTCCTCGGCGTCGGCCATCACCCCTCCTCGGTTGTCGTCGTGCCGGCGCCGACGGCGCCACGTGCGCCGCGCTCGGCCTCGAGCGTGATGATCCGCGCGATCTCCTTGCGGACGACGCCGATCCGGCTGATGTTGTCGAGCCGTCCGGTCGCGAGCTGGAAGCGCAGGTTGAAAAGCTCCTTGCGCGCGTCGGCGAGCCGGTCGGCGAGCTCGGCGGGGTCGAGCTCGCGAAGCTCCACGGCCTTCGTCATTGGACCTGCACCTCCGGCTCGGAGCCCACGCCCGCGCGCACCACGAAGCGCGCCTTGATCGGCAGCTTCTGGATCGCGCGCTCCATGGCGCCGCGCGCGAGCTGCTCGTCGACGCCGGCGAGCTCGAACAGGATCCGGCCCGGCCGCACGACCGCGACCCAGCGCTCCGGGTTGCCCTTGCCGGAGCCCATGCGGGTCTCCGCGGGCTTCTCGGTCACCGGCTTGTCCGGGAAGACCCGGATCCAGACCTTGCCGCCACGGCGCACGTAGCGCGTCATCGCGATACGTGCGGCCTCGATCTGGCGCGCGGTGATCCAGCCCGGCTCGAGCGCCTGGATTCCGTAGTCGCCGAAGTCGACCGTCTGGCCGCCCTTCGCCGCGCCCGTGAGCCGGCCGCGGTGCTGCTTGCGGTGCTTGACCTTGCGGGGCATGAGCATGGTCAGTCCGTCTCCTTGCGGAAGTGCGGGACGTCGTGGTGCTCGTCACGTGTGCGGCGCTCGATCTCTTCCTCCTCCGCGAGGAGGCGCTCGAGCGGGTCGTCCGACGGCGCGGCCGCTACCGGCGCCGCGGGCGGCGCAGCCGCGTCGGCGACGCCGGCGGGGACCGGCTCGACGATCTCCTCGGCGGCCGGGGCCGCCTCGGCCACGACCTCCACGGGCACCGTGCCGGGCTCCGCGTCGGGCCGGCGACGGCCCCCGCCCGCGCTCACGATCCGGCGCGGCCGTCCCTGGCCGGAGGTCTCGCCGACCGCCATCGCGGCCTCGCGCGAGATCTTGTCCTCGGAGGTCGAGCGGTACGGCAGGATGTCGCCCTTGTAGATCCAGACCTTCACCCCGACGCGCCCCGTCGAGGTGCGCGCCTCGCGAAAGCCGTAGTCGATGTCCGCGCGCAGCGTGTGCAGCGGCACCCGCCCCTCGCGGTAGGACTCGCGACGGGCCATCTCGGAGCCGCCGAGGCGGCCCGAGCACTGGACGCGCACGCCGAGCGCGCCGGCCTTCTGGACCGTCTGGATCGCTCGCTTCATCGCGCGCCGGAAGCTGATCCGGCGGGCGAGCTGGTCCGCGATGCCCTGGGCGATGAGCGCCGCGTCGAGCTCCGGCTGCTTGATCTCCTGGATGTTCAGCTGGACGTTCGGGTTCTTCGTGATGCGGCCGAGCTGCTTGCGCAGGCGGTCCGCCTCGGCGCCGCGGCGGCCGATCACGATGCCAGGACGGGCGGTGTGGACGTCGACGCGCAGGCGGTCACGCGTGCGCTCGACCTCGATCCGGCTCACGGCCGCGGCCTCGAGCTGGCTCGTCAGGTAGTCACGGATCTTCCAGTCCTCGATGACCGCGCCCTGGTAGCCGCGGTCCTCGAACCAGCGGGACTTCCAGTCCGTGGTCACTCCCAGGCGGAACCCGTACGGGTTGACCTTCTGCCCCATCAGTCTGCGTCCTCTCGCGGCGCGCCGGCCTCGGCCGACGGGTCGCCGCCCGGCTCGTCCACGCCCGTGTCCTCCGTCTCGTCCGTCCCAGCGGCGACCGTCTGCGCGACGGCTGCGGAGCCGGCCGCGACGTCCTCGGCAGCGGCGTCGACCGCTCCGGCCTCCGTCGCCCACGCCGCGGGCGCCTCGAGCGCGGCCTCCTCGGCGGGCGCCGGCGCGGCGCTCGCGGCCCGCGCCTGGCGGCGGGTGCCCGCGAC
>DAHUXW010000028.1 GCA_027306925.1 Acidimicrobiaceae bacterium | reverse complement strand
GAAGGTCGGGCGTGTCGTCGCCGAGGCCGCCGCCCGCCACCTCACGCCGGCGACGCTCGAGCTCGGCGGGAAGTGCCCGGCGATCGTCGACGCGACGGCGGCGATCCGCCCGGCCGCTCGGCGGATCGCGTGGGCGAAGTTCGTGAACGCCGGTCAGACCTGCGTTGCGCCCGACTACGTCCTCGTCTCGCGTCCGGTGGCGGACTGCTTCGTCGACGAGCTCGTGCGGGCGATCCGCGCGATGTACGGGCCCGATCCCTCCGCGAGCCCGGACTACCCGCGCATCGTCGACGCCGCGCACCACGACCGGCTCGCAGCGCTCGTCGCGCGCCACGCCGACCGGGTCGTGGCCGGGGGCGAGCACGACGCGTCCCGCCGGTACCTCGCGCCGACGGTGCTGCGCGACCCCGAGCTCGCCTCGGACGTGATGCGCGAGGAGATCTTCGGTCCGATCCTGCCGGTCCTAACGGTCGAGGACGTGTCCGACGCGCTCCGTGTCGTCGCCGGCCTGCCGCCTCCGCTCGCGGTGTACGCGTTCTCGGAGAGCGTCGCCGACCGCACCCGGATCGAGCGCGGGACGCGGTCGGGCGCGTTCTGCGTGAACGACGCGATGACCCAGCTCGGCGTGTCCGGCCTGCCGTTCGGCGGCGTCGGCGAGTCGGGCGCGGGCGTGTCGCACGGTCGCCTCGGCGTCGAGTCGCTCACCCAGGTGAGGTCCGTGCTCGAGCGGGGCGCGCGCCCGGACATCTCGGTGCACCGTCCGCCCTACTCGGCGCTGCGGGACTTCGTCCTCGCCCGCGCGCTCGGCGCGTCCCGCCGCCGGACCCGCGCCCCCCGCCCGTCCGAGCCGGTCGTGCCCCGCTAGCGCGACACGGGGCGCCCGCACGCGCCAGACGCCAGGTGGTGCCGGTCCGGCCCGTCTACGGCGTGATCGTGATCGCGCCCTTCTGCGCGGCGGTCGTGTCGAGGACGATCTCGACGAAGGTCCGCCCGGGCGCGAGGTCGACCGCGGCGCCGTGGGCGTCCGTGAACGTCGTCATCGTGCTCGCGTTCGGGCGATGCCAGGTCACCGGGATCTCCTTGCCGTCGCGCAGCAGGTAGCCCGCTCCGTTGCCCGTGAGCACGCTCTCGACGTCACCGGAGCCGCCCGGGCTCTCCGAGTAGGGCCCGAGCTGGTACTTCACGATCTGGACCACGACGTTGTCGGTCGAGACCTGGGCGTTCGTGAGCGCGTCGATGTCGGGTCCTGAGCCCGCGTAGCTGTGCAGCCAGGTCGACGTCGCGGCGTTCCAGGTCCACACGCTGTCCGTGCCGAGGGAGAAGTTGATCTCGATGCTCTTCGCCGGCTTCGCAGCAGCGGGGAGGCTGCCCGAGTAGCGGAACACCGGTGCCGGCGGCGCCTTCTCGTTCGGGAAGGACGCCCAGACCTGGGCGGTGCTCGTGTAGAGGTTGTCCGGTGGCACCCGGCTCGTGATGCGCGTGCCGTCCGCGGCGTACGTGCTCAGCAGGTTCACGTCCTTCACGTAGCGCAGCGCGTCGAGCGCGTTGACGTCGGGGATGATCCCGCCGGCGTGGACGAGCAGCGGGAGGTTCCGGTACATCGCGAGGATGTGCCAGTCGACCCAGCGGAGCGAGCGCACGGGGCCGATCGAGGACGCGCTGTTGCACTGGTAGATCGCCTCGTAGCGCATGATCCCGCCCTCGGCGGGCGTGTCGTAGACGATGTCCGCCTCGTTCAGCCCGCTCTGCGGACGTGCGCCCTGCGGCTCGTTGCCGATCTTGACGGCGATCGCCGGCCGCCGCGGCGGAGTCCCACCGGGCGCCCTCGTGTCCGTGAGCGGGCAGACGTCGGACGCGAGCGCCGCGGTCGTGGGGGTCGTCGCGCTCGCGGCCTTGCCGCCCGCAGCCTTCTTCGGCGTACTGGAGAGGACGACGGCGAGGACCGCGGCGACGACGACCACGGCGGCGCCTGCGGCGATCAGCCGCCGGTTCGGTCCGGATCGGGGGGCGCGATGCGTCGGGTTGCTGCGAGGCGTCGAGGGCACGAGGGCACGGTAGTGGCTCGCGCGCCCGAGGTGGTGTCAACTGCGACTCGCTCGGGAGCCGTCGGGCGGGCACGGCCGGCGACACGTCCGACCGGCGCGCTCAGCCGCCCGTGACGCGCTCGAACCACGCCGCCCGGCGCGCAGGGCGGCCCGTCCGCTGCTCGACGCGGTCCGCCGAGGCGATCACCGCGAGCCCCGCGTTCACCCCGAGGAATCTCAGGGGCTCCGGCTCCCAGGGCCGTGAGCGGTGGCCGACCCACGGCAGTCGCGTGAGCTCGGAGTCGCTCCCGAGCACGAGATCCGCGAGCGTCCGGCCTGCGAGGTTCGCCGTGGACACCCCGTCGCCGACGTAGCCGCCCGCCGCGGCCATCCCCGTGCGCCGGTCGAACGCGACCGACGAGAACCAGTCGCGCGGGATGCCGAGTGGACCGCCCCACCGGTGCGTGACCGCCGCGTCGCGCAGTGCCGGGAACAGCTCGACGAGCGTCGCGGCCAACATGTCGTGGACCCGCGGCACGCGCTCGTGCGCGGCCCGGATCGCGGATCCGAAGTGGTACGGCGCGCCGCGGCCGCCGAAGGCGATCCGGCCGTCGGCGGTGCGCTGGCCGTAGATCACGAGGTGCCGGTGGTCGGAGAAGGTCTCCCGGCGCCCGAGACCGATCTCGTCCCAAGTCTGCTCGGGGAGCGGCTCGGTCGCGATCATGAGCGAGTAGACGGGGGCGACCGCGCGTCGCTGGCCCCGCAGGCGGGCGGTGTAGCCCTCGGTCGCCCGTACGACGACGTCCGCCCGGACGGTGCCGTGGTCGGTCTCGACGCGTCCCGGTGCGATCGCCCGGGCGCGCGTTCCCTCGAACACGGTCGCGCCGAGCCGCTCGACGCAGTCCGCGAGCCCGCGTACGAGGCGCGCGGGGTGGATCGCCGCGCAGTGCGGCGTGTAGGTCGCGCCGAGCATTCGCTCGGCCGCGAGCATCGCGCTCGCCTCGTCGGGGCCGAGGAGCGCGAGGTCGTCCGCTCCGACGCCCAGCGCCCGGGCCTCCTCGAGCTCCGCCCGGGCCCTCGCGAGCTGCGCCGCGCTGCGGATCGCGCCGACCGTCCCGCCCTTCGCGAAGTGACAGTCGATGCCCTCGCGCGCGGCGACGCGGCCTACCTCGTCGACCGACGCGCGCATCGCCGCGCGCATCGCCTTCGCCGCGCCGGGCCCGAACGAGCGCGCGATCCGCCCGTCGGACGCGGCGAAGAGCGCCGAGCACCAGCCGCCGTTTCGGCCGGACGCGCCGAAGCCCGCGACCTCGGCCTCGAGCACGGCGATCCGCGTCGACGGCTCCTTCGTCAGCAGGTAGTACGCGGTCCACAATCCGGTGAAGCCGCCGCCGACGATCGCGACGTCGACGGCGGCGTCGCCGCCGAGCGGCGGCCGGGCGACGACCGGCGAGCCGAGCGACGCGAACCAGTACGACAGGTCCGCGAGCGGTCTCGGCTCCGCGGGCGCGCCGTGTGCCGCGGGCGGGCGCCGACGCGCCGGCGAGGCGCTCACGCGGTGCCGCCGGGCGCCTCGGCGGTCGCGGCACCGTTCACAGCTGCTTCCACGCCTCCTCGAGGACCGTGCGCAGGATCTGGGAGATCTCGGCAAACTGCTCCTCGCCGCAGACGAGTGGTGGGGCGAGCTGGATGACCGGGTCCCCGCGGTCGTCAGCACGGCAGACGAGCCCTGCCTCGAACAGCCGCGGCGACAGAAAGCCGCGGAGGAGCCGCTCGGACTCCTCGTCCGAGAACGTCGCCTTGGTCGCCTTGTCCTTTACGAGCTCGATCCCGTAGAAGTAGCCCGCGCCGCGTACGTCGCCGACGATCGGGAGGTCGCGCAGCGCCTCGAGCTCGGCGCGGAACGTGGGCTCGTTCCGGCGGACGTGCCCGAGCAGGTCCTCGCGCTCGATGACGTCGAGGTTCGCGAGCGCGACCGCGCACGACACCGGGTGGCCCGCGAACGTGATCCCGTGGAGGAACGTGCGCTCGCCCGTGAGGAACGGCTCGACGAGGTGGTCGCCGACGATGAGGGCCCCGAGCGGCGAGTAGCCGCTCGTGAGGCCTTTCGCGGTTGTGATCATGTCCGGCTGGTAGCCGTAGCGCTCGCCGGCGAAGTAGTGACCGAGGCGGCCGAACGCGCAGATCACCTCGTCGGAGACGAGGAGGACGCCGTAGCGGTCGCAGATCTCCCGGACGCGCGGGAAGTACCCGGGCGGGGGCGTGAAGCACCCCCCGCTGTTCTGCACGGGCTCGAGGAAGACCGCGGCGACCGAGTCCGGGCCCTCGCGCAGGATCGCGCGCTCGATCTCGTCCGCGGCCCACACGCCGAACGCGGTCTCGTCGTCCCCGTGCTCGGGCGCGCGGTAGAAGTTCGTGTTCGGGACCTTCACCGCGCCGGGGACGAGGGGCTCGAACACCGACTTGAGGTCCGGCACACCGGTGATCGACAGCGCGCCCATCGTGGTGCCGTGGTACGAGATGTCCCTGCTCACGACCTTCCAGCGCTGCGGCTGGCCGACCGCCTTGAAGTACTGGCGAGCGAGCTTCCAGGCGGACTCGACTGCTTCCGAGCCGCCGGTCATGAAGAACACCCGGTTGCAGTTGCCCGGAGCGATCCCCGCGATCCGGTCCGCGAGCTCGATGCCCCGGGGGTGCGCGTAGCTCCAAAGCGGGAAGTACGCGAGCTCGGCGGCCTGCTTCGCGGCGGCCTGGGCGAGCTCGGTGCGACCGTGCCCGATCTGCACGGTGAACAGCCCGGAGAGCCCGTCGAGATAGCGACGCCCGGCCTGGTCGAACACGTACGCGCCCTCGCCGCGCACGATCACCGGGATGTCGTGGGTCGTGTAGGAGGAGAGGCGCGTGAAGTGCATCCACAGGTGACTGCGTGCCGCGCTCTGGAGCTCGTCGTTCGTCATCGGCGTCATCTGGTCCCCCAGGTGTAGGTCTGCTTGGTCAGCTCTAGGTAGACGAACGTCTCGGCGTGGCGGACGCCCGGCAGGGTGCGCACCGTCGAGTTCAGGATCTCGAGCAGGTGGGTGTCGTCCTCGCAGACGACCTCGACGAGGATGTCGAAGCCGCCCGCGCAGACGACGACGTAGTCGACCTCGGGGATGCGTGCGAGCATCGAGGCCAGCTGGCGGACGTCGCCGTCCGCTCGGATGCCGACCATCGCCTGGCGCGCGAAGCCGACCTGCTTCGGGTCCGTGACCGCGACGATCTCGATGACCCCGGCGTCGCGCAGACGCTGGACTCGTTGGCGCACCGCGGCCTCGGACAGGCCGACGACCGCGGCGATCGCGCTGTACGGCCGCCGGCCGTCGCGTTGCAGCTCCTCGATGATCGCCCGGTTCGCCTCGTCGAGCACGTCCACGCCGACCTCCTCCCGTCAACCGTGCGCCATGGACGGGCCTCTCGTCAAGTGAATCCGTCGCGCTGCGGCTCGAGATGTACGAAATCGCTTGTCGATACCCGGTTGTTCTGCCAGGATGGCGCCAGAGGTGGTCGGCTCAACGTCGCGGGAGGGGATCGGTGGCATCGGCTGGAGCTTCGTCGCTCGAGCGCTTCGAGAACTTCGTCGGGGGGCGTCGCGTGGTTGCGCACTCGGGCCAGGTGTCCGAGATCGTCGATCCGAGCAGCGCGGAGGCGTACGCGCTCGCGCCGGTGTCCGGCGCGCAGGACGTCGACGACGCGGTGCGCGCCGCCGAGCAGGCATTTCCCGCGTGGCGCGACGCGACGCCCTCCGAGCGGTCCCTCGCGCTGCTGCGCATCGCGGACGCGGTCGAGGAGCACGCGGACGAGATCGCCCGGATCGAGTGTCGCGACACGGGCAAGCCGCTCGCGCTCATGCTGTCCGAGGAGGTCCCGCCGAGCGCGGACCAGATCCGGTTCTTCGCCGCGGCCGCGCGCATGCTCGAGGGCCGCGCCGCGGCCGAGTACATGGCCGGCCACACCTCCTACGTGCGGCGTGAGCCGATCGGGGTGTGCGCCGCGGTCACGCCGTGGAACTACCCGTTCATGATGGCCGTGTGGAAGTGGGCCCCCGCGCTCGCCGCCGGGAACACGATGGTGCTCAAGCCGTCCGACACGACCCCGGCCTCCGCGCTGTACATGGCCGAGATCATGGCGGAGCACCTGCCGCCCGGGGTGTTCAACGTGGTCTGTGGAGACCGCGAGACCGGTCGGGCGCTCGTCGCGCACGACGTCCCGCAGATGGTCTCGATCACCGGTAGCGTGCGCGCGGGCATCGAGGTCGCGACGGCCGCGGCACCGTCGCTCAAGCGGGTGCACCTCGAGCTCGGTGGCAAGGCGCCGGTCGTGGTCTTCGACGACGCCGACGTCGAGGCCGCCGCCGAGGGGATCGCGATGGCCGGCTACTTCAACGCGGGCCAGGACTGCACCGCGGCGACCCGCGTGCTCGTGGCGCCCGCGCTCCACGACGAGTTCGTGGCGGCGCTCGCCGAGCGGGCGGACGCGACCAAGGTCGGCGGGACCGACGTCGAGGACGCGGACGTCGGGCCGCTCAACAACTCGGGCCAGCTCGCGCGCGTCGCAGGCTTCCTCGACCGGACGCCCGCGCACGCGGAGATCGTGACCGGGGGACGTCGCCTCGGCGACCGGGGCTACCTCTACGCGCCGACGGTCGTCGCGGGCCTGCGCCAGGACGACGAGATGATCCAGGACGAGATCTTCGGCCCGGTCA
This sequence comes from Acidimicrobiaceae bacterium, assembly GCA_027306925.1. Classification (GTDB taxonomy): domain Bacteria; phylum Actinomycetota; class Acidimicrobiia; order Acidimicrobiales; family Bog-793; genus JAJZBW01. The sequence continues at coordinate 26,304 of DAHUXW010000028.1, read as the reverse complement.
TCACGGTGCAGCGCTTCACGGACGAGGCCGAGGCGATCACCTGGGCGAACGGCGTGCGTTACGGACTCGCCTCGAGTGTGTGGACGAAGGACCATGGCCGCGCGATGCGCATGGCGAAGGCCCTCGACTTCGGCGCGGTGTGGATCAACACCCACATCCCGATCGTCGCCGAGATGCCCCACGGCGGTTTCAAGAGCTCCGGATACGGAAAGGACCTCTCCATGTACGGCTTCGAGGACTACACGCGCCTCAAGCACGTGATGTCCAGCCTCCACTCGTAGCGGCCTGCCCGTCGCGGCGCCGTGCGGACCGGCGCGCGGCCCGCGCGCCCGGAGACCGAGATCGGGACCGGGGGCCGCTCGGGACTACTCGGTCGCGCCCTCGTCGAGCGCGGGGCTCAGCGGCTTCCACGTCCGCCGGCGCTGGACGACGAGCCCGTTCGCGACCGCGAGCAGCACGCCCACGGTGAAGATCATCGTGCCGATGACGTTCACCTGGGGCGGAACGCCGAAGCGCGTCGCGCCGTACACCCAGAGCGGGAACGTGAGCGTCTGGCCCGCGTTGAACTGCGTGATGATGTAGTCGTCGATCGACAGCGCGAACGCGAGGAGCGCGCCGGCGACGATCCCGGGCAGAATGACCGGGATCGTGACGAGGCGGAACGTCGCCCAGGGTCCGGCGCCGAGGTCTCGGGCCGCCTCCTCGATCGACGGGTCCACCCCGGCCATCCTCGCCCGCACGGTCACCGCGACGTACGCGATGTCGAACATCACGTGCGCGATGACGATTGTGACGTAGCCGCGGTTCACCCCGAGCGTCACGAACAGCGAGAGCAGCGCGGCGCCGAGCACGATCTCGGGCGCCGCGATGTTCGCGAACAGCACGAGATCGACGAGCCCCTTGCCGCGGAAGCGGTGGCGGCCGAGCGCGATGCCGAGCAGCGTGCCGAAGATCGTGGCCAGCGCCGTCGCGATGAGGGCGATCGTGATCGAGTTGACGAGCGCGCCCGTGAGGTCCTGGATCGCGAACGGGTGCTCCCACCAGCGGAGCGTGAAGCCTTGCCAGGCGAAGTTGAACTTGCCCGTCGTGTTGTTGAACCCGAAGGCGATCATCACGACGATCGGCAGCATGAGCCAGCCGATCACGACCCACGTGTAGATGTGGAGGCCGCGCGACCGGCGACCGCCGCGCAGGCGGGTACCCGGTTCGGGCGCGTCGTCGCCGAAGCCCTCGTCCCGCGCGGCGGCGACTGGCTGTGGCGTGCTCACGCCCCCGCCGCCCGCGCCGCCCCGGTGGCGTCGGCGGTCATGCCGCGGCCGCCTCGAAGACGTCCTCGGTGCCGAGCGCGCGCGCGTACGCGAAGATGCCGATCAAGAGTGCGGCGAGCAGGACGAACGAGAGCGCCGCTGCGGTCGGGTACTGGTTGTTCTCGAGGTAGACGGTCTCGATGATGTTCCCGATCATCGTCGTGCTCGTGCCGCCGAGGATCTGGGCGTTCACGTAGTCCGACACCGCCGGGACGAAGGTGAGCAGCACCCCCGCGAAGACCCCGGGGACCGAGAGCGGCAGCACGACGCGAAGAAATGCCTCGCGCTTGCTCGAGTACAGGTCCGCCGCGGCGTCGAGCAGGCTCTCGTCGACGCGCTCGAGGCCCACGTAGATCGGCAGGATCATGAACGGCAGGAAGTTGTACGTGAGCCCGAGGACGACCGCGAATGACGTCGCGAGCACGTGGAAGTTCTGCGAGACGAGATGCCACGCCTTCAGGTGGCCGAGCAGGATCCCGTTGTCCGCGAGCAGGAACTGCCACGAGACCGTGCGGATCACGAAGCTCACGAAGAACGGCAGGAGGATCAGCAGCAGGTAGGTGGACTTGCGCCTGCCCCCGCGGAACGCGATCCAGTACGCGACCGGGTAGCCGATCACGATCGTCAGCACGGTCGTGACGAGGCCGTAGACGAACGAGCGGATGAACTGGACGTGGTACAGGTCGATCGCCTGCCAGAACGTCGCGAAGTGCCAGGTCAGCGTGAAGCCCGAGATGAGGTTCCCGGTCTCGAGCGCGACCGAGAGCATCACGATCATCGGCGCGACGAAGAAGATCGCGAGCCACAGCCCTGCGGGGAGCGCGAGCGCGTACGGGACGAGCGCCGAGCGCAGGCGGCGGATCACGACTGGTAGATCGGCTGGAAGATCGAGTTCCAGGTCGTGAGCTCGCTCTGGCTGAGCACGCGGTACCGGTAGAGCTTGTCGTAGTCGGCCGCCGTCGGGAAGATGAGTGGGCTCTGCGCGAGGTGCAGGAGTCCCGCCCTCGTCGACCCCGTCGACGCGGCCGCGTCACGCTCGATGTAGGCTTTCGCTCCCGGGACCGGCGTCACGTAGTTGATGCCCTCGGCGAGCAGCGCGGCGATCCGGGGCTGGTACACGAAGTTCATCCACTCGATCGCCGACAGCGCGTTCTTCGCCTGCTGCAGGATCACCATGTTGTCGGTCCAGAGCAGGCCCCCCTCCTTCGGGATGATGAACTCGAGGTCGCTCGCGCCCGACGCGTTGGCCTGGAAGATGTCCCCGGACCAGGCCTGGGAGATCCAGGTGTCCCCGTTGGAGAGCGCGGTGATGTAGTCCTGCGTGTAGTACTTGCGGACGATCCCGGCGTTCTTCTGCGCTTCGAGCTTCGTCGCGGCCTTGCGCCAGTCCCTCTCGGTGGTCTTCGCCGGGTCGAGTCCCATCGCGACGAGCATCGCGTTCGGCAGGTCCTCGTTGTCGGCGAACATGCCGACCTTGCCCTTGAAGGCCGGGTCGAACAGGTCGTAGAAGCTCGTGATCTTCCGCCCGACGAGCTTGCGGTTGTAGCCGATGCCGGTCATGCCCGACTGCCACGGCACGGAGAACTTGTTGCCCGGGTCGTAGGTGGGGTTCTGGTACTTCGCGCTCGCGTACTTGAAGAAGTTCGGGAGCTTCGCGTGGTCGAGCGGGACGAGGTACCCGAGGTCGACGAAGTCCGAGAGGTACACGCCGTTCGTGATGACCGCGAGGTCGTACCCCGAGTACTGGTGTGCCTTCAGCGCGGGGGAGACCTGTGCGAAGAACGGCCCGTCGTCCTGGATGACCTCGAAGTACTTGACCTTGATGCCCGTCTTCTTCTCGAACATGTCGATCGTCGGATGGTCGTTCTTGTTCGAGCCGACGTCGATGTAGAGCGGCCAGTTCGCGAAGTTGAACTGCCCGGTCGGCTTCTGCTTGTCCCAGAACGCCGCGATCGCGTCCTTCGAAGTGCTCACCTTCTTCCCGCCGCCGGAGACGCCGCACGCCGACAGCAGCGCACCGACGCCGAGGGCGCCTGCGCCGGCGCCCGTGAGCCTGAGCACGTCGCGCCGCGAGTAGCGGCGTCCGGTCAGCCCGCGAAGCATCGCGGGGTCGATCAACGCCTCGTGTTCGTCCATCTCGCGGCCCTCCTGTCTCGTGCCCGCGCGTCCTGGCGGGCGGTGCATCACTCGGCGATGCGCTTACGCGCGCGACCCGGGCGCGCGCAGCTCGGCACTGCCTGCGTCCCGACTGCCGGCGCGCGGGCTCACGGTTCCACCCGGTCGAGCGCGTACGAGTGGTCGTCGTCCCAGGAGATCCACACGTCGCTTCCCTCGCCGATCGCTGCCGGGCTCGTCGACAGGTTCTGTCGGTGGGCGACGATGTCCGCGCCCGCCGAGGTCCGCACCGTGAAGCTCGTCGACGTCCCGAGGTAGACCACGTCGGTCACCCGTCCACGCAGCGCGCACGAGCCGGGTTCCGGACGCTCGGCGCTGAGCGTGATCTTCTCGGGCCGCACGGTGAGCTCGACCACGTCTCCCGGCTCGACCGCGCGCCGCGCGACGACGACGAGCCGCTCGTCGGCCGACGAGCCGAGCACCGCGACTCGGCCGTCGACGCGCTCGACCTTCGCGGTGAGCAGGTTCGACGTGCCGATGAAGCCCGCGACGAAGCGCGTGGCCGGCGTCTCGTAGATCTCGCGCGGCGTCCCGAGCTGCTCGACGCGCCCGTGGTTCATGACCGCGATCCGGTCGGACATCGTGAGCGCCTCGCCCTGGTCGTGGGTCACGTACACGAAGGTGATCCCGACCTCGCGCTGGATCCGCTTGAGCTCGAGCTGCATCGCCTGGCGCAGCTTCAGGTCGAGCGCGCCGAGCGGTTCGTCGAGGAGCAGCGCGCGGGGCTCGTTCACGACGGCGCGCGCCAGCGCGACGCGCTGCTGCTGGCCGCCCGAGAGCTCCCGAGGCCGGCTCCGCTCCTTGCCCTCGAGGCCCACGAGGTGGAGTATCCGCCGGACGCGCGCGTCGATCTCGTCCTTCGCGACGTGCCGTCGCCTCAGGCCGAACGCGACGTTGTCGTAGACGTTCATGTGCGGGAAGAGCGCGTAGCTCTGGAACACGAGGTTCACGTCGCGGTGGTGGGGGGGCACCCCGACGACGTCCTTGCCGTAGAGCAGGATCCGGCCGCTCGTGGGCTCCTCGAAGCCCGCGATCATGCGCAGCGTCGTGGTCTTGCCGCACCCCGACGGCCCGAGCAGCGAGAAGAACTCGCCCGCGCCGATCGCGAGGTCGACCCGCTCCACGGCGGGTGCGTCGCCGGCGCGCGCGCCGTAGTCCTTCGCGACGCCGACGAGCTCGATTGCCGTGCCGAGCACGGCCGGTGCCGTCGCGCGCCCGTCCGACGAGGTTCCTTCGGTTACCACAGCGGGTCCCACGTAGCCGTCTCTCGATCCTTTCCCCCGGACCGCTGCACGGCCCGACCCGTTCCCCCGGACCGCTGCACGGCCCGACGAGCGCCCCCACTCGCGGTGCGCGGGACGCACACGTGTTCGGGACGCGTCCGTCGGCCACCGCGGTCAGCACCCGGCACGACCCGGGCCACTCCGGTAGCTTGCATCATGGCGAGGAGCTTTTCCATAGCTCGATTGTGAACGGCCGACTGATCCGCCTAGCAATCAGGAGTATCGTTGCGAAATCCGCAGCCGGCCGGTACGAACGGCGTCGTGCCCCACGGGGTCCGCGGCGCACTTCGGGGCGCGGCGCACGTCCCGCTCTGGCTCGACTCGAGCGCCGCTCCGGACGCTCGCGACGCCCTCGTGGGCGCGCGGCGCGCGGACCTCGTCGTGGTCGGCGCGGGCTTCACCGGCCTGTGGAGCGCGCTCCGGGCGCTCGAGCGCGACCCGGGGCGCAAGGTCGTGGTCGTCGAGGGCGCGCGGATCGCGTCGGCGGCGTCCGGGCGCAACGGCGGCTTCGTCGACGCGAGCCTCACCCACGGGCTCGAGAACGGCGTCGCTCGCTTCGCGTCGGAGATCGACCGGCTCGTCGCGATGGGCGCGGACAACCTCGACGGGATCGAGGCGACGATCGCGCGCGAGCGCATCGACTGCGGCTTCGAGCGGGTCGGGTCGATCGACGTCGCGACCGCGCCGTGGCAGGCCGCGTCGGTCGAGGACGCCGCACGTCTCGCGCTCGCCCACGGCGAGGACGTCGAGGTGCTCGATCGGAGCGCGCTCCGTGACCGGGTGGACTCGCCGACCTACCTGGGCGGCGTCTTCCACCGCCGCACGACCTCACTCGTCGACCCTGCGCGTCTCGCGTGGGGGCTCGCGTCCGCGATCGAGGCGCGCGGCGGGATCGTGCTCGAGCGCTCGCCCGTGGCCTCGCTCGAGGCCGTCGACGGCGCGGTGCGCTGCAGCACCGAGCGCGGGACGGTCGTCGCCGACCGAGCGGTCGTCGCGACGAGCGCGTTCCCGCCGCTCGTGCGAAGGGTGCGCCGCTACGTCATCCCCGTGTACGACTACGTGCTCGCGACCGAACCGCTCGACGCGCGTCGCCGTGACGCGCTTCGCTGGCAGGGGCGTGAGGGGCTCTCCGACATGGGGAACCAGTTCCACTACTACCGGCTCACGCCCGACGACCGCGTCCTGTTCGGTGGCTACGACGCGCTCTACTACTTCAACGGTTCGATGGGTGCGCGCCGCGAGGTCCGCCCCGCGACGTTCGCCCTCCTCGCGGGCCACTTCTTCGAGACGTTCCCGCAGCTCGCCGGTGTGCGGTTCACCCACGCCTGGGGCGGCGCGATCGACACCTGCTCTCGGTTCTGCGCGTTCTACGGGACCGCGCACGACGGGCGCGTCGCGTACGCGGCAGGGTTCACCGGCCTCGGTGTCGGCGCCTCCCGGTTCGCGGCGGACGTGCTGCTCGACCTGATCTCGGGCGCCGAGACGGAGCGCACGTCGCTCGAGATGGTGCGGTCCATGCCGGTCCCGTTCCCGCCGGAGCCCCTGCGGTCCGTGGTCGTCGCGATGACGCGGCACGCGATCGCCCGCGCGGACGCAGCCGACGGCCGCCGCGGCGCATGGCTACGGCTCCTCGACCGTCTCGGCCTCGGCTTCGACTCGTGACCGCCGTTGCCGGGGCTGGAGAATACCGTCGTAGACGCACGCTGAGACGACGGATCCGCTTGCAGGCTGACGTTCGGGCTGCAACGATTCGTAGCGAACGTGCGGCCGGAGCCGCGTCGGTCGGTCGCGGTCGTCGCGACCTGGCACGAAGCGAGGAGCAGCGATGAGGATCGGGATCCCCCGTGAGGTGAAGGACAACGAGTTCCGCGTGTCGATGACACCCGCCGGCGTCCGCGAGCTCGTGTCCGCAGGTCACACGGTGCGCGTCGAGCGCGCGGCCGGTGTCGGCTCGTCGATCACGGACGCCGAGTACGAGCGCGCGGGCGCGACGATCGTCGGCGACGCGGACGAGCTGTGGGGCGGCGCGGAGGTCGTCTGCAAGGTGAAGGAGCCTGTGGCCGAGGAGTTCCACCGGCTGCGGCGCGATCTCGTCCTGTTCACCTACCTGCACCTCGCCGCGTCCCGCGAGTGCACCGAGGCGCTCCTCGGGGCAGGAACCGTCGGCATCGCCTACGAGACCGTCCAGGTCCGTGACGGATCGCTGCCGCTGCTCGCGCCGATGAGCGAGGTCGCCGGGCGGATGGCCCCGCTCGCTGGCGCCGAGCACCTCCAGCGGCCGGGCGGCGGCCGGGGCGTGCTGATGAGCGGCGTGCCGGGCGTCCGGCCCGCGCAGGTCGTCGTGATCGGCGCGGGCGTGTCCGGCGTGAACGCGGCGATGATCGCCGTCGGCATGCACGCCGACGTGCAGGTGCTCGACCGCGACCTGACGAAGCTGCGCGCGGTGGACGCGCACTACCAGGGCCGGCTCACGACGGTCGCGTCGAGCGAGCACGCGATCGAGGAGGCCTGTCTCGAGGCCGACCTCGTCATCGGTGCCGTCCTCGTCCCAGGCGCGAAGGCGCCGCGGCTCGTGACCGACGACCTCGTCGCCCGGATGCGACCCGGGTCGGTGCTCGTCGACATCTCGGTCGACCAGGGCGGATGCTTCGAGTCGACGCACCCGACGACGCACTCCAGCCCGACGTTCATGGTGCACGGCTCGGTCTTCTACTGCGTCGCCAACATGCCCGGCGCGGTTCCGCACACCTCGACGCACGCGCTCACGAACGCGACGCTCCGCTACACGGCCGCGATCGCCGCGCACGGGTGGCGTGAGGCCGCCCGGCTCGACACCGCGCTCGCGCTCGGCGTGAACACGGTCGAGGGCTCCGTCACCTACGCGCCGGTCGCGGACGCCCACGGCCTCGAGGCCGTGCAGCTCGCCGACGTCCTCGGCTGAGCTCGCGCCGTCGCCCGGCGCACCGCTACGATCCCGCGCGATGGCCCGGCGCGCGCCCGATCTGAGCTCCCGTCTCCAGGGCTTCTCGACGACGATCTTCGCCGAGATGTCCGCGCTCGCCGAGGCGACGCGCTCGGTCAATCTCGGCCAGGGATTTCCCGACGTGGACGGCCCGGACGAGGTGAAGCAGTGGGCGGTGGACGCGATCCTCGCCGGCCACAACCAGTACCCGCCGGGCAGGGGAATCCCCGAGCTTCGGCGCGCCGTCGCCGGTCACGAGCGCCGCTGCTACGACCTCGAGTACGACCCCGAGGAGGAGGTCCTCGTCACCTCGGGAGCGACCGAGGCCGTCGCCGCCGCATTGCTCGCGCTGTGCGAGCCGGGCGACGAGGTCGTCATGCTCGAGCCCTACTACGACTCGTACGCGGCGTGCACGGCCATGGCCGGCGCGACCCGGCGCGTCGTGCCGCTGCGCTACCCGGATTGGCGCCTCGACCCCGCCGACCTCGACGCTGCGATCACGCCCCGCACGCGCCTCGTGCTCGTGAACAGCCCGCACAACCCCACGGGGCGCGTGCTCGGGCGCGACGAGCTCGAGGTCGTCGCGAGCCGGTGCGTCGAGCACGACCTGCTCGCGGTCACCGACGAGGTCTACGAGCACCTCGTCTACGAAGGCGAGCACGTCCCGCTCGCGACGTTGCCCGGGATGCGGGAGCGCACCGTCACGATCTCGTCCGCGGGCAAGACCTATGCGCTCACCGGCTGGAAGATCGGGTGGGCGTGCGCGCCCGCTCCGCTGCTCGGCGCCGTGCGGACCGCGAAGCAGTTCCTCACCTACGTGAGCGGGGCGCCCTTCCAGCACGCGATCGCACGAGCACTCGACGACGGCGACTGGCACGAGCGCGTCGCGGCGACGCTGCGCCCGCGGCGGGACCAGCTCGCCGACGGGCTCGAGGCGCTCGGGTTCGAGGTCGCACGCCCGCAGGGCGGGTACTTCGTGACCACCGACGTCGGTTCGCTCGGGTTTCGCGACGGCGCGCAGTTCTGCGCGGCGCTCCCGGGGCGTTGCGGCGTCGTCGCCATCCCGAGCTCCGTGTTCTACGACGACGCCGAGGCCGGCCGCACGCTCGTGCGCTGGGCGTTCTGCAAGAGCGAACAGGTCATCGACGACGCGCTCGGCCGGCTCTCGGCGCTGACCGCGTGAGCCCGGGCGATACCGGGGGCGTGCGCGTGGGACGGGACGCGGGCGCGGACGGGGGCGTCGCACCCCGGCTCGCAGTGGCCGCGGTCCAGTGCGACGTCGAGTGGGAGGACCGTGCGGCGAACCTCTCCCGCGCCGCTCGGGACGTCGCCGCCGCAGCTGCGGTGGGCGCCCAGCTCGTGCTGTTCCCGGAGATGTTCCCGACCGGCTTCTCGATGCGCACCGAAGTCGTCGCGGAGGGGCCCGAGGCGGCGACGGCGACGTTCCTCCACGAGCAGGCGAGCGGGCTCGGGCTCTGGGTCGGCGGATCCTTCGCCTGCCGCACGCCGGACCTTCCGCTCCCGGTGAATCGGTTCCTCCTGGTCGGCCCTAGTGGCCAGGTCACTGTCTACGACAAAATCCACCCGTTCTCCTTCGGTGGCGAGGACGAGCACTACGCTGCGGGCTCGACGATCGTGACCGCAGTCGTCGACGGCGTGCGCGTGACGCCGTTCGTCTGCTACGACCTGCGCTTCGCCGACTCGTTCTGGGGCGCCGCGTCGGGCACCGACTGCTACGTGGTCGTCGCGAGCTGGCCCTCGGCGCGACAATCGCACTGGCGAGCGCTGCTGATCGCGCGAGCCATCGAGAACCAGGCGTACGTGGTCGGCGTGAACCGCACGGGCTCGGGCGGCGGGATCGACTACCGGGGTGGAAGCGTCGTGCTCGATCCGTTCGGGGGCGTCGTGGCGGAGGCGGCAGGCGTGCCGGAGCTCCTCGTCGCCACGGTCGACGCCTCCCGGGTCCGTGAGGTGCGGTCGCGCTACCCGTTCCTCGCAGACCGATAGCGCGCCGCCGTGCCCGTCCGACCGGCGACGAGCTCGTCGTAGAGCGCACGGGTCTCGGCGGACGGCTCGTCGCCGTCGAGGCGGGCCAGCCCGCGCTCGAGGTCGCGCCACTCGCGCCGGATCGTGTCCGGGTCGCTGCGCAGGTCCGCGACGATCATCGCGTCGCGCGCGAGCATCTCGGAGCACGGCTCGGCGAGCCGCCCCTTTTCGACGGCCCAGCCCGCAAGCTCGAGGTCGTGCCCGGCGATCGACAGCGAGGCGAGGTGGTGGCCCGCGTCGACGATCGCCGAGATCATCGAGGTGAGAAGGCCCCGCGAGATGAGCCAGTCCCACCCCGAAGCCACGTCCGCGCACGGAGCGCCGTCCACGAGACGGAGCGCGTCGCCGAGCAGGGCGATCGCGTCGGGCACTGCCGCGACCCGAGCCTCGGAGCGCATGACCTCGAAGCGGAGCCAGTCACAGCTGACCTCCGAGTCGAGGCGGTAGCGCCCGCCGGCGCCAGCGGGGAGCAGGCTGCGACCGTCGATGGTCGATCCGAGCGCGGCGCGGGCGGCTGAGCAGACGTTGTGCACCCTGCCGAGCGACGCGACCCGGTCACTGCGGCCGAAGACCTGCTCTCGGATGGAGTCGGTCGTCGCGACGTGCCCTGAGAGCGCGAGGTACGCGACGAGCTCGACGACCCGGCTGCGGTCCTTGCTGGACGGTTGCACGGTGAGCCCGTCGAGCGACGGGACCGGCGCGAGCACGCGCACCTCGACACGCCCCGCTCGCGTCGTGCGCGCGGCAGGTGCTGCAGCGCGCACCACCGCCGCGGGCGACTCGGGCGCCGCCACGAGCACCGGCAGCTCGAGGAGGTCCTCGGCGAGCGCCGCCTGGCTCGGCGTCGGCTCGCGACGCTCCAGCTCGACGCCGTCGGGCAGGATGACGAGCCGATCCTGGCGGACGACGAGCGAGACCGCTCCCGGCCCGCCGATCGAGACGATACCGGCGCGCTCGCCGACGGCGGCGAGGACGTGCTCGGGAAGCTCGTGCGTCGCCTCGTCGCCGAGCACGACGACGACGTCGTCGGACCAGGCGGCCTCGAGCCGCTGCCGCGGGTCGGGCAGCGGAGCGCGCGCGATCTCGGCTAGCTCCGCCCCGGTCGTCCGAGCGACGAAGTGGCACCCGTGCGACACGGGCGGGGGAGCGACCCCGAGGAGCTCGACCTGGACCTCGTGCGCCCACGGGAGCGTCCGCAACGCCACGACGAGGGCGTCGAGCGCACGGACGGCGTCGCCGCCGTCCGGCTGGAGCGTCAGGTGGTGCCCCGGACCGACCGCAGCGAGGTACGAGGCGTCCGCGGCGTCGCCGAGCGGGACGAGCGTGGGGACGTAGCGCCCGCAACCGGCCGTGAGCGCGGCGAGGTCGTCGAGGTCGAGGCCCGGCGCGAGCGTCCACTGCCTTCCGCCGTCGGTCGCGACGAACCCCTCGGGTGCGGCGGGCAGCGGCTCTTGGAGCACGCACTGCACCCCATCGGGCCCGGCGCGCACGAGGCGCACGACCGGCAGCTCTGCGCTCGTGCGCCGGTCGCGGCACGTCCGCCAGAGGAGACGGTTCGCTCCGTCCACCCAGTCGAGCAGCGCGCTGTCCGCGAGCGGGTCGATCGATGCAGCAGCGGCCGCGGTCGCACCGGATCGACCGATCGCGCGCTCGCCGGGCATTCGCAGGCACTCGGCCGCCCGCCGTGACGCGCGCAGACGGCGGGCGATCGACGCGGTCGTGAGCACACCGAGGCCGAGGATCGCGAGCTCGGCGAGTGCTCGCACGGGCTCGCCGGTCGGGGTGTCGACTGCCTGGTGCGCCTCGGAACCGGCCATCACGTGCCCGGACGCGCGAGGGCCACGTGCAGCGGGAGCCGGGCGTCGGAGCACGGCACGGCCGGCCGGCCGGAGCGGGCCGCCAGGTCGCGGCGCCGTGTCGCGAGCCGTCGCCGGTCGCGGCGCGGGCGAGGGTCCGGACACCGGCGGCTCTCCGGATGGGAACGCGGGCACGACGAGGACCCAACCGGGGTAGATGAGGCTCGGGTCGACCATCCGCCGTCCGTCCGGCTGGACGCGGCCCATGTTCAAGCGCGACAGCACGGTCCACTCGGATGCGTCGCCGAGCTCGCGGGCGGCGATGCTCGCGAGGCAGTCGCCGGCGCGCACGACGTACGACCTGGTCGCCGTGCGATCGGGCTGGCTGGTCGCTCTGCCGGCCGCGACCGCCGGCCCGCTTCGGTCGGCGCCGGGATGGGGGTCAGGCGGGCGTGCGCCGGCGTCCACGGGGAGCGCCGCGACGACAGAGGCCTGGTGCGGCGCACGTGCGGTCGCCACCGCGCCGGTCGCTGCGATCGCGGAGCCCGTCGAGATGAGGAGCAGCAGTCCGGCGACGCGGGAGGCCCACCGTGCAGACCAGGAGCTCTGCGGCGCGACGAGCCGGCCGCGCAGCGCCCTCGCCACGTCGCGGACGAGGCTTGTGGCCGCGACGACCCAGAGCGCGCCCACGATCCCGAGCACCGCGTGGTCCACGGTCGCGCGGTCGAGCCAGCTCTCGGGCCGTGCGAGGACGCTCGGGCCGGGCGCGAGCGTCCAGAGCCGGGCTACGGCGAGCGGCACGCCGAGGAGCAGGAGCGCACACTTCGCGAGCGCGCTGATGCCGGCCACGAGCGTTCTCGATCGGCTGGTCAACGTCGACTACCTCCGCACGGCCGGATAGTGGGTGACGAGCGAGTACGACACGACCGCTTCGGTGCCGGCCGGCTCGGCGATCGTGACCGCGCACGTTCCCGGTCCGGCTACCGCCGCGACGTACAGGCCGGTCGTCCCGGTCGCGGTGCGCCCCGCGCCGTCGCAGCGCACGGAGATGCTGAGCGCCGGTGTCCCGGACCAGGCCGCGGTCGCGGACACGACCCCGCCGGAGGTGCGCAGCGCGAACGTCGCGGCGACGTCGTCCGGGTACTCGAGGTTGCCCGGCCAGGACTGCGAGACGACGCTCGCGACCGCCGGCGCGTGCGGCGGGGATCCCTGCCCGCGCGCACCTGTCGGTACCGGCTTGGTCGTGGTCGTCCGGGCAGGTAGTGGCACGGTCGAGGTCGTCGAGGTCGTCGAGGTCGTCGAGGTCGTCGAGGTCGTCGAGGTCGTCGAGGTCGTCGAGGCGACGGTCGTGGGCGGTGGTGCCGCGGTCGGCGCCGGAGCGCGGGCCACGGCCGGTGGCGCGGTGGACGGAGCCGCCGCGCGTGGCGTGGCCGTGGTCGTCGTTGTCGCGATCGGCGCGCTCGGCCCGACCCGGGGCGCGCTCGCCGACCCGCTCGGGCTCGGGCGTCGCGCGTCGGCACCGCCGCGCACCACGCGCGCCGGCCCGTCCGGGGTCGTGGGTCGCGCACCGCCCGCGCCGCGCACCGCCCGCGCGTGGCGGGGCGCCGACGAGCGGCTGGCGTCCGCGTGCGGTGGCCGAGTCATCGGTGAGGTCGTGAGGACGACGATCGCGGCGACGACGAGGCCGAGCGTGAGCCATGACGCGTACTCCCGTCGGTGTCCGCCCAGCTCGGGAGCGCGCGGTCGGACCCGTGCACGCGCCGGCTGCGGGCGCGCACGAGCACCGGCGCTCACCGGCACACCGCTCGCTCAGCGAGGCGTCTCCGATAGCTGAGCTGGGCGACGCTTTCGCCGGTGAGCTCCGCGAGCTCGGACAGCCGGTAGCCGTACACGCGGTTCGCGAGCAGGAGCGCCGCGTCGCGCTTCGTGATCAGAGAGCCCGAGACGAGCGAGAGCGCCCGGGCGAGCTCGCTCAGGTGGTCGAGCCCCGGCGCGACGAGGTCGTCCAGATCCTCGCCGGAACGGTTTCGGGCCAAGTGCCGCCGGTGACGCTCGAGGTCCGTCCGCAGTGAACGCCTCGCCTGCTCGAGGATCACCTTGCACGGGTGGCCGAGCGACGCGCCGGCGTGAAGATAGAGCGAGTGCCACGCGGCGGCGACCAGATCGGTCTCGAACTCGTCTCTGCCGGCCCACGGCCCACCGACTCCCCATCGAAGACCGCGTGCGACGGACGCGAGCCCCGGGAGCAGCAAACGGACCAGGGTGACGCCGACGAGCTCGTCCGCGCCGAACTGCCGGACGAGTCCCGCGACCACCTCGCGGACGACCGACGCCGGCACCGGCCCGAGCCGACCGCTTGTCGTCGCGACGACGCCGGCGAGGTCCGTGACGCCGAGCCGGCCGATCGCCGGCTCGAGCCGTGCCAGGTCGTCGAGCACTTGCCGGGCGCGGTCCGACGCCGCGACGAGCTCCCACTCGATCCGGATCGCGTCGAGCGCGCGTAGTTTCATCACGCCGACTCTGCCACGTCCAATTCACGCTCCGCATCACGCTGGTATTCACGCTCTAATCCAGAGTGATTCGTCGCGAGCCGCTCGTTCACGCCACACCTCACGTTTTCTCGAAGCATGACGGATGCGGCGCGTTGTCCTGAGCCATGCGATCTGTTCTCGCAGCACATCGATGTAGGTGACAGTCGGTGGCTACCTGACACAGCCCTGGCTGAGAAGATTTCACCGATCCCGTTCGTCGCGAGCCCATTACTTATAGGAGCAAATGAATCCGTGGAAGATCACGACTCAACGAGGATTGATTTCGTAGTATGCGAGGCAGACCGGTGGCGAGGATCGTGTGGCGCGCGGCGGTGCTCGCTGCCGCGACCGCGGGTGCCATCGCCGTGAGCGCCGAGATCTCGTCTGTGGCCGCGTCCGCCGCGACGGTGTGCGGATCGACCTCCGTTGCCTACGCGTTCCACGGCGCGTGTGGCAACTACGACGGGTCGTCGGGGTGGTACGGGACGTACGGCCCGGGTTTCCCCACCTCGACCGGTTGGGCGCTCGAGGCGGCGGCGGCTGGCGCGCCCGTGTCGCCGGACCCGACGCTCGCCTTCGCCCCGGGAGGCGTGCCGACGGGGGTGGACTCCTCGACGCTCGCCGCGATCGGCTTCGCGTTCAGCGAGGCCGACGCCACCGGGTCGTGGGATGGAACCGCCCAGTACAGCGCGGACGACATCGCCGAGGCTGCGCAGCTGCTCTACGACCAGGCAGCCTGGGGCGCGCCGACCTTGCCGACGAGCGGCGGCCTCCTCGCGGCGTACGACCAACTCGAGACCTGGTACTCGCAGGCCGGCGGAGCGACGGGCAGTCCGACGGTCGACCTCAACACGACCGGGATCTCGTCAGTGCCGACGGCCGGTGCGATCTTCCAGCTTCGAGTCGTGTTCCCTGGCTCGGGTACTGCGGCGGCGGGCCAGTCCGTCTCGCTGAGCGTGCAGGGCGGCACCTTCGTGGGTGGGGCGACGACCGCCGCGTTCACGACCGACTCGCTGGGCGAGGCGAGCGCGGAGATCTACGCGGACAGCGCGTCGACCGCCGTGAGCATCAGCGCGACGGCGACCGTCGGCGCGCTCGGGCTCCAGTACTACGACACCACCGGAAGCGGCGCCGCGATCGTCGGCCCCGAGGCCCCCGTGGCCGCGGCGAACTCGGACACGATCTCCCCGACCGGCGGCGCGCCGACGGCGGGAACAGTGTCGATCGACGAAGGCGGGGATGACGTCGCATACCTCGGCCTCGCAGGCGGCGTGTACCAGGTCATCGACTCGCAAGGGTCCGTCGTCGCGACGCTCACGACGGACGGCAACGGCGCCGCGGGCCCGAGCCAGCTACTTCCGACGGGGACCTACACGGTGCACGAGGAGACGCCGCCCCCGGGTTACGCCGCCGCCTCGGACGAGAGCGTGACCGTCATCGACGGGGGCAATGTGACCGCGCACTTCACTGGCGCAAATGAGAACCGCGCCATCCCAGGGACGTTGTCGGCACAGCTCTCTGATTCGCAGACCGGCACATTTCTCAGCGGTGGACGAGTCATGTTCTCGTATGCACCGCTCAACAATTCAGTGTTCACGCAAAACATCGGTTCTTGTTTTACCGGTGTATCAGGCAGATGTCTATCACCACCAAACGATGGCTCTGGGCTGTTACCCGGAATGTATGAGGTCACAGAGGTGTCATCGCCAACTGGCTACTACTTATCGGGATCAGCACCTACGCAGATGGTGAGCGTGAATGCTGGCGCTTCTGACGCGGTGTCCATCTCCAATTATGCATTCGGATCAATTTCCGTGAATATGGCGGGAAATGACGAATCATACTACTCGGTTGGCGGAGCCGTCTTCAGCGTAAAAGGTGCCGCACCTTCGAATGGAATTGTCGGCACGCTTGCAATTTCGAGCGCAGGCACCTCGAACGTGGTCGCGTCCCTTCAGCCCGGAACGTACACCCTCACCGAGACGCATCCGCCCCCCGGCTACTCCGCGTTGCCGCCGTTCACCGCCGTCGTCGCGCTCGGTCACACCACGACGATGGTCGACGTGACTGACACGGTCGACCCCGCGTCGCTCGACATCTACAACCTCGACGCAGGGACGAGCGCGCCGATCGTGGGCGGCGTGTTCGACGTGCGGTACGACTCGAGCGCGTCGGGTGTCTACGACGAGGATCTGGGTCGCTGCACGACCGACTCGATCGGCGCGTGCTCCCCGGGCGCGAGCTCCGGCCTCGGCCTGCTCCCGGGCCGTTACGAGGTGACCGAGGTGTCCGCTCCGGCCGGATTCGCGCTCGATCCGACCGCGTCCACCCGCGACGTCGTGCTCGACCCGGGAGCGGTCGCGGTGCTCGACTTCGCGGACCCGAAGCTGGTCCCGATCTCGTTCGCGAAGCACCCGACCGGCAACTTCGACCCGGCGTCGCCCGACCTCGCCGGCGCCCGCTTCGACGTGCGCACCGGGGGAGCGTCGGGACCGGTCGTCGCGACCTGCACCACGTCGGCATCGGGGACCTGCACGACCGCCGACGTGCTGGTCGCGGGCCAGCGCTACTGCTGGGACGAGGCCGTCGCCCCCGCAGGGTTCGCCGGTGGCGAGAGCGGATGCCTTGTCGCGAGCGACACGACGGGTGCGGCGCCAGTCGCCGTCGCCGAGCCCGGCGAGTACGTCGCGATCACAGCCGACAAGGTCGACGCGGGTCCTCCGCACGGCCTGCTCGCGGGCGCGCTTCTCGACCTCTACCGGATGGGCGCCGGCGGGGTCCCTGCGCCGCCGTCACCGCCCGCGGGTGCGCCGGTGCTCGCGGGCGGGACGTGGGTCGCGAGCGCGACGTCGAGCGGGTCGGGCGCCGTCAGCTTCCCGCTGGAGCTGCCCGGGTACGCGTACTGCGTCGTCGAGGCCTCGCCACCTGCCGGCTACGTGCGCAACGCTGCGCCCGCGTGCACGCCCGTGCTCGCCGGGAGCACCGTCGTGCCACCGGTCGCGTCCGCCGTGACGATCGCCGACGTGCGAGCGGCGGCGTCGCCCGTCGCGGCTCCTCCTGTGGCCCCGGGCCCACGGGGGGCGGCGCCGCCCCGGGCACCGGCGCGGCGCCGGCGGGGGCGGGCCGCCGCTCCGGCGACCGTCACGATCCGGGCGCACACGTACGACGCGCTGATGCCGACGAGCCCGATCGCGGGGGCTGTCTACGACCTGTACGTCGTCGGGCCGCCGCTCACCGGCGCGCCGCGGCCGCGGCCCGCCGATCCGCCACCGCGCCCGCTCGCCGGGGACACCTGGGTGGGGCGCGCCCGCACCGGCAGGGCGGGCGGCATCGACCTCGTCGTGCCCGACGGCCACGCCTGGTGCCTCGTCGAGGTCACCGCGCCACCCGACTTCGTCGCCGACCCCCGACCCCATTGCACGACGGTGCTCGGCGCGGCGAGCCCTGCGAGCGCGTTCCGCATGCCGCTACCCGAGCGGCCGCGCATGGTCGAAATCCAGGCGCACAAGTTCAACTCGCTGCAGCCCGACACCGGGATCCCGGGTGCCGAGTACGACGTGTACTCGGTCGGCGGTCCCGCGCCGGGCGCCGGCCGGGCGCCTGGTCGAACCGTCCCGGCCGGCATCCGCGACGGCGTGTTCTACGCGACGGGCGTGACTCGTGCCGACGGCCGGATGGTCGTCGAAGTGCCCGCCGGCCACGCGTGGTGCCTGAAGGAGGTGCGCGCGCCGCCCGGTTACCGTTTCGACGCCGCGCTGCACTGCACCGCGGTCCTCACGGCGCGCAGCCCGCTCTCGGCGGTCGAGGTCGCGCTCCCCGAGCTTCCGACGCACGTTCCCGGCGCCGCGCCACCGGCGCCCGAGCTTCCCTACACGGGGTTCCCGATCGAGCAGCTGCTCGTAGGTGCCGCGTGCGCGGCCGTCGCGGGGGCGGTGCTCCTCGCGCTCGGGCGCCGTCGGAGCGGCGACTCCCGGGACGCCCGACCGGGCGGGTAGCGGGTGGAGATCACGGCGGGAACCGTGCGGAGCGGCCCGGCCGGGCGCAGGAGCGACCCGGCCGGGCCCGCGACCGCCCCGGGCACGCGAGGCCGGGCGTCGGCGATACTCGGGGGATGTCCGCGCCGAGGCAGCTCGTGTCCTCCGGTTCGCCCTTCGAGCCGATCATCGGGTTCAGCCGTGCGGTGAGGACCGGCGATCGCGTCGTCGTCTCGGGCACCGGCCCGGTGTGGCCGGACGGCTCGTGCGCGGACGACGCCGAGGTCCAGGCGCGGCGGTGTTTCGAGATCATCGCCGGAGCGCTCGAGGGCGCGGGCGCTGCGATCGCCGACGTCGTGCGCACACGCATGTACCTCACGAGCGCGTCGGACGTGGACGGCGTCGCACGCGCCCACCACGACGTGCTCGGCGACGTGCGTCCCGCGGCGACGATGGTGCTCGTCGCCGGGCTCCTCGACCCGCGTTGGCGCGTCGAGATCGAGGCCGAGGCCGTCCTGGCGGGCCCGTGACGCCCGAGCACGCTGCGTCGCGGCCGTGCCGCGCGGGCCGCGATCGGAACAACTGCGGCTCCGACGGCGTTCCACGCAACGGGAACGCAGCGCCCGTCGCGGGCGGCAGCTCGGTCGGCTCGTACCGGTCGGGGGGCCGGACCGGCGGGCTCCCGAAGCGCCGGCCGCGCACGACGAGCGGACGCGCCGGCTGTACCAGGATCGACTGGAGGTAGCGCCGTGCCCGCAGTGACCGTGGACGACATCCTCGTGCTCCCGCGCGTCGAGCGCCCTGACCCGGCCGCGTCCGCCGAGCGCCCGGTACGCTTGGTGACCGTTGCCCCGAGCGGTCTCGAGGGAGAGGGCTTCCCCGTCCGCCGCGCGTTCGCCGGCGTCCCGCAGAGCGACCTCGACCCGTTCATCCACATGGACCAGATGGGTGAGGTCGACTACGCGCCGGGTGAGCCGAAGGGGACGCCGTGGCATCCGCACCGGGGCTTCGAGACGGTGACCTACCTTATCGACGGCGTGTTCCGCCACCAGGACTCCATCGGCGGCGGGGGGGTGATCACCGACGGCGACACCCAGTGGATGACCGCGGGCGCGGGGATCCTGCACATCGAGGCGCCGCCCGAGGAGCTCGTCGTGAGCGGCGGGCTCTTCCACGGCATCCAGCTCTGGGTGAACCTTCCGGCCGCGAGCAAGTGGGAGCCTCCTCGTTACCAGGACATCGGCCGTTCGAACCAGACGCTGGTCGCCTCGCACGACGGCGGTGCGCTCGTCCGGATCATCGCCGGCACGGTCGGCGGCCACGGCGGCCCGGGTGCGACGTACACGCCGATCACGCTCCTCCACGCCACCGTCGAGCCCGGCGCCCGGCTGGAGCTTCCGTGGCCCCGCGAGCAGAACGCGCTCGTCTACGTTCTCGCGGGCTCCGGGGCCGTCGGGAGCGCGGCCCACCCGGTGAGCACCGGGCGGCTCGCGGTGCTCGGGACGGGCGACCACCTGGTCGTGAGCGCCGACGCAAGGCAGGATAGCCACACGCCGAAGCTCGAGGTCCTGCTGCTCGGCGGGGTGCCGATCGGCGAGCCGGTCGCGTGGTACGGACCGTTCGTGATGAACACCGAGGACGAGCTGCGCCAGGCCTTCGACGACTACCAGAAGGGCAAGCTCGGCCAGATCCCGGCGAACCACATCGGCTCGTGAACCCACGGCGCGCGTGAGCGAGCTCGGCGCGCCCGCGCCAGACGCGATCGTGCACCTCGCACGCGCGGACCTCGAGCAGCTCGTATCGTCGCGCGCAGCGATGGCCGCGATCGCGGGCGCGCTCGCGGCAGGTGCCTCCCGGCACATCGAGCGCACGTCGGTCGAGCTTTCGGGCGGCGAGCTGCTCCTCATGCCGGCGGAGTCGGCTTCGGCGGCCGGGGTCAAGGTCCTCGCCCTCGCAACGGCTCCGGCGTCGGGCGCGCCGATGGCGGCCGGTGTCTACGTCGTGTTCGACGCCGAGTCGCTCGCGCCGGTCGCGGTGCTCGACGCGGCCGCGCTCACCGAGCTGCGCACGGGGGCCGTCTCCGCGTGGGCGACCGACGCCCTCGCCCGGCCCGACGCGTCGGTGCTCGCGCTCTTCGGCACCGGCCCGCAGGCGCGAGCGCACCTGCGCGCGCTCGCGGCGGTCCGCCCGCTGCGGCGCGTCCTCGTCGTCGGCCGAGATCCGGCCCGCGTGCAGGCCCTCGTCGAGCTCGCCGGTGGGCTCGCGCTCGACGCGAGCGCCGCCGGTCCCGAAGCCGTCGCGGGCGCCGACCTCGTCTGCTGTTGCACGTCGAGCGCGGACCCGCTGTTCGACGGCCGCCTGCTCCGAGAGGGGGCGCACGTCGTGGCCGTCGGGTCGCACCGTCCGGAGCGCCGCGAGGTCGACACCGAGACCGTCGTGCGCTCGGTCGTCGTCGTCGAGGACCGAGCGAGCGCGCTCGCGGCCGGCGACCTCGGCATTCCGGCGCTCGAAGGCAGGTTCTCGCCGGGTGACGTGGCCGCCGACCTGTTCGAGCTGGCTTCCGGGCTCGCGCTCGACCTGGGCGGGCGACCGACGCTGTTCAAGTCCGTCGGCATGGGCTTCGAGGACCTGGCGGTCGCTCGGGCGGCCGTCGTGGAGGCGTCCCGGGCGCCTCGGTGACTCGGGGCGGGTCCGCCCCGGGAACGCCCGGGCGGTGCGTCGGCTCAGGCGCCGGCGCACTCCGGGCATCGCCCCTGGTAGACGACGTCGACTCCGGTGACGACGAAGCCGTGCGCCTGGTCCGGGTCGAGGTCGGGCGCGTGCGCGCTCGTGAACACGTCCCGCAGCGTGCCGCACGACGTGCAGACGAGGTGGTGGTGCGGCGCGGTGACGTTCGGGTCGTAGCGCTTCGGACCCGCGCCGGCCGAGACCTCGAGCAGCTCGCCCATCGCAACGAGCTCGTTCAACGTGTTGTACACGGTCGCGAGGCTGATCTCCGGGAGCAGCTCGTGCGCGCGGCTGTGCACTGCGTCTGCGCTGAGGTGTATGTGCTCGCCGTCCAGGACCTCCGCGATGACGCGGCGCTGCGGCGTGACCCTCCACTGTCGCTCTCGCAGCCGCTCCAGCAGATCGCTGATCGTTGACCCCTCGCCGTCTCCCCGGGCACGCGCGCCGCGCCGGCTGGCGCTTCTCGCACCTTGGAACGATTCTAGCCGGCGAGGGCCGGTCAGCCGGCGAGCACCACACCGAGCACGAGGGCGGCGACCGACGCGACGCCGGTCAGCGCGCCGTAGGCCGCGAGCCCGGCACGGGTCCGCGAGCGCTGGTGCAACCACGCCGCGACCCCTGCCGCGAGCGCGACCGCGATCTTCACGCCGAGCACCGCGTTCCACGCCCCGCCCTGCGTGGAGGGGCGCGACGCGACGACGTTCCACACGCCCGTCGCGATGAGGACCGCGTACGCGGGCCACTCGAGGCGGCCGAAAGCCCGTCCGACGGCTCTCGGTCCGCCCTCGCCGAATCCGCGGACGGTTCCGAGCAGCCCCGCCACGGTGATCTGACCGCCGACCCACACAGCCGCGGCGAGCACGTGGAGCGACATCCGGACGGCCGTCGTCGCCGGCGCGAGCGACGCGAGGAGCGCGGCCGAAGCTCCCGGGGTCACGGAGCGAACCTAGCAACACGAGGCGTCAGCGCGGCGGACGCGACGGCGCACCGCGGGGCGCGGTCGCGTCCGCCGCGGACCGACGGGTCAGCCGTGGTCGTCGATTGGCGCGGCGGCCCAGGGGACCGCGTGCCGGGCATCGTCGGCCGCGACCGCGCGCGACGCGTCGCGGGCGCCGGAGAGACGGTGGACAGAGGTCCAGGTGGCCATGTCCTCCGGGTCGCGTCGGTACTCCTCGAACCCGGAGGTCCCGTCCGGTCGGCGGAAGACGTCGACGCGTCGGACGGCATCGGCGGTCTGGTAGCTCGCGAGCACCTTCCAGCGACTGCCGGGCCTCGATGACGTCGCGCGAATGCTACCGACGGCGTCCGCGCGCGGCCGCCTCGCAAGCCCCGCGCGCTCCCACGTCCCCCGAGGCCGCCGGGGGACCGGTTGTTAGGCTCGCCGACGCGGTCCGCCGACGCGGTCCGCCGACGCGGTCCGCCGACGCGGTCCGCCGACAGGCGCGCGGCGCCGCGCCCGCGAGCAGGGAGGCCAGATGTCGACCGCCCTCATGACCGACAGGTACGAGCTGACGATGCTCGACGCGGCGCTCCGCTCGGGCGTCGCGTCGCGTCGAGCGGTGTTCGAGGTGTTCGCCCGCTCGCTCCCGCCGGGACGGCGCTACGGGGTCGTTGCCGGGCTCGGCCGGCTGCTCGACGAGCTCGGCGAGTTCCGGTTCGGCCCGCGGGAGCTCGACTGGCTGCGGCGCGAGCGGGTGGTGTCTGCCGCGGCGCTCGAGTGGCTCGAGGCGTTCCGGCTCTCGGCGTCGATCGATGCGTACGAGGAGGGGGAGTGCTACTTCGCCGGCAGCCCCGTCCTCACGCTCGAGGGGCCGTTCGCCGAGGGCCTTCTGCTCGAGACCCTCGTCCTCTCCGTGCTCAACGCCGACAGCGCGGTCGCGTCTGCGGCGGCGCGTATGGTCGCCGCCGCCGGCGGCCGCGACCTCGTCGAGATGGGAAGCCGCCGCGTGCACGAGGCCGCCGCGCCCGCCTGCGCGCGAGCCGCGTACCTCGCCGGCTTCTCGTCCACCTCGAGCCTGGAGGCCGGGATGCGCTACGGCATCCCGACCGCGGGGACGGCGTCGCACGCGTTCTCGCTCGCGTACCCGAGCGAGAACGAGGCGTTCGACGCGCAGCTCGCGTCGTCCGGTGCGGCTACGACACTGCTCGTCGACACCTTCGACGTCGCGACCGGGATCGAGCGCGCGGTCGCCGCAGCGCGTCGGGTGGGCGCCGCGGGCCCGGGGGGCGTGCGGATCGACTCCGGCGACCTCGCGTCTGGCGCGTCGCGCGCGAGGCACCAGCTCGACCGCCTAGGCGCGCGAGCGACGCGTATCGTCGTGAGCTCGGACCTCGACGAGCACCTGCTCGCCGAGCTTCGCGCCGCACCCGTCGACGCGTACGGCGTCGGCACGAGCGTGGCGACGGGCTCCGGCGCGCCGACGGCCGGCTTCGTGTACAAGCTCGTCGCGATCGCCCGCAGTGAGAGCGGCGCGGACGTGCTGCGGCCGGTCGCGAAGCGCTCGGTCGGAAAGGCCGGGTCCGGGGGCCGAAAGCACGCGTTCCGGGCGCTCGACGCGTCGGGCACGGCCCGCGCCGAGCTTCTGGTCGTCGCACACGCGCCACGTTCCGGCGCCGCGGCCGGCGCCGGGCCCGTCGCGGCGCGTGCCGACGCCGCCCCCCGCGCGCGCGTTGCGCCGGCCGAGATGTCGACGGACGCGGCAGTGCGCGCCGTGGCGACGACGGTCGCCGGCGACGGTGCGACGGTGCGCGCGCTCCAGCGGCGCGTCGTGGACGGCGGCGAGGTGCTCGGGCGCGAGGAGCTCACGGTCGCCCGCGACCGCGTGTGGGCCTCGCTCAACGAGCTCGGTCCCGAGGCGCTCGACGTGGCTCCGGGGTCGCCCGCGCTCGTCGTCGAGCTCGTGACCCACCCGTCCTGCTAGGGCCGGTCGCGCGGGCGCCGCGCACGTCGCGCACCCGCGCGGCGCGTCTCTCCTCTACTCGAGGAAGACTCTCGCGACGTCCTCGACGAGCGAGCGGTCGAGGCGCTTCAGCTCCGCGGTCGCCGCCGCGAGCGTCACGCGCTCGATCTTCGCGCCCTTCAGCGCGACCATGTGGCCGAACGCCCCGTCGTGGGCCGCGTCGACGGCAGCGATGCCGAAGCGGGTCGCAAGCACGCGGTCGAACGCGGACGGGGTCCCGCCGCGGAGCACGTGGCCGAGGATCGTGACGCGGCACTCGAGGCGCGTGAGGTCCTCGAGCTCGCGTGCCACGATGCTCCCGATCCCGCCGAGCCGCTCGTGGTCGAACTGGTCGATCTCCGCCGGCGGCAGGTCGAGCGTCCCCTCCTTCGGCTTCGCGCCCTCGGCGACGACGACGATCGAGGCGAACCGCCCCTTCTCGTGCCGCCGGGCAAGATGGCCCGCGACGAGCGCGAGGTCGAAGGGCTCCTCGGGCACGATCACGACGGCCGCGCCCGCCGCGAGCCCGCTGTAGAGCGCGATCCACCCGACGTGGCGCCCCATGACCTCGCAGACCATCACGCGGTCGTGGGACTCGGCCGTCGTGTGGAGCCGGTCGATCGCCTCGACAGCGATCTGGACGGCGGTGTCGAAGCCGATCGTGTAGTCCGTGCAGTTCACGTCGTTGTCGATCGTCTTCGGGATGCCGACCACGGGGACGCCGGCCTCGGCGAGCTGGCGCGAGACGCTGAGCGTTCCCTCGCCGCCGATCGCGACGACCGCGTCGACGCCGCGGCGCTCGAGGGTCGCGATCGAGCGTTCCACGCCTCCCGGGACCTTGAACGGGTTCACCCGCGACGTGCCGAGGATCGTGCCGCCCCGGGGAAGGATCCCGCGGCACCGCGCGACGTCGAGCGGGATCGCGTCGTCCTCGATGACGCCGTGCCAGCCGTTGCGGAACCCGATCACGTCGTCCGAGTACGCAACCGTCGACTTGCGCACGACCGCTCGGATAGCGGCGTTGAGCCCCGGGCAGTCGCCCCCTCCGGTCAGAACAGCCACGCGCATCGCTTCGGACCCTTTCGTCTCGTGCACGCCCGCGTCGCTCCTGCTCGACGTGCCAGCGGGTGCGGCGCCGTCCGGTGCCGGGCGATCGCGGGTGCCGGTGCGCAACCCTAGTAGCCGGTAGGGCCCCTGACGGCGATGGCGGTCGGCCCCCGCGCCCCGGCCCAGCGTCCCGTCCCCGCGCTTCGGTGTCGCGCGATGTCTCTCGACCGGCAACCAACTGTTCAGCAACCGGTCGCCATCCGGTGGAAATCGCGTAACGGTCGCTTCCTAAGGTCCTGGGCGTCGCTTGGCAATGAACCGACGCTCGACGGGAGAACAATCGTGATGGAAAATGCGTATGGATCGACGCGCCCGCGCCGGCCGGGCCGGCGGAGAGTCGCGCCGACGGCCGTAGCGGTGACGACGGCGGGGGCACTCGTCGCGGCGATGGCGTCGACCGCCGGGGTCGCGGCCGCGAGCTCGACGCACCGTTCGACGGCGCGTGCGAACGTCGTGCCGCTCGTCGTCTACTCGGCGCAGGGCTACGACAAACTCGTGACGACCACGTTCGCGAAGAAGTACCACATCCCCGTCCAGCTCGACGACAACTCGACGGGACCGCTGCTCACCCAGATCGAGGCGTCGAAGAACAACCCGAAGTGGGGCCTTCTGTGGGTGGACGGCCCGACGGCCTTCGCCGCGCTCGACCAGCAGGGCATGCTCCTTCGCAACTGGGAGCCCAACGTGAAGTGGAACGCGCTCGGCACCCAGTCGATCCCGAAGGACAAGAGCTTCACGCCGTCGGGCGTCACGCTCGTGGCGGCGATCATCTACGACTCGACGAAGGTGAAGCACCCGCCGACCTCGTGGCAGCAGCTGCTCTCGCCGGCCTGGAAGGGCAAGGTCGGGATGAACGACCCGAGCCAGTCCGGGCCGACCTACCCGCTCATCGCCGGGATGATGCAGTACTTCGGTGGCGTGAGCCAGGGCGAGGCGTACTTCTCCAAGCTGAAGGCGAACGGCCTCGTGATCAACCCGACGAACGGGCCGACGCTCGCCGCGCTCGGGTCGGGTCAGATCCAGCTCGCGCTCGTCCAGAGCTCCGCCGCCGTCGGCGCCACGTTCTCGGACAAGAACCTGAAGGTCATGTACCTGAAGCCGGCGACTCTGCTCCCCGGTGTCATGGGAATCGACTCGAAGGCGCCGAAGGCCGAGCAGGCGGAGGCAAAGCTCTTCGAGCAGTACGTGCTGTCGCCCGCGGGGCAGAAGGAGATGCAGTTCGGCGACCCGACCGGCGACTCGCTCTACTACCCGGTCGTCCAGGGCGTCGCGCCGCGCAAGGCCCTCCCGCCGCTGCCTGCGGCGTCGGTGCTCCTCACGATCGACCCGTACACGTGGGGCGCGCGGGAGAACGCGGTGAACTCGTGGTTCACGGCGAACATCGTCCAGTAGCAGGAAGCGTCACGGTCCGCGGACGAAGCACGTGACGATCCTCTCCCCCCGCGGCCCGGCGGGCT
>DAHUXW010000024.1 GCA_027306925.1 Acidimicrobiaceae bacterium | reverse complement strand
GGCTCCCGAAGTCCATGAGCGCGAGGTTCCACTCGCGAGCTCGGCCGGCCGGCACGAGCGAGTCGGCGAGCCGCTGCGCCGCGGCCGGGCGAAGCGGTGCGCCCTCGAGCACGCGCGCGAGGACACGGCCGACGTTCGTGTCGACGACCGCCGCCTCGGAGCCGAAGGCGGTCGAGAGCACGGCACGCGCCGTGTAGGGCCCGACGCCGGGAAGGGCGAGCAGCTCGGGGAGCGTCCGCGGCACCGCTCCGTCGTGGTGCTCGACGATCTCGCACGCCGCACGGTGCAACATGACCGCCCGGCGGTTGTAGCCGAGTCCCTCCCAGGATCTGATGACCTCGCCCACCGGCGCAGCGGCGCACGCACGCGGCGTGGGGAAACGCTCGAGCACCTCGCGGTAGCGGAGCGCGGCGCGCGGCGCCTGGGTCTGGACGAGCATGGTCTCGGCGAGGAGGATCGCCCAAGGGTCCCGCGTCTCCCGCCACGGCAGGAGGTCGCGCTCTGCCCGCGCGAGCTCCCACCATCCGAGCACGGTCGCGACGAACGCTCCTCGCTCGCCGCCCGGCGCGTCGGGACCGCGGGCGCGCGGCCCGCACCCCGCCGGGCGAGCGCCCGTCAGGCCCGGCGCCACCCGGCACGCACGCGGACGTGCTCGGTCGTGGGACTCACGTCGGCCGGTCCGGGCGCGTCGAGAACGCGAGCACCCAGTCGTCCGCGGACTCCCCGTCGATCGCGAGCCGCCAGTTGTAGCGGGACTCCGGGGACAGCGGCAGCGGGCCGAAGTTGAGCGCGAGCGCGACGTCCACCGGGCTCCCCGCCGGGACGGCGACCGGGCGGGTGACCTCGAAGTCGCCACGCACCTCGATCGCCTGGGGCCCGTCGGGGGTCTCGGCGATCACCGGTTGCCCGTCCTCGTCGGTGAGGTACAGCTCCCAGTGGTGCGGGCGGTCGACCTCCGTCCAGTCGACGTCGATCTTCATCGCGATCGCCGACGGCATCGGGTCCGGGCCGATGAGGCTCCAGCCGCCGCCGAGGACGTAGAGCTTCCCGTCGGCGACCTGAGCCGCGTCGCAGAGCAGCATGGTCACGTGCACGGGCACACGGTAGCTGGTCGCGCCGCGCCCGCCGCGCCGTTACGCTTCGGACGATGGACGAGCTCGGGCTGCGCAACGACGTCTACCGGCGTCCGCTCGCGACCGCGCTCGAGCGCGCCGGCGTCGGACCGGGGTGGCGCTGCGTCGACGTCGGCGCCGGGTCGGGCGACGTCTCGGTCGCGCTCGCCGGGATCGTCGGCGAAACGGGCCGCATCTACGCGGTCGACAGCGACCCGCGGGCACGCGACGCCGCGGCCGCGGCCGCTGCGGCCGCGGGCCGCGCCCAGGTCGTCGCGCTGACCCAGGCCGGCGAGGACCTGATCCTTCCCGAGGAGGTCGACCTCGCGTTCTGCAGGTTCCTGCTCATGCACGTCGTCGAGCCGGAGGTCGTCGTCGACCGTATGGCCCGCGCGACGCGCCGCGGGGGTTTCGTCGTGCTCCAGGAGCCCGTGACGTCCGCGGGCCGGATCGACGGGCTCGCGATGTCGATGCCGGACGCGCGGCACCCCGACGTCGGCGCGATCCTCCCGGCCGTCGTGCGCGCGCTCGGTCTCGCGCTCGTCGACGCGTGGGCCGAGGCCCCGGCGGGTGCAGGGCCCGGGGCCGTCGCGCGGTACCTCTCGTCGCTCACCGGCGTGGACCCGGGCGACGACCCGGTCGTCCTGCCGCCGCTCGTGACCGTCGTCGCGCGCCGCTCCTAGCGAGCGTCCGCCGGCGGAGCGCTCGACGCGCGAAGCCCGCGCGCTCCCGGCCCGGTGCGGCGGCCCGCACGGGACCGCTCGCGCGACCGCCCCTCGAGGGCGAGCGACACCACGCCGAGCAGGACGGTGAGCGACCCGGTCGCGACCAGCGCGTCGAGCGCGACCTGCGTCGGCGTCGCGTGCGCGACCAGGACCGCGACGAGCAGCACGGCCGCGCCCGCCCACGACCAGAGCACGGCCCGGCTCCGGTGCGCGAGATGGTGCCCAACGAGGTAGGCGAGGACCCCGAGCAGGCCGTAGGAGACCGAGAGGACCTCGAGGGGCACGCGCGCCGCGTCGTAGCGGTGCCCGAAGACCACGGCGATGACGACGGGCGCGGCGACGACGAGCACCGCCGCGCTCCCGAGGCCGAGCAGCGCGACCTCGCCGAGCCCGATCCAGAACGATCGGCCGTCGTCGGCGCTCGCACCCTTCGCGACATCGGGGAATATCGCTGCGGCCGCGGACGCCGCGGCGAAGTACGCGATGCTCCCGGCCGCCGACGCCGCGGCGTAGTAACCCGACCCCTCGGCGCTCAGCCAGTGCCGCGCGGCGACCGTGTCGATGCTCATGAGCGACAGCAGACCGGTGAACCCGGCCATCGACAGCCCGACGTCCCGCACCCGGAGCGCACGGTCCCGAGGGCCGCGCGCCCGCCGGGCAGCGACGAGCCCGAGGAGCACCGCCGCGGTCGCGACCTCCCCGACCGCCGCGCCCGCGAGCGGGCCGACCGCGTCCGGCCATCGCAGGGCCCACAGCCAGCCGACGGCGAGCCGGAGCACCGAGCCCCCGACCACCGCGAGCGCGACCCACGCGTAGCGCCGCTCGCCGACGAGCGCGCCGCGCGGGACACCCTCGACCAGGATCGCGGCGAGGTACGCGCCGAGCAAGAGCACGACCCAGCCACCGTGGAGGTGGAGCAGCGAGTCGAGCGCGGGGACGAGCACGGCCGCGGCGAGCACGATCGCCGCGGCGCCGCCCGCGGTCACGACGATCGGACGGCGCAGGCTGTGGGCGCCCGGAGCGGCGACGGCGACCTGGCGCGTGACGCCTGCCTGCACCGCGGACAGCGGGATCGCGAGCAGCGCGGCGAGCGCGAGGACCGATCCGACGGCGCCGTACACGGACGCACCGAGGAGGCGGGAGAACACCGCGTTCGCTGCGAAGCTGAGGCAGCTCACGACGAGCAGACCCGCGGTGAGCTGGTGGCGGCCGCGGCCGTCGGTCACCGGTGCTCGGCGCTCGGTTCGGCGGTCGGCTCGGGCACGGTGCGGGGCGGCCCGGGCGTGGCCGGTCCGGGGACGACCCGCGCCGAGCCCCTCGCGACGATCGGGTAGATGAGACCGAAACCCGTGAACAGCGCCCCGTCGATGACGCACGACTGCGCCATCGCGGCGAGCGCCAGCGCGCGGACGACCGAGTGCCCGAGGTGGAGCCAGAGAGCGAACAGCACGAGGTCGATGACCACGCCGACGCCGAGAAGGACGAGCCCGACGAGCAGGCACGTCGCGGGCAGCGACGCACGGCCCGGCCGGCGCCGGTGCGGACCCGGCGGTGATCCGAGCACCGCGCGCTGCCGCTCCACGAGCACGAAGCCACCGATGAGCGCCTGCGCCCCGACGACGAGCGCGATGCCCGAGATGAAGCTCGGCTGCCATCGCAGCGAGCCGACCGCCAGCCCCGACGGGACGACGAGCCCCACGACCTGCAACGCGACGCCGATCGCCATGAGGAGCACGCCCGGCGCGACGAGCATCAGGTGGGGGGCGAGCAGGAGGATCTGCCTGACGTGACGCCAGCCGTCGGAGAACGTGTTCAGCTTCGACTCCCCGACGCGCTCCCGGTACCCGGTGCTCGTCTCGGTCACGCGAAGGCCGGCCCGCCCGGCGCGGATGAGCATCTCGGACGCGTACTCCATGCCCGTCGACCGGAGCCCGAGCGAGCGGATCGCGTCCCGCCGGAAGGCCCGGTAGCCCGACTGGCTGTCGGTCACCGTGAGCCCGTGCGACGCCCGGCGCACGAGCATCGTCAGCGCCGGCGTGCCGACGTGCCGGTGGAGGAACGGCATCGTCGAGCGCGGCGCCTCGGAGAGGCGCTCGCCGAGCACGATGTCCGCCCGCCCGTCGACGACCGGCCCCACGAGGCGCGCGAGCTTCGTGAGGTCGTAGGTCAGGTCCGCGTCCGCCATGACGACGATGTCGCCTCGGGCCGCGTCGATGCCGGCCCGGAGCGCGCTCCCGTAGCCCGGCCGGTGCTCGTGGATCACCCGGGCGCCGTGAGCGCGCGCGACGTCGACGGACGCGTCGGTCGAGTTGTTGTCGACGACGAGGATCTCGCCCGCGAGGCCCGCCTCGGCCAGCGCGCCGACGGCCTCGTCGATGCACTCCCCGACCGAGCTCTCCTCGTTGAGACACGGGAGCACGACGGTCACGAGCGTCTCGTGGGTCGCAACTGCCTCAGCCGTCACTCGGCGCCGCCTCCGCTGTTCGCCCAGGTGCCAGGCCGGTCCAGATGCGTCGTCGTACGGCCGGTCCGGCTCCGGAGCCTAGTCGTTGGCCCGCGGCGCCCCCGGTCGGCCGGGCGACGCGCTCCAGCTCAGCGTCGGTCTCGCGCCGCCGCGGCTCTACTAGGGTGCGTCCATTCGGCTCCTCGAGACCCCACCGCGCTACCCGCCGTTCACCGGCGGCGTCGAGAACGTCGCCCAGGCGGTGTGCAGCAGGCTCGTCGCCCGGGGCGACGAGGTCGTGGTCGTCTGCGCGGACGAGCCGCGCGGAGCGGGCGACGCGGGCGACGGGGTCCCGGTCCACCGGCTTCCGTGGCGGCTCAAGGTCGCGAACACCAACCTCACCCCGCGACTTCCGTGGGTGATCGCGCGTGAGCCCTGGGACGTCGTCCACACCCACCTGCCGACGCCGTGGTCGGCGGACTGGTCCGTGCTCGTCGCGCGCATCCTCGGGCGGGGCTCGGTCGTCTCGTTCTACAACGCGATCGTCGGCGAGGGGCTCGCCGGCCGGGCCGCGCAGCTCTACAACGCGACCGTGCTCCGCGCCACGCTCGGGCTCGCGGACCGCGTCGTCGTGGTCTCCGACGCGTGGCGCGACCGGCTCGTGGCCGCGCAGCCCGGCATCGCGGGCAAGATCGTCGTGATCCCCACCGGCGTCGACCTCGCGGCGCACGCACCCGGCGTGGGAGGCGACGGGCGCCAGCTGCTGTTCGTCGGGATCCTCGACCGCTTCCACCGCTACAAGGGGCTCGACGTCCTGCTCGACGCGCTCGCCCGGGTCAGCGCGCCCTTCGAGCTCACGGTCGTCGGCGACGGGGCGTTGCGCGCCGAGTACGAGCAGCAGCGGGACCGCCTCGGCCTGACCGGGGTGGTGCGCTTCGTCGGGCGCGTGGACGACGACGAGCTACGGCGCGCGTACGCGCGCTCCGACGTGTACATCCTGCCGTCCGACTTCGCCCCGCAGGAGGGTGGCTTCACCCTCACCGCCCTCGAGGCGATGGCGAGCGGGGTTCCCGTGATCCTCGCGGACGGCGCGGGTCAGGTCGCCGCCGACGCGGCCGAGGCGGGCGCCGGGCTCCGGGTCGGGGCCGGCGACGTCGACGCCCTCGCCGCGGCGGTCACGCGGTTGCTCGGGGACGCCGGCGAGCGCGAGCGAATGCGGCTCGCCGCGCGCTCGTTCGTCGAAAGGCGCCACTCGTGGGACGAGATCACCGACGCGAGGCGCGCGGTCTACGCGCAGGCGGCGAGCGAGGCGGCGGCGCGGCGGCGCGGCGTGCGGAGCCCGGCCTGAGCGCGGGCGCCCGGGTCGCCGCGGTCGTCGTCGCGTGGCGCGAGCTCGGAACGACGCTCGCGTCGCTCTCGAGCCTCGCGGCGTCCACGGTCGCCCTCGACCCGGTGATCTGCATCGCCCAGGAGTACTCGACCGACGACCTCGCGGCGCTCGCCGAGGGGGCACCCGGCGCGACCGTGCTCGCGATCGAGGAGAACCTCGGGTACGCGGCGTCGGTCAACCTCGGGGTGCGGCGAGCGATGGACGACGGCGCCGACTGGGTGCTGCTGTTGAACAACGACGCGACGGTCTCGCCGGAGTGCGTGGCGCGCTGCCTCGACGAGGCGGGGCGGGTCGAGCGCGCCGCCGTCGTCGGCCCCGCCGTCTCGTACCGGGACCGCCCCGACCGGCTCTGGTACGCCGGCGCCCGGTTGCACCACGAGCTCGCGATCGTCTGGCACGAGGGGTACCGGGCGCGCTCGGCGTCACCGCCGCCGAGCCGGGACACGGACTACGTCCCGGGCTGCTGCGCCCTCGTGTCGTGCGCGGCATGGCGCGAAGTCGGCGAGCTCCGCGAGGACTTCTTCATGTACTTCGAGGACGCCGAGTGGGGCGAGCGCGCCCGGAGCGCAGGGTGGCGCGTCCGCTACCTCGGCGAGGTGCTCTGCGAGCACGCGATGGCCGCGTCGTCCGGCACCAGCGGGAGCCGCTACCTGGGGGCGAACGCGGCGTACTACCTCGCGCGCAACCCGCTCCGCTTCGCCCGTGAGACACCTGCACCGGCGCTCCGAAGGACCCGCACGTTTGGATCGCTCGTCGTCTGGAGCGCGTACAACGCGACGCGGATCCGGCCCGCGCAGTGGACGACGGTCGGGCGTGCGCTGCTCGAGGGCGTGCGGGACGGTTGGCGCGGCGACATGGGCCGGCGGGACGAGCCCGCGGGCGCGGGGACCGGGAGCCGGGGGCGCGGCCGCGCGCACGCGACCACAGGACCCGCCAGCGCGGCGAGCGGGCGCGGCACCACGGACGCCGGCCCGCTCGCCGGCCTTCGCGCGTGCATCGTCTACGACTGCCTCTACCCGCAGACCGCAGGCGGAGCGGAGCGGTGGTACCGGGCGCTCGCCGAGCGTCTCGTCACGGACGGCGCGAGGGTCACCTACCTCACGCGGCGCCAGTGGGACGCGGACCCGCCGGTGATCCCCGGTGTCGAGCTCGTGCCGGTCACGGGCCCTGACGAGCTTTACCACGCCGACGGGACGCGCCGCTCGGGGCCGCCGTTGCGCTTCGGCTGGGCGGTGTTCACGTGGCTCGTCCGACACCGCCGCGACGTCGACACCGTGCAGGTCGCGAATTTCCCGTACTTCTCGCTCGTCGCGGCGCGCGTCGCGCTCGCGGGCACAGGCGTCCCGATCTACGTCGACTGGCTCGAGATCTGGCCGTTCGACTTCTGGCGCGCGTACGTCGGTCGCGCTGCGGGCACGGCCGGTGCGGCGATACAGCGCCTGTGCATCGCGCTCACGCCGCACGCGTTCGTGTTCCTCGACGAGAACGTCCGCCGCCTCGGCCTGCACGGCTACCGCCGTGAGGTCACCGTCCTCGCGGGCCTCCTCCCGTCCGCGGACGGCGTGCGGTCCGGCGCGTCCTGCGGCCCGATCCCGCCGACCGCGTTGTTCGTCGGCCGCCACGTGAAGGACAAGGGCGTGCGCCTCATGCCCGAGGTCCTCGCCGCGGCCCGCCGCGCGCTGCCCGACCTCCGGCTCGTCGTCGCCGGCGACGGGCCCGAGCGCTCGCTCGTCGATGCCGAGGTCCGGCGGCTCGGGCTCGAGTCGGCCGTGCGGCTCACGGGCAAGGTCGACGACCACGAGCTCGACGGGCTCTTCGCGAGCGCGTCGTGCACGGTCGTGCCGTCGTCGCGCGAGGGCTACGGGCTCGTCGTCGTCGAGTCGAGCGCTCACGGCACGCCGGTCGTCGTCGCCGCGAACCCCGAGAACCTCGCGGTCGCCCACGTGGCAGACGGCATCAACGGATTCGTCGTCGACCCGACGGTCGAGGCGATCGCGGCGGGGATCGCCCGTGTCGTCGCCGCGGGCGACGCGCTGCGGGCGTCGACGATCGCGTGGCACCGGGCGCACGCCCGCACCTCGACCATGGCGCGGTCGACCGCCCAGGTCGCCTCGGTCTACGCGTCGGCACGAGCCCGGCGCGCCGCGCACCCGACCCGAGGGCACCCGACCCGAGGGCGCCCGACCCGAGGGCACCCGACCTGATGGCGCCCGGCGCGACCGTGGCCGACCCGAGGGCGCCCCGCGCGACCGTGGCCGACCGTCAGCCCGTTCGGCCCGCCGGACCGTAACGGCAGAACTTCACCGGCTGGTAGCCCGCGCCGATCCCCGCGCGCACGACGTCGCACACCTGCACGACGAGGTCCCGCGCTCCGAGGCGGGCGAGATACCTGGAAGTGCCCCTCGGGACACCGAGGCCCGGTCGAACCGGGGCGTCGACGAACGCGACGTTGACCGTGCCGCGGTCCGCCCGCACGCGCGCGAGGGCTCGGTGGACGAGCGCGCGGTTGTCCGGCGTGAGGAGGTTGCCAATGCCGCCGATCGAGATCACACGCGCCGGAAGCTGGGGGAAGACGAAGCCCATCGGCTGGCCGCCGACCTCGACCACTGCGTCGACCCGCCCGTTCGCGAGCACCCCGGGCAGCGCGAGCGAGAAGTAGCGGGAACCGAACGGCGCCCGGCCCCAGTAATTCGCCGGGTTCGCGGTCGAGGCGCACACCACGCACACGGCGAGGAACCCCGGGGCGAGCGCCCGGGCGGCGCGGGCCCGCGTCGGGCGCGCCGACGGCAGGAGCGCGACGAGCCGGCGCGCGGCGGCGAAGGCGACGAGCGGCGACAGCAGCTCGAGCGCGACCAGGTACCGGTAGACGTCGAAGACCTCCATCCAAACTGCGAGCGAGACCGCGAACACCACGACGAGGTACCGGTCGACGTCCGCATCGGACCCGGCGTCCACGTCGGCGCGCGATGCGCCGATCCGCCCACCGGCGCGCGCCGTGCGCGCGACGGCCCGCGCCGCGACCGCGACGACGAGGAGCGCGACGAGCGCGTACGCGATCGGCATCGAGAGCTCGCGGAGGCGGACTTCCGCGACCCGTAGCGGGTGCACGACCCAGTAGAGCGGGAACACGACCGCGTCCGCGAGCGACTTCGGGCCGAAGCGCGACGCGCCGAGGTCGGTCTGCGGAACGTACGGCGAGTGGAAGATCCCGAAGCTCGCCTGGGTGAACGCGATCGGGTCCTTGTAGTTCCGCCACAGAAACCAGCTCCAGTAGCCCGAGGTGACGAGCACCCCGGCGACGAGCCCGGCGGTGGTGGTGGCGAGGCGGCGCGCGCGCTCGCGCAGCCGGGCGCGTGGCGCGGCCGCCGCGATCACGACGCCGAGCGCGATCGGCAGCCCGGAGAACTTGAGCCCGGCGCCGAACCCCGCTGCGGCACCCGCGACGAGCCACCACACGAGCTCGGGGCGCCGTCCGGCCACGGGGCGCGCCGCGGGCGAGGTCGACGTGCTCGTGGCGCCGGCCGGAGCGCCGCCCCGCGCGGCCGCCACGCGTGCCTCGGACCGCCCGAGCGCGACGACCGCGAAGAGCACGCCGGCGAGCAGCGGGATCGAGACGATCGTGTCGCCCATCGAGTTGCCGAGCTCGGAGGCGAAGCCACCGGCGACGCCCGCGGCGATCGCCGCGGACGCCGCGAGCAGCCGGGACCGCGTGACGCGACGACCGATGAGGTACACGAGCACGAGGTTCAGGCCCTGGAGCGCTCCGACGACCGCGGCCTCGATGCGCGGAGGCGTGTGGTTGATGAGGACGTAGAACGGGATGTCGAGGAAGGGGTTGAGCAGCGACTGGAGCTGCGCGGTGTACACGTCGATCCCGAGCCGCGCGTGGAGGAACGCGTACGCGATGTAGTAGTGGTAGTTGAGCAGGTCGTAGTTCGCGTCCTGGCCGATCGCGAGCGCCGCGAGCGCGCAGCCGAGCGGGAAGACGAGGAGCGCGGCACGTCGTGCCGCCGGCAGGCCGCGCGACGGACCGGCCGGTGGCGTTCGCAGTCGTGCTCGCGTCATGGTGCCGTCCTCGGGATCGCGGCGTCACCGCCCGGCAGCGCAGTCGCGCCCGGCACCCCGCGTTGCGCCCGACCTCGCCGAGGACCACGGGCGCGAGGCAACCGGTCCCGAGGGGAAGCGGGCCGACGCCAGACTGTAGCCTGCACCCCCGTGCCCGCCCTGCCCCACAGATGAACCCACGCCAGCCCCGGAGGCACGCACGGGCGCTCGCGCGCGCCTCGCTCCGGTGATCGGCGACGGGAGCCCCGTGGCGCGCGCACGCCGTGCGCGAGCCGCGCGCGAGCTGCCACGCACGTCGCTGCGCGGCGTCGCCGCGCTCGCGCTCTTCCCGATCGGCTGCGCGCTCGCGGCTCTCGCGATCGGCCAGGACGCGAACTTCGACCTGCTCAACTACCACTACTACGACCCGTACGCGTTCCTCCACGGACGGCTCGCGGTCGACGTCATCCCCGCCTCGCTCCAGAGCTACCTGAACCCGCTCGTCGACCTGCCCTTCTACTTCCTCATGAACCACACGCCGCCCCGCGTCGAGGCTGCGATCGTCGGGGCGGTCCAGGGCCTGAACCTCGTGCTCGTCTACCTCATCGCTCGCCGGGCCGCCCGGTCGCGCGCAGTCGCGCTCGCAGCCGCGCTCGCGGCCGGCGTGGCCGGCGGGTTCGCGTCCGAGCTCGGCAACTCCATGGGCGACACGATCGTCTCGATCCCGCTGCTCGCCGGCGTGCTGTGCGCGGTCATCGCGCTCGGGCGGTCCGCGGCACGCGTGGCGGCCGCGCGGGGCGGCGCTCCGGCCGGCGCCACGAGCACGTCGACCTCGCCCGCGGCGCGCCCCGTGGCCGGACGGC
>DAHUXW010000019.1 GCA_027306925.1 Acidimicrobiaceae bacterium | reverse complement strand
CGGGCACGCGGGTCGTGCCGGCGGCGCGGAGCGCGCGCGCCGCCGCGGTGCTGCCGCCCGGCGGCCTCGTGGTCGTCGGCGGCGCGGCACTGCTCGGGTCGGCGCCCGGCGGCGTCGCACACCCGCGGGTGCACGTCGCGGTCGCTCCGCCGGGGACGCGAGCCGGCGAGCGCGAGCGCTGGACCGCGCACCTCGCGTCCGGGTCCCGCCTCGAGCGGTTCGCGCCCGGTCGGGGATCGCCCGCCCGTGTCGGCCTCGAGAGCTCGGCGCGCACGCGCCCCGTCGGGCCGGAGCAGGTCCCGCGGGCATCTGGCGCAGGGCTGGGCCTCGGAGGTCGGTGACGGCGCGCGCCCCGGCGGCGGGCGGGCCCGCGACCCGCGCACCAGACGCGCGAGGTGGCGCGCGTCCAGCGCGGCGGTCACCTCCCCGCTGACCGCCCGAACCCGCGGGACCCGGTGGGCGCGCGCCCCGGCGGGTGTCGTGCCCGCGTCGCGGGCTCGACGCGCCGGTCGCCGACCGGGGCCGGGAGCGTGACGCGGCCGGGCGTCGTGCCGATCCACGCGAGGGCCGAGCCGGCCGGGAGGTTCGCGATCGCGTCGGGGGGCAACCTGCGCACGCGCTCGGTCGTGACGGACCGGCTCTCCTGGAGCCGCCCGAGCAGTCCACGCGGCCGCGTCGTCGTCGTGCGCGACACTTCGCGATCGCCCGCGAGCTTCGAGAGCGCGTCGAGCGTCCTGGTGTCGCCGACGCCGCGGAGCACGACCTTCGCGCCGAACAACGTGAGGAACCCTTCCGCTGCAGCGCCCCACCGGGCGCGCGCCTGGCTCAGGTCCTGAAGGCACGCGAGCGTGAGCACCCCCTGGCTCGCGCCCTCCGCGACGAGCGACGGCAGGTCGTGGATGGGCGCGATCCCCGCGAGCTCGTCGAGCACGAGGAGCACCGGCGCGCTCGGGCTCGCGCGGCCGACGGGGCTCGCGCTGCCGACGGGGCTCGCGGCCGGGGCGGTCGCGTTGCGGGCAGCGCGCGCGTACGCGGCGGAGCGGACGTCGCGCACGAGACCTGCCACGACCGGTGCCGCGTGGCGCTGGTGCTCTGCGCCGCACGCGACGTAGAGCGTCGCATGCGAGTCGACGAGCTCGGCGGCGTCGACGCCGCGTGCGCGGGCGCTGTCGAGCGCTGTCGAGGTCCGGTAGGCCGCGAGGACGCCGGAAAGCGTGGACCAGATCCCGCTCTGCTCGCGGGCGTCGGTCGCCCGGATGCCGGTGAGCAGGTCGAGCGCGAGATCGGCGTCGTTTCGCGTGAGGATCGTCGTGAATCGGTCCGCGTCGCGCCGGTTCACGCAGGAGACGACCTCGTCGAGGCTCGCGCCGTCGAGTGCAGCGGCATGCGCCACACATGCGAGCAGCGCGGCCGCCCGCTCGCTCCAGTGGGCCGCTTCCCCGCGGTCGCCCCCCGGTCGCGCCGCGCCGACCATCGCCTCAGCCGTGAGGACGGCCGCATCCCAGTCGGGCGCGCGCGCGAGCGGCGACCAGCCGACGACCTCGACGCCGGACGGCGCGCGCGTCGCTCCGCTCGGGTCGAAGAGCATGCACGGGCCGATCGCACGGCGCGTCGGGACCGTCGCGGCGAGCACGTCGGGCTTCGTCGACGCGGCGACCACACTCCCGCTCGCGGCGAGGACGTTCGGGACCACGATCCCGGAGGTCTTGCCCGACCGCGGTGGGCCGAGCACGAGCGCGCAGTGCTCTGCGGGAGCGAACACCGGCCCGCGACGCCCGGACCCGAGGAAGATCCCGCCGCCCGCGCTGCGCGACGCGGCGGCGACGAGCGCCCACCCGCGCTCCTTCGGTGCCCATTCGCTCAGGTCGTCGTGCGTGCCGGACGTCCTAGGCGCGGCTGCTCCCGCGCGCGCTACCGGCGCGCGCGGGCGACGAGGCATGTGGCGAGATCACGTAGGGAAAACCTGGAACATCGGGGCGAATGGCACGTAGCGTCGACGAGATGGGCAGCGACCGCCGCAAGTCCGCGCCCGCCCGCGCAACCGCACGCGCGCGACAATGCTTGCATTCTGCCCGCAAATCCTCTTGTATTGCGTGGACTTCGACACGATCACGAGGAGGTGGCCGTGAACAGAACCGAACTTGTCGACGCGGTCAGTACGGACACAGGATTGACACGTCAGCAGGCCGAGGCGGCGCTCGAGGCGATCGTCTACGAGGTGACCGCCGGCGTTCGCGCGGGCAACCCCGTGCGCATCACCGGATTCGGGACCTTCAAGCTCCGCGAGCGCAAGGCGCGCCGGGGCCGCAACCCCCAGACGGGCGCGGCGGTGCGCGTGAAGGCCTCGAAGGGCATCGGCTTCACGCCCGGCGTCAAGCTGAAGGCCGACCTCAACTCGCGCGGCGTCATCGCGAAGCCGAAGCCGACTGCCGCACCACGCGCAGCCGCACCGGCACCGGCGAAGGCAGTCGCGAAGGCGCCGGCGAAGAAGGTCGTCGCGAAGAAGGCCGCGCCCGTCGCGAAGTCGCCGGCGAAAAAGGCCGCACCGGCCGCGAAGCAGGCCGTCGCGAACAAGGTCGTCGCGGCGAAGGCGCCCGCGAAGCGCGCGGTCGCGAAGGCGGCTCCGGCGCGGGCGACCGCGGCGAAGAAGGCGCCCGCGAAGAAGGCACCCGCGAAGCGCGCCTGATCTGGTTCCCGCCGCGGCGAGACCTCGACGCTGTTCCACGGCCTCGGCGCGTCGCGCCGAGGCCGTGGAACGTCTTGGGCCCGGGCGCGCGCCGCGCCCGGGCGCGGCCGGCCCGACCGACCGGTGTGCTCCGGGGGGCCGCCCCGGCACCTCAGAGGCGGTCGATGCGCTTGAACGACTCGGCGGCGCCGATCCCGGCCGGCCCGCCCGCCTCGGCGAGCCGGGCGCGGATCCGCTCGGTGAACGCGACGACCTGCGCCGCGCGCTCCGTGTCGTCCGCGGAGACCTGCATCGTGGTCCGGAGCTGGCTCGCGTGCTCGAGCAGCGCCGAGATCTTCGTGTCGAGGCTCGTCGAGACATCCTCGAGGTGGTCCGGCTCGTCGGCCTCGAAGAGCAGGAGGGTGGACGGCCGGTGCGGCGCGTCGCCCTGCTCGGGGAAGAAGAGCGGGTCGCGGGCCGCGACGATCCCGTCGGTTGCGAGAAAGCCGGCGTTCCGGTGGTCCGGATGGAGGCGGTAGCGCTTCCAGGGGTCGTGGCCGAGCACGACGTCCGGCCGCACGCGGCGGATCGCCGCACACACCTGCCAGCGCTGGCGAAGGCCCGCCTCGAGCTCGCCGTCGGGCCAGCGTAAGAACGTGACGTCCGCGGTCCCGCCGAGCGCGCGCGCCGCGGCGCGCTGCTCCTGCTCGCGGGTGTGGACGAGCGCCGTCGGGTCCTCGCCGGGGTCCCACGTCCCCCGGGATCCATCGGTGCACACGACGTGGTGGATATCGCAGCCGGCCGCGGCCCACTTCGCGAGCGTGCCCCCACAACCGAACTCGATGTCGTCGGGGTGCGCCCCGACGGCGAGCGCGATGCGTGGGGTGTCCAGGTTCGTCGTCGGCACGGGCGTTCCGTCTCCTTCGTCGTGTCGGTCGGTGCGGGTGGCGCCGCCACCCACGGGTCCACGGGCGCAGGCGATGGCACGATGCTCGCGCGCTCAGCGCACGAGGGCGAGGTCCGCGGGTACGTCGAGGTCGTTCGCGAGCGTCCAGTCGTAGACGATGCGCGGCGCGTGCCCGAGACGGTGCGCCTCCGCGACGTGGCGCGCGAACGAGCCGCGGCCGTACGCGAACCGGAACGCCGCGCCGGTCGGCACCGCCGCGACGTTCGTCCCGTCGAGGTGGCGGTCGGGCGCGAGCGTCACGGTCCCTTCCGTGCCGATCCCGTCGAAGCTCGTGGCGAGCGGGAGGTCGGCGTGGCTCACGACCGCGAGGTCGTAGCCGTCGGTGGCGAGGCTCGCGACGCCGGACGCGACAGCGCCTGACAGGCCGAGCCCCGGGGTCCACAGCACGCGCGCCCCTCGCCGCTCCGCCCACGCGGCGACCTCGCGGTCGTCGCACGCGACGTAGACGGCCATCGGGCGTGCCGCGCGCAGCACGCGCGCCGCGAGGTCCGCGGCGAGCGCTTGCCGCTCGCGGGGGTCGAGCGCGCCCGCGAGGCGGAGCTTGGCCTTGGCGAAGGACTTGACCGGCACGAGCACGGCACGCACCTCCTGGAGTGTAGGCAGCGGCGGCTTCGTCGAGGTCCGCACCCAGCAGCGCGCGCTCGGTAGCCTCGGCCGGGTGCCCGACGGCGTGATCGAGACCCGGATGCTCGAGGGGGGCTGCCGGCATGTGGCCGGCGTCGACGAGGTCGGGCGCGGCGCCTGGGCCGGTCCGGTGAGCGTCGGGGTCGCGGTCGTCGACGCGGCGAGCCTCGTCGCGATGCCCGCCGGGCTGCGCGACTCGAAGGCGCTGTCGCCGGGCGCTCGCGACGCGCTCTTCCCGCTGCTCGCTGCCGCGTGCAGGTCGTTCGCGGTGGGCCACGCGAGCGCGCTCGAGTGCGACGAGCTCGGGATGACCGCGGCGCAGGCGCTCGCCGCGAGCCGGGCGATTGCCGGGCTCGGCGAGCCGCCCGACGCGCTCGTCGTCGACGGCGTCGTGGACTTCACGGGCCATCCGCACGCCGTCGTCGCCGCGGGCGCCGACCGGACGTCGCTCGCGGTCGCTGCTGCGTCCGTGCTCGCGAAGGTCACGCGCGACCGGATGGTGGTCGAGCTCGGGCACGAGTACCCGGGGTACGGCTTCGCGCGCAACAAGGGCTACCCGACGCCCGAGCACCGGCGGGCCGTGGCCAGGCTCGGGCTCACGGACGTCCACCGCAGGAGCTGGACGTTCGCGCGCCCGATCGAGTAGTGAGCGTGCGCGCGGCGCGGCGCCGCGGGGCGCGCTCGGCTATAACAAGGGCAATGGCAATCGTGCTCGCCCTGCTCGCCGCAGGCGCGAACGCCCTTGCCACGATCCTGCAGCGTGTCGGCATCGAAGAGGCGGGTCCGTCGGCGGCGCGGAGCCTCATGGCGAGCGTGCTGCGGCGTCCCGTGTGGATCGCCGGCCTGGGTCTCGCAACCGTGAGCTTCCTGCTCCAGGCCGTCGCGCTCTCGCTCGGCGACCTGTCCGCGGTGCAGCCGGTCATGGTGACCGAGCTCCTCTTTCTCCTCGTGATCCTCGGCATCTGGTTCCACCGCCAGCTCGGCTGGCGTGAGTGGACGGGCGTCGTCGGGACGTCGATCGGCCTCGGGGTGTTCCTCGGCGTCAGCTCAGCGGTCGGGGGCCACCAGCGCCCGCAGCGCGAGGACTGGATCCTGCTGCTCGTCGCGTCGGTCGGGGGGATGGTCACCGCGACCCTGCTCGCCCGCCGTGGGCCCCGGTCGTGGAGGGCGGCGTGCTTCGGCGTCGCCGGGGGAATCGCGTTCGCCCTGACGGCGGCGTTCGTGAAGACCGCGGCGGACCAGTGGGGCCGTGGGCCGTGGTTCGTGCTAAGCCACTGGCAGGCGTACGCGGTCGCGGTGGCCGGCCTGTCGGGGCTGCTCATCAGCCAGCACGCGCTCGAGGCCGGACCCGTCGCCGCCTCGCAGTCCGCGCTGCTGATCGTGAACCCCCTCGCGAGCATCGTCATGGGCATCTGGCTGTTCGGCGACCGCCTGCGCCTGTCAGGCGGGCGCGAGGTCGTCGAAGGAGTGTTCCTCGGCGTGATGTTCTTCTCGCTGTTCGTCCTCAGCCATTCGCCGCTCATCGTCTCGAGCGCGGGCGACGAGCGCCTCACCCAGGCGCCACGTCGCGCGGCCGCGCACGGCGGGCAGCTCCCGAGCCCGTGAACGCCGCGACACCGGCCGGTGGGCCGGCGGGCGAGCCGTTCGATCCCCTCGCGGCCGTGCTCGGCCTCATCGAGGACGCGGCGGAGCAGCTCGGCCTCGACGCCGGGCTCCGCAGGATCATCGCGATTCCCGAGCGCGTCCTCGAGGTCGCGGTACCGGTCCGCATGGACGACGGGCACGTCGAGGTGCTGCGTGGCTGGCGGGTGCACCACGACACCTCGCGAGGCCCGGGAAAGGGCGGCATCCGGTTCCGCGGCGGGATGGACGTGCGCGAGGTCACCGCGCTCGCCGCGGAGATGACCGTGAAGTGCGCCGTCGTCGACATCCCGTTCGGCGGCGCGAAGGGAGGGGTTGCGGTGGACCCCGCGCCCCTCTCGCTCGGGGAGCTCGAGCGCGTCACGCGCCGGTACGCGTTCGACGTCGCGACCCTCCTCGGACCCGACCGGGACGTCCCTGCGCCGGACGTGAACACCGACGCGCGCGTCATGGCGTGGATCATGGACACGATCTCGATGATCTCGGGGCAGTCGACGCCCGGTGTCGTGACGGGCAAGCCGCTCGCGATCGGTGGCAGCGCCGGGCACCTCGGCGCGACCTCGTCCGGCGTCGTGCAGTGCACGCAGGCGATCTTCGAACGCCTCGGCATGCGCGTCCCCGGCGCCCGGGTCGTGATCCAGGGCTACGGCAAGGTCGGCGCGCCGCTCGTCTACTTGTTCACGTCGCTCGGGATGCGCGTCGTCGCCGTCGAGGACGTCGCCGGCGCGGTCCACAACCCCGCGGGGATCGACCCCGCGGGCCTGGCCGAGCACGTCGCCCGCACCGGGACCGTGCGCGGCTTTCCGAGCGCGGACCCGATCGGCGCCGGGGAGCTGTTCAGGATCGAGAGCGAGCTCGCCGTCCCGGCGGCGCTCGCAGGCGTGCTCACCGCAGACGTCGCGGAGCATCTCGGCGCGAAGGTCGTCGTCGAGGCGGCAAACGGGCCGACCGTGCCCGAAGCCGATTCCGTGTTCGCGCGCCGTGGCGTCGTCGTCGTGCCTGACGTGCTCGCGAACGCCGGCGGGGTCACGGCGTCGTACTTCGAGTGGGCGCAGTCCCGTCAGGGCTACCCGTGGGAGGCCGACCTCGTCGCCGCCCGGCTCCACGACAAGATGGGTCGGGCGTTCGACGCGACCTGGGACCGCGCCGAGCGGCTCGGCGTGTCGCTCCG
This sequence comes from Acidimicrobiaceae bacterium, assembly GCA_027306925.1. Lineage (GTDB taxonomy): Bacteria > Actinomycetota > Acidimicrobiia > Acidimicrobiales > Bog-793 > JAJZBW01. Next base: position 29,731 of record DAHUXW010000019.1, on the reverse strand, counting down.
GCGCGGCGCGGTCGCGCTCGGCGTCGAGCGCGTCGCCGAGGCGACGCGACTGCGCGGCCTGTTCCCGTAGCTGGTATGCATCGGGGGATGCTCGGACGTACGCACGCACGACCGGCACGGACCCGGACGGCCACCGCGGTCGCCGCGCTCCTCGCCGGAGGCGCCCTGCTCGCTGCCTGCTCGTCGCCACCGCCGGCCCCCCGCGCGAGCACGACGACGTCGTCGACCGCGACGACCACGACCTCGCCGACGTCGTCCGGCACGACCTTGCCGTCGAGCTCGACTGCGACGACGGGACCGGGCGCAGCGCCCGCGTGCGCGTCCGCCGCGCTCACGCTCGCGGAGGCCGTCGCGAAGAGCTCGACGGGCGCCGGGTCGGCGGACATCGCGTTCACGCTCACGAGCACCGCGTCGACCCCGTGCTCGATGACCGGCTACCCCGTGGTCACGTTCCGCTCCGCACCCGGGTCCTCGGGCAAGGCCGTGGCGGTCGCCACGCGCGACACCGGCCCACCTCCGGCACGTATGACGCTCGACGCGCATGGCGTCGCGGCGTTCTACCTCGTCGTCGGCAACGTCCCGGTCGGCGGCGTCGGCTGCGTGAGCGTCGGCGCGATCGACGTGCTCCCACCGGGTGGCGGCTCCCGGCTATCGGTCGCCGCGTCGTTCAGCGCGTGCGGGCCGTCGGTGGGCGTCACGGCGATCGAGCCGCTCGCCTCGCTCAGCACCTGACCCGGTGCGCGACACTCGGCGACGGCGCGAAGATTGGCGCCGCGCGTCGGCGCCCTGGCCCGCCGGGCCCGTGGCGACGGTCACGCGAGGGCGCTTAGCTCAGGTGGTCAGAGCAGCTCGCTTACAACGAGCAGGTCGTCGGTTCGAGTCCGGCAGCGCCCACAAAACTGGCCGTTGACCAGGTGGTGTGCCTCTCGCTATCGCGCCCCGGCGACGCGGGCCCTCGTCGTGATCCGTGTCATTTCCGGCTCCGTAGTGGCTTCACCTCGCTGACCAGGGCAACACCTGCTCGCAAATAGCGAGCAGGTGTGAAAATGGGCACCTCCGGCGTCGATGTGGGTCGCAACAGCGATTTGGACAGGGTGTTTGCCAGTCAGGGCAACGCTGAACCGGTGGTGCGGCGCTGCCACTGATCCGTGCCCGCTTGACCGTCGCGCACGGACCGGACTTCCGGAGATCGTAGGCAACCGAAGGCCTTAGAACTGGGCGCTGATCAGGGGAAACAGGCGCGAGGCGCCGCGGCGGTCGTGTTACTACGCGACACTGTGACCTGGGACTACGCGACGGGCTCAGGCAACGTGAAGTCGTAGATGCGGGCCGGCTCGGCGACCTCGAGGGCCTGGACGATCTCCCGCCGGCGAGCCGTCGTCGCGCTGCGCTGGGCGACGCGCCCCTCCTTGGTCTCGAGCGTGACGAGGTGCATGCGCTCGAGCTCGTTGCGCACGTTGCGCCACGTGTCGCCCGTCGTGCGCTCGATCGTTCGGATGAGCAGGAGGGCGAGCCAGCACAGCTGGACGTGTGCACGGATGCGGTCCTCGCGGTAGTGGAAGACCGGGCGGACCTTGCGCGTTCCCTTCAAGTCGCGCCATCCAGCCTCGACCCCCTAGAGCTGCTTGCAGGCGAGGGCGAGATCGGTGGGCGTGGGCGTGTCGTCGGTGCGGAGCATGAACTTGCCGTCGAAGCGCTCCTCGTTCGGACGGCGCCCTTGTTGACGCGCAGCTTCCCCTCCGCAGTGCGCTCGCAGAAGGCGGTGAAGGGCGGGGGTCTGGCGCAGCTCGCCGACGAGCTCGTCGCGCCGATGGGTGGTCCACTCGTCCGAGCCAGACGGCCTCGCAAGTGGCACGAGTCGCGTCACGCACTCGAGCGCCGGCCGCTCGGTACGTCGTTGGCCCGCCCTCCGAGTCCCTTCCCGTCGACGGTCTCCAGTTCCTCCAGGGACCCGCCAGACGTGCCCTCGTCGGCCACGAGCGCGAGCCTGATCGCGACGAGGAACTCGCCAATCGAGTATTGGACCGAAGCGCTCGGATCCACACGTCTCGTCGCTGCCATTCTCGGCCGCCTCACCCGTCGGCGCCGCGTCCTCGAGAGCAAGGGTGAGAACTACCGGCTTCGGGATGCCGATACCTGTCACGCCCGCTTCGCCAGATCCATCAGCCAGACCGTGGATTCGATCGCGCCCTCGCGCTAACGTCACAACCGTAGAGCTGCGACGCGTCGTGCGACCCGCGCTGCGGCTATTTGCCATTGTTTACATGTTTACAGCTGAGTCGAGGTATGTGGATGGGGAGTTGGCTTTCGCGGCGACCGGCGCCCGCAGCACGGGTCGCGCGGTGAGAGAACGGGCGCTCGGATCCGCGCGTCATGTCGGCGAACAGCTGCGCAACGTTCCGGTCGGTCGCCGTATCGTGGTGGCTGCGGCCAGGTGGCTCGTGGCCGTCGAGATGCGTCGGCTTCACGATGTCCTCGAGTCGACACCGATGGCCGATCGCTACTGGATATGGGGTGGACTGCTCCTCGGATGGGCGCGCGAGGGACGGGTCCTGGCGCACGACACTGCCGACGTGGACTTCGCCTTTCGCGACACGGACTTCGAGCGAATGCAGGCGAGCATCCCGGCTCTCGAGGCGAATGGGTTCCACCTCATCGAGGCCGTTCGCAACGCAGCTGGTGACTTGAGCGTGCTGAAGCTGAAGCGCTCCGGGATCCATTTCGACTTTGGGAAGGTGACGAAGGTCGGCGAGCGACACCGCTACTACGGCAGGTTCTCGACTACCCAAGTCGTCGGCGAGATCCCCGCACAACCGCTGGTGCCCTTCGAGCTGTTCGGACGCACCTGGCTCAAGTCGGAGGATCACGAGCGCGAGCTCACCGCCATGTACGGGGACTGGCGTACTCCGAAAGAGGATTGGCACGCTGAGCGAGACAGCCCTGCGATTGTTTCGCGGGAGTACGACTGCGTCGACATCGACGACGTCACGAACCTCTCGGAGCACTGTCAGCCGTGATGAATTCCTCAGGTTCCGGGGATCATCGGCGAGCGTACCGACGATCGTCCCAACTTGGCGAAGCCATGGGACGCGGGCGCGCAGTTGGCTACGAAGGATCGGGCGCCACCGCGCTACTCGAGGGAGCGCGGCCGCCCCACATCCGATCGCAGATTCAACAAGCGAGGGAAGTACTGGCCAGGTGAAGCCGACCATGCTGATCACCGGCGGATCGGGGTTCCTCGGAAAGCGCCTCGCGCTCGCGTTGAAGGATCGCTACGAGATCGTGCTCGGGGCTCGCAACAACAAGCAGAATGCTCTTGCCTCGCAGATCACGGGCTGCACGGTGATTCCACTCGATGTCACCAGCATCGAGTCGGTGCGCGACGCATTCCGCCGTTACGAGCCAAACCTTGTGATCCATGCCGCCGCGACGAAGTTCGTCGACCTGGCGGAGCGCCAACCTCTCGAGTGCATAGACGTGAACGTCGTAGGTTCGGAAAACGTAGTCCGTGTTTCGATCGACTCGCAGGCCGAGACGGTCATCGGGATCTCGACCGACAAGGCGGCACCTCCGGTCCGAAACACCTACGGTCTGTCCAAGGCGTTGATGGAGCGAACCTTCTGCTCGCTGAACGGAACGGCTGAGACGCGCTTTCTCTGCGTCCGATATGGCAACGTCGCGTGGTCAACGGGATCGGTGCTGCCGATCTGGAAGCGCATGCACGAGAGCTCGGGCGTCATCCGCACCACGGGTCCTGAAATGCGCAGATTCTTCTTTTCCGTCGACGAGGCGGTGGCGCTCGTGGAGACGGCGATAGATCGCTCGGACGAGTTTGCCGGGCGAGTCCTTTGCCGGGAGATGAGAGCTGCCAAGATCCAGGACGTGCTCGATACCTGGATCGAGATGCGGGGCGGATCCTGGGAGCGAGTCGAAGGTAGACCTGGGGAGCGCACGGATGAGATCCTGATCGGAGACCTCGAGCTCCCCTACACGAGAGCGCTCGAGATCGGGGGCCTCCGCCACTTCGTGATCGCGTTCAACGACCGGGCACCGCGCCCGATGGCCTCGGGGCTCTCGACCGCCAGCGCGGAGCGTCTCACTCCTGAGGAGATCAAGGGGTTGATCGCCGCCGAGCCTTCTGAAGAGTGATGGTGCCCGGCATCAGGCACGCGGTCATCATGGCGGCTGGGCGCGGCCGGCGCCTAATGCCGTTCACGGCGACAGTGCCGAAGCCGATGTTGTCCTATCTGGACTCGACGCTGGTCGCCCACGGGATCCGGCAAGTGCGCGCGCACGTTCCGCACGTACATGTGACTGTTGGTTACCTCGCGGTGAAGGTCGCGCCACATCTGGTCGAGCAGTCGGTCAGCAGCATCATCAACACCGAAGGCCACTCGAACAGCTGGTGGCTGTACAACACCCTGCTTTCCGAGCTGGACGAGCCGGTGTTCGTGCTCACCTGCGACAACGTCACGGATCTCGATTTCCTTGCGCTCGCTGCCGACTATGGCGACCAGGGAAGTCCTGCGGGGATGATCGTCCCAGTGCAACCGATCGAGGGACTGGAGGGGGATTACATCTTCGAAGATGATCACTTTGTCACGGCTATCGATCGGAACCGACCCTCGCCGATCTACTGCTCAGGAATCCAGATCCTGCATCCGGCGAGAATCCGCAGACTCACGAGAGAGGGTGCGGATTTCTATGACGTGTGGAGCCAGTTGATCGACCTGCGCGAGCTTCGGTGCTCCGCTGTGCAGCCGGAGCACTGGTTCACGGTGGACACGCCCGAACAGCTTCAACGGGTGAACAGCGAGTATCTCGTGCGACATCGCACTGTCGACCCGCCGCGCACCTAGGACGCTGGCGATTCAATCTCGATCCACGGGTCGACAAGTGCTGGGGCGGGTTGTGATCCGGCAAATGGCCTCCCCGGCCTGGAGGACGAACCGGCCTGGGATGCTCGGAGACTCCATACCTTGGAAGTGAGGACGGAGCATGACCGAGACCCTCCCGCGCTCGATCTCGTCTTCGAGCACTTGTCCGAGGGCTTCGATGTGCGCCGCGGTCGGCGGGTTGAGGTCGGCTTCTTCGGCGGCCTTGGCCAATTTGCCGCGGTGGGCGCGCAGCACTGCACTCGGACCTTGTTCCCGAGGTCGCGAACGCGGGTGCCGAACACGTCCTCGATGACCGGTCCGGATTCGAAGGCGCGCATGTAGCGGTCGATCGCGGCTTCGGTCTTCGTGGGTTCGGCTTCGGCGGCGGCGATCTCGTCGCGGTGGAGTCGGGCGGCAATCAGGGTGTCGCGTGCGTTGGCGGCTACGGCTCGTTCGACGAGGCCGCCTCGGAGCCGGCGGACGGCGCGGCCGCACGCCAGGCCTCCCCGGTGCGAAGCGCCCAGGTGGTGCGCCCGGCCACGAGCAGCCAGAACAGCCCGAGCAGGACGAACAGCCCGGCACCGGCCCAGTCGAGCCCGCGCAGGTCCCAGGTCTTCGCGAGCGCGAGCGTGGCGACGGTGTAGGCGCCGAGGGGGAAGGTGAAGCCCCACCAGCCGAGCCCGTAGGGCAGCGGCCCCGAGCGCAGGTAGTGGACGAGGAGCAGCACCGCGGCTGCGAGCCACCAGATGCCGAAGCCCCACAGGGCCGTCGCCGCCAGCTTCGAGACCATCGCCACGGTCGGCTCGACGGGACCAAACGCCGCGGCGCCGGCTCCGGCCATCTTCACGAGCGCGAGGGCCCCGACGCCGATCGGCCCGAGACCGATCCACAACGACGGGGCGAGCGCGGCGTGGGGCAGCGGGTGGAGCACCAGACGGTGGTGGAGCATGGTCACGACGAGTAGGTAGAGCAGGAAGCCCATGCCGAAGAACGCGTAGGAGGCGAGCAGCAGCGCCCGGGCGACCTCGGGCGAGGCGCCCGGGATGAGCGGCACGAGAACGAGCGGGACGACGATGTTCACGACCGGCGGGATGAACCAGCCGCCGTTCACCGTCTCGGGAACGAGCTCGGAGCGCACGAACAGCAGGTAGGCGAATACGACGCTCATCACGAACGCGAGCGGGACCCCGATCCAGTCGAGGCCGGCGACGAGGTCGCGGACCGCCGAAGGGGAGAACCACGTCGGGCCGATCGCAGCGGCCGCAGCGGCGAGCACGAGGATGCCGCCGGGCAGGGTGCCGTAGAGGGCGCCGGCCACCGGGTCGCGCAGGTCCGCCAGCGCGGCGTCGGCGTGCCACACGAAGCGTCCGAGGTAGCCGGCGCCGAGCACGACGGCGAGCACCGCGGCGAGCACGGCCATGACCTGGCCGAGGGTCCGGGCCGGCTGGGCGAGGGCCGCCACACCGCCGGGGTTCGCCGAGGCGGCCACCCCGACGATGGCGGTCCCCATCACCGCCCCGAACCACCCTGGATGGAAGCCTCGGAGGCGGGCGACCGGGGCGACGTCGCTCCCCGCAGCCGGAGCTGCCGCTGCGTCCTCGGTGCCGTGCACGTGGAGTCCGGCGATTCCCATCGGTGCCATCTCCGATCCGATACCTGGGCGGGTATCTCCTCTGTCCAACGCGTCTCGAGTGGCGCTCATCCCGCCCGCCGCCGAAATGGGCCGAAGGTCCCTGCTGTTTGCGCGCCGGGGCGGCGGCCGAGACCTCAAGGCGGCGGCCCGGACGAGCACGTGTGCCCGAGCCACCGTGTCAACCGGCTCGAGGCCAGAAGCGGCGGCAGCTCGACCATCGTGTTGACCAGGTTGGCGGCGAGCACGTCTCGACTGGTGGCGTAGCACGCTGCCCGGGCTGGGCGACGTCCGTCGAAGCCCTACAGTCGGCGGCCGCCGTCCCGCGAACGCATTTATGACCATCGATCATATGCTCGGGTCTTCGACCGGCTCCCGCAAGAGCCGAACGTCCCACGCGTCGGGCAGTGCTCCCCGTGTCCCGGAAGGCCGATCGCACGGGAGATGCTACGAGCGTCCATTGCGGCAAGAAGTGCCGCGGCTCGTCCATGTCGGCGCGGTGCCGGTCGCATCCTGGTCCCAAGAGACGCCCGCTGTGCGGGTGCGACCTGGCGCGGCCTCGCGCCAGCTGGCGGCGCAAAGCGTCCGCTCGCCTTGTCACGTTTCACCCTCGGGAAGGCGCCGCCAGACAAGATCGGCGGCCGTCGCGCTCGGCGCCCGACCCGACGCAGCCGTGACGGCCCGGACCGTCCCCCGATCGGCGTCGGGACCCTGCTCCGGTGCCTCGTCCCGGTCGTCGCCGCGGTCACGCTCTGGAGGACAGTCCACAAGTTGCGCCGCCTGCTTGCGGATCGCATGCCACCCGCGGCGCCCGACGGAGCGGCGGGCCGCCCCGGCGACTCCGCACCCGGTGGTTCACACCGGTCGGTCGCGGAGCCCGAGCGGCATTCGGGCAATTGCGGGGGAACCGGGCCTCTCGACGTCGGCCCGGTGCGCGGGCGCCGCGCGCCGCGTCGGCAATGACGAGCGGGTCGAGCGAGCCCGAGGAGCCGGCGTCATGTCGTCGCCCCGCTGCCCATTTTGGCATCGGTGCGCACGCTGGCGAGCAGGGGGCCTTTGAGGAAGTCGAGGGCGAGCGTGGCGATGCCGACTGCGGCGAGGACGACGGCGATGTCGACAAGGGGGACAGCAGCCATGAGGACGCCCTGGGTGGCAAGGACGGTCACGGCGACGAGGTCGGCTGCAGTGGCGGCGAGCATCCAGGTGCTCGGGCGCGACGCCCACAGGTGGCGGCGCTCGCGCACGAGGTAGACGGTGGCCTGGCCGGTGGCGACGAGCATCACGAAGACGAGCGTCTGGGTGTGGGCGAGCCCGAGGCCGAGCACGTGGCGACCGATCAGGTAGGTGGCGAAGGAGATGGCCAGCCAGGGGATCGCGACGCCGAGGGCGGCGAGGGCGAGGGCGCGCACCTGCCAGCGGTCGGGGCGGTCCGAGAAGCCGACCTCGTCGGCCGCGATCGACATCGTGACGAAGTCGTTGGCGAACAGCAGCAGGAGCACGAGGCGCGGGGTGGTCACGAAGCTCCCCGTCGCGAGTAGTCCGAGGCCGAGCAGGAGCGACACCTGGAAGGTCTTGGCGATCTTGTTGAGGGTGTAGGTGAGCATCCGCTGGTAGACCCGCCGGCCGGTCTCGATGGCGGCGACGACGTCGCCGAGCCCGGTGCCGGTGAGCACGACGCCGGCGGCGCCCTTGGCGACGTCGGTGGCGCTCGACACGGCGATGCCGACCTCGGCCCGCTTGAGGGCGGGCGCGTCGTTCACCCCGTCGCCCGTCATCCCGACGACGTGTCCCGCGCGCTGGCCCCGCTCGACGAGAGCCAGCTTGTCGGCGGGTAGCACGCCCGCCGCCACGTCGAAGTCGATCTCGCCACCCCGGCGCGCTCTCAGGTCGTCGAGCGAGGCGAGTCGGTCCCCGATCCCGACCTGCCGGGCGACGGCGATGGCAGTGGGGGCGCTGTCGCCGGTGACCATGACCACGCGGATCCCGAGGTCGCCGAGGCGCGCGACCAGGGCCGCAGAGTCCGCGCGTACGGGGTCGCCGAGCGCGACGAGACCGGCGAGGTCGAGGCGCCCGGACCCGGCCGCCACCGCCAGTACTCGAGCGCCGCTCGCGGCGAGCCCGGAGACCGCGGCCTCGATGTCGTCCGCCGCTGCTGACGACGCGAGCGAGGCCACGACCGCAGGCGCGCCCTTCACCGCTCGCAGCTCCCCGCCGTCGACTTCGAGGATGGCCTCGGAGCGCTTGGTGGCCGGGTCGAACGGGACGAATCGGAGGCGTCGCCCCGGGCTCGGCACCGCGGCCGCGACGGCGGCTTCGAGGACGGCGAGGTCGATCGGGTCCTGGGTGGCCTCGTCGGAGGCTGCGGCCGCCAGCGCCAGCAGCTCGGCCTCGGACCTCCCGTCGAAGGCACGCAGCGCGACGACCGAGAGGCGGTTTTCGGTGATCGTGCCGGTCTTGTCGCTGCAGAGCAGGTCCATCGCGGCGGCCTCCTCGATGGCGGAGAGGCGGGTGACGAGCACTCCGGCGTGGGCGAGCTCGAGGGCGCCGAGCGAGGTGGCGAGGGTGAAGGTGGCCGGCAGCGCGACGGGCACGGTGGCGACGACCAGGATGAGCACGAACGGCAGCAGCTCGCTGGCCGGCAGGTGAGCGACGAGGCCGTAGGCGAGGATCGCCACGACGAGCGCCCCGTCGAGTGCGAGGAGGGCCCACACGACCCGGAAGATCGTTTCCTCGAGGTGGCTCGCGGTTCGCGCCGTGCGGACGAGCTCGGCGGTGTGGCCGAAGTAGGTGCGCGACCCCGTCGCCGTCACCTCGCCGGTCGCCTCGCCGCGGTGCACGATCGACCCGGAGTAGCAGGCGCCGCCCGCTGCCACCTCGATGTCGGCGGACTCGCCGGTGAGGACCGACTGGTCGACCGCCACTGACCCGTCGGCGATGGCGAGGTCGGCGGGGACGACATCGCCCACCCGGACGTGGACGAGGTCGCCGGGCACGAGCGCCGTGGCGTCGACCAGCTTCCAGTGGCCGTCGCGCCGCACTCGGGCACGGACCGCGAGGCGGCTGCGCAGCAGTGACAGGGCGCTCGCGGCGCGGCCCTCCTGGACGAAGCTGAGCACCGCGTTGAAGACGACGAGGACCGTGACGATGGCCGCCTCGGTCGCCTTGCCCGCGGCCAACTCGAGCACGACCGCCGCCTCGAGCAGGAACGGGACCGGGCCGGACAGCTTGGCGGCCGACCTCCGCAGCAGGTGGCGGCGTTCCTCGGCGAGCGAGTTCGGGCCGAGACGGGCCAGGCGTTCGGCCGCCTCCGCCTCAGTGAGCCCGCCCGGCACCGCCGAAGCTTCCGGCTTGTCCCCGGCCGTCTCGGCGACGCCGTCGTCGGGCGGGGAGCTACGGTCAGCTGTCGGTGGGGCCATCGAGGTCGGGGCGGGCGGCGGGGACGATAACGATCGGGCACCGACTGCGGCGCGCGCATGCGCTGCTCACTGATCCGAGAAGCAGGCCCGCGAAGCCGTCGCGGCCCCGTGACCCGACCACCAGCAGATCCGAGTCTGCCGAGCGACCGCACAGCGTCTCGGCTGGGTCGCCGTCATCGTCGATGAGGACCGGGACGACCTCGACGGTCGGGACTGCCGCGGCGGCCTCGGCGACCGCGTCGGCGAGCTGCTCTTCGACTCGCTCCAGGCTGGCCTGGCGGTCCCGCCGGAAGTAGTCGGCTCGAAGCTCGAAGCCCATCTCGGCGTTGTAAGGGTCGTGCCACACGGTGACCGCGTCGATCGACCAGCCTCGCAGCTCGGCGTCCCCCGCCGCCCAGCGAAGGGCACGGCGCGATCCGTCCGAACCGTCTACGCCAACCACGATCCGGCCGGGCCGCTCCGGACGAGAAGCGGTGACGCGCGCGGTGTCGGGGACGACGGCTACCGGGCAGCGGCTGTGGTGCGCGCACTTGGTGCTGACCGAGCCGAGCATCTGGCCGGCGAACCCTCCGTGGCCACGCGATCCCACTACCAGGAGCGCCGCGTCGGCTGAGCGATCGCACAGCGTCCGGGCTGGATCGCCGTGGAGGACCGAGCAGTCGAGATCGAGGCCATGGCCGTCACCGACCGCCGCGGCGACGGCCATGGCCAGCCGTTGCTTCGCCCCGGCCGCGACCTTCTGCTCGGCCACCGGGTCGACTGGCTCCGCCCCGAAGTGGTGCGGGCTCTGCCACACTGTCGCCGGCTCCAGCACCGCCTCGCGGACCGCAGCCTCCGCGGCCGCCCAGCGCAAGGCACGGACCGATCCCTCCGAGCCGTCGACGCCGACCAGAATCCTCTCGGCCACGAGCCACCTCCGGCTCAGGAGCCTGGCGGAGCTGCACGTCATCTGACAGGGCCATAGTGCCCGAAGCTCCCGTCAGGTCTCACCCAGGCGGCGAGAGCGGTGGCCACGGCCGAGAAGCCTCGCCTGGCCGACGCCGATCAGTCCCTCGCCCGGGCGACGGCCGACGTAGCCGCCATCGACATCCTGCACGAGCGGCTCATCGCCCGACGCGAGGTGGTCGCCCGCGAGCCCGCCGCCGCATTCGTGACCTGGCCCCGCACCCGAGGGAGTCGCCGCCGTCGAGCTCGCGCCTCGGCGAGAGGAGCAGCCCAGGCGTGAAGCAGGCGGAGCAGGGAACCGTGACTCGAATAGTCCGCGAAGACCCTCGAGCACGAGGAGGCCGATCCCGACGCCCCCTCCGACGGCCGGTTCTGCGACCGCTGCACCGAGGCGGTGCGCTCCCACGAGCTCCTGGATTGGGGGGCCGCTCGCGTCCAGGCCCTTGAGGAGGTCGGCGGCTGCCCCGAGATCCTCGTGCGCCACGACCTGGGCTCGCCCGGATCGTCGCGTGGGTGAACGACCGGCCGTTCAAGAAGCTCGAGGGTTCCCGCCCTGCGACGTCGGCGAGCGGGTGGACCTGCGACTGTCGGCCGCGACGGTCGAGGTGTTCCTCCGCCACCGCCGCGTCGCCTCGCGCGCGCGTCGCTGCGCCCCGCGCCGACGGGTGCCCACGCAGCCCGCCGCCTCGTCGCGGGAGCGCTCGGCGCGGTCGGACCGATCGGGGCCGGTTCCGCGCGACCAGGTTGCCCGTGCACGCGGCGGAGACGCGCACACGCGGCACTCCCGGCGCGATGCTCGCGCTCCGGCCGCCAGTTAGGGACGAAGGCCCATGGTCGGCGGCCCGGCGGTCGTGCAGACTCGCGTGTCGAGAGGCGGCCGAAAGGGGGGACCGTGGGAGTTGCGAACGAGTTGTCGGAGCTGTTGGCGGGTCGGTCCGGCAGCGCGCGTCGCCACGGCGGGCGGTCGCCCAGGGCGCAGGAGATCGCCCTGGTGGCCGGGCTTTTCGCCGCGGTGACGGTGCTGCGCTGGTACGTCGACGGAGCCGGCGAGGCGGCGGCGCTGCTCTACGTCGTGCCGATCGCGCTGAGCGCGCGCCGGCTCGGACGGCGCGCCGGCATCGGCGTAGCGGCGCTCTGCGCGGCCGCGTTCGTCGTACTGACGGCCGTCCACGGCCGCGGTGATGTCGACCTCACGGGCTGGGTCGGGCCGCTGCTCGTCATGGCGACCGTCGGCGCCGCCGTCGGCGCGCCGCCGGCGCACCCGGCGGATGTGGACCGCACGGTGTCGGACGCCGTCGAGCAGCGCGACTACCTGCAGAACGTCTGCGCGGCACAGCACTCCGCGCTCGTCGCGAGCGACTCGATGATCCAGGAGGTCGCGTCGGCGCGCTGGATGCTGGAGCTGGGGCACACCGACGAGGCGATCGAGGTCCTCGGAGCGACGGTGGCACGCGGCATATCGCGCGTCAGCGCGGCGCTGACCTTCGAGCCGTCCGTGCGCGACCACGCGGCGGGTGGCGGGGCCCCGGACCGCACCGTCGACGGTCCACCCGCCGGGGACCGCGGCTGATCCCAGCTGCTGCGACCCGACGAAGCCGGCGGTCCGTGTCCGGCTCGGTCGGGCGCGACCGCCGTCGCAGGCGCGAAATGGCACGGCATCGGACGGTTGGCTGCGCGACGATCCCGTCGTGGAGCAGACGCGCATCGACCGGTGGCTGTGGGCCGTGCGCATCCACCGGACGCGTACGGCCGCGACCGAGGCGTGCCGGGGCGGCCATGTCGAGGTGAACCGGTCGTCGGCGAAGCCGGCGACCCCGGTGCGCCGTGGCGACCGGGTGACGGTGCGCATGGCGGGCCGCGTGCGCGAGCTCGAGGTCGTCGATCTCGTCGACAAGCGCGTCGGCGCCCAGGTCGCCGCCACCTGTCTCGTCGACCACAGCCCTCCCCTGGAGCGCGACGCGTCGCCGCCGTTCGCGCGCCCGCCGGCCTCGGGCCGGCCGACCAAGCGTGACCGCCGCGAGCTCGACCGGCTCCGGCGACGATGACCTCGCGCTCGGGCGCTCGGGCGCTCGGGCGCCCGGGCGTGAGCACGGCACGGCAGGGCCGGCCCGGGTCCCGGTCGCCGCGGGCGACGGCGTCGCCCGCGACCGGCGGTCGCACCGCGCCGGTCCAGGACGACGAGGCCGGATCCGGCTACCCTTGGCGTCCGAACAGTGTCGGGCACTTCGAGCGGTGGGGGTCGGCGTGGACGTCACGGCAGGGACAACTCAGGCGCTCGCGCCACCGATCGACCCGGTGGGAAGCGTGCCGCCGGTCGCCGGAGCGGGTCGCACCATCTCGGTGGTCCCCGTTCGGGGTCTGCCGATCGTCGCCCTCGTGCTCGTCGGGCTCGTCGTCTCGATCGCGGGCAACTGGCTCTGGGCCCTCGACTTCTTCCACGTCGTCGGTGGAGGCCTGTGGACCGCGATCGACCTGTTCGTCGGGCTCGTCGTCGGGCCGATCATCGGACGGATGTCGATCCCCGCGCGCATGGAGTTCTCGAGCAGGTTCATGCCGAAGATGGTGCTGCTGATGCCGACGCTCGTGACGATGACGCTCGGCTCCGGCTTCCAGCTCGCCCGCCACCTGGGGAACCTCTCGTCCTCGTACCCGCACCACGCCTGGATCGTCGCCTCTTTCGTCGTCGTCGGCGTCATGGCGGTCATCGCGCTCGGGCTCCTCGAGCCGGCGAACATCGCGGTGCTGTTCGAGATGCGCAAGCCGCAGCCGAACGGCGAGGTGATCGGTAGGCTTATGAAGCGCTTCATCTACACGGCGGGCATCACGGGGCTCATGCAGGTCGCGACGCTCGTGATCATGACCAGGCTGGCGTCGGCATGAGCGCCGGCTCGCACGCGCTGCTCGGGGCGACCGATCGCCCGGCCGAGAAGCTCCCTCCGGTCACCGAGCTCGCGATCGCGACGCTCGCGCTCGTCGTCGCGGGTGGCGTCTTCATGGCCGCCCACATCCCGGGGCGCGTGCCGCTCGGGCCGGCGGTCGGCCTCGCGGCCGCAGCGCTCGCGGTGCTCGTGGTGAACGTCGCGATGCTCTCGCGGGTCAGCGGCTTCGCGTGGCCGACGTTCACCCGGGTCGCCGGATGGACGCTGCTCGCGTACCTCGTGATCGCCGGGATGCTCGAGTACGTGTTCGTCTACGATCACACGCCCGGCCGCGTCCTCGCCCTGCTCAGCGGGATGCTCGCGGTGTTCGCGGTGGACGTCCCGCTAGTTCTCGGGTTCACGGTCGCGCGCTACCAGACGCCGGCGTCCGCCACGCACGAGGCCGCGGGCACCTAGCCACGCCACGGCCGCGGGCGGTGCGCACGCCCGGTGCACGGCGTGTGCCGCGCGCTGCCCGGCCGTCCTCGAGCCCGACCGGTGCTCCGTTAGGATCGTGCGCTTGGCGATGACCGGACGGACGCGCGTCGAGGCGTGCACGCGGTGGAAGTGAACGCGGGGCGGCGCACGGCGCGCCTCGAAGGACGCGTCGGTGACCTGGTATCCGAGGGGTCGTCGCGTGCCCGCGTCTGGCACCTCGGCCGGCTGGCGGTGGCCCTCGGTCTGGCCGGGACCACGCTCATGGCCGTCACCGGCCCGCGGCTCGTCGGCGGATCCGCGACCTGGTGGTACTCGATCCACGTCCCGCCCGGCCGGGCCGGGAACATGACCGGCTTCTACCTCGGCGTCGTCGCGCTCTGCGCCGCATGGCTCGCGCTCGGGCGCCGCATCGCGCGCACGCCCGAGGTGCGGACCGGAGAGGTCGTGGCCGTCGCGGCCATCTGGATCCTCCCGCTCGTCCTCGGTCCCGCGCTGTTCAGCGGCGACATGTACAGCTACCTCGCCCAAGGCACGATCCTGCACCTCGGCCTCGATCCCTACCGGGACGCGCCGGACGTCCTGCGCCACGTCGGGCGGACCCACGTGCTCGACGCGGTGTCGCCGTTCTGGCGCGGCACGACGGCGCCGTACGGGCCGCTCTTCCTCGGCCTCGTGAGCGGCGTCGTCGGCCTCACGGGTTCGAACCTCGTCGCGGGCGTCGTCGCGGTCCGCCTCCTCGAGGTCGCGGGCCTCGCGCTGCTCGCGGTGTTCGTGCCCCGCCTCGCGCGCGGGTTCGGCGCCGATCCCTCCCGAGCGGCCTGGATCGCGCTCATGAGCCCGCTGGCGCTCGCCCAGCTCGTCGCGGCGGGGCACAACGACGCGCTGATGGCAGGCCTCATGGTCGCCGGCGTCGCCCTCGCGCTCGAGCAACGCCCGCTCGCCGGTGTCGCGCTCTGCGCGCTCGCCGCGACCGTGAAGGTGCCCGCCGCGGCCGCCATCGTGTTCATCGCCGTCGCCCGCGCGCGGACGCTGGACTCGCGCGCCGCGCGGGTGCGCCTCGTCGCCTCCGTCGGCGCGCTCGGCGCAGCGGTCGCTGCTGCTGTGAGCGTGTTCACGGGGACGGGCCTTCGGTGGGTCTCCGGTGCCGTGCTCGCGACGCCGGCGAAGGTGCACCTCGCGATCACGCCGGTGACCGCGCTCGCGTGGACGGTGTCGCGCGTGCTCGGTGGCGTCGGCGTCGTGGTCGACTACGCCGGTCTCGACCGGGTGCTCGGGTACGTCGCGATCGCCGCGACCGTCGCTGTCGCCGTCGACCGGATCGTCCGAACACGGGAGGAGCGCCTCGTGCTCGACCTCGGGACCGCGCTCTGCGTCGCGGCGCTCCTCGGTCCCGCTGCGTGGCCCTGGTACTTCTCGTGGGGGATCGTGCTCCTCGCGGCCTGGCCCGGCTTCCAGCGCTCCCGCCTCCCGCCACTGGTGCTCGCCGCGTCGGTCCTGCTCGTGAAGCCGGACGGGATCGTCGCGGTGCCGCTCCAGGCGTCGCCGGCGACCCTCGCGTGCTACGTGGCCGCAGGGGCGCTCGCGGTCGCGTCGTGGCGGCGCCGGTCGCCGGGTGCACGGCGGGCCGGCACGGCGCGACGCGCCGAAGCCGCGCCCGCCGGCTCCTGACGCGGTGTGCACCGGGAGCAGGGACGGCGGCGCGTGACGCGTCGTGCGTCCGACCGTCGGGCGCGCCTGCTCGACGTCGCGTCCGTCGCCACGCCGGCGGTGCTCGCGGCCGCGCTCGTGCTCGTCGACCTCGGGTCGCGCAGCATCTGGCTCGACGAGTCCGCGAGCGTCACGATCGCCTCCCAGCACGGTGCAGCCCTCGTCGCCGCGATGGCGCGCGACGGCGGGAACATGCTCGCGTACTACGCGCTGCTCCACGTCCTCGTCGGGGCGTTCGGGCGCGGCGTGCTCGTGCTTCGGGCGCCGTCGGCCCTCGCCGCCACGCTCGCGGTCCTCGCGGTCTCGGTCCTCGCGCGCCGCCTCTACGACCGGCGGGTCGCGTTCGTCTCCGGGGTGCTGAGCGCCGTGAGCCTCCCCCTCGTGTTCTGGGGCCAGGACGCACGCGCGTACGCGCCGCTCGTCGCACTCGTCGCGGCCTCGTTCCTCGCCTTCGTCGCGCTCGTCGAGCGGGCGCCCGGGAGCCCCTCGAGCCGCGTGACCTGGACTGCGTACGTGGTGGTCACGAACCTCGCCCTCTACATGAGCGTGATCGCGGCCCTTGCGATCGCGGCGCAGGTCGTCGTGCTCGCGACGCGCCGCGAGCGCGCGCGGACCGTGCTCGCCGCGCTGGTCCTCGTCGCGCTCTGCGCCGCGCCGCTCGCGTACCTCGCGAAGGCACGCGGCAGCGGTCAGCTCTTCTGGGTCCCCGCGCCGAGCCTCTCCCAGGTCGGCGGCATCGTCGAGACCGTCACCTCCGCAGCCTTCACGCCGGACTTCGCCCGGACGGCGACGAGCTCGGTCCTCGAGTGGGGGACGGTCGTGCTGCTCGCCGTGTTCGCCGCCGCGCCGTGGATCGCGCGCCTGCGGCGAGCGGGGACGGCGCGGGCTCGCGTCCTCGGGCCGCACGAGCGCCTTCGGCGGCACGTCCTGCTCGCGTGGCTGGCCACGCCCGTCCTGCTCGCGCTTGTCGAGTCGGCGGCCGGCCAGCCGATCGCGGATCCCCGCAACCTTCTCGTCGCGATGCCGCCGGTGGGGATCGCGCTCGCGGCGGTCACGGTCGGCGACGAGCTCGCGCCGCCGCGGCACCCGGCCCGCTACGCAACGCTCGGCTGGTGCCTCGTCGCGGCGCTGGTCGCGCTTCGGGCGCTCCAGCTCGCGCCGAGCTACGCGGTGTCGCCCGAGAACTGGCGCGCCGCGGTCGCGTACGTGCTCGACACCGCGCGCCCGGGCGACTGCGTCGCGTTCTACCCCGAGGACGGACGCATGGCCTTCGCCTACTACCTCCCGGGTGGCCCGGCTGCTCGCGCGGCGCCGCGCTCCGTGCTTCCCGTCGCCGCGTGGGGCGTCGACGCGCCGTACGTCGAGCGGTACGCGACGCTCACGCCGGCCCAGCTCGACCGCGTGTCGGCGAGCTGCACGCACCTGTTCCTCGTCGCGAGCCACCAGGGGCAGCGCACGGGGACCTCGGGCTCCGTGGCCCACTTCCGCCGCTACGAGGCGCTCGATGCGCACATCGCGTCGCGCTACGCGCACCGGCGGGTCGCGACGTTCGGCTACGCGGCGGTGATCGACGTCACCGTGTACGCGCACTGACCCCTTCACCTGCGCGGGGCCGAACAACCGCACCGAGTCCTGTGCCTGCACCGGGCGGCGCGCCGTGCACGCACGAGGGCCCGGTTGTGCGGGTCAGGGACGGAGCGCGATGCCGACGTAGGTGATCGCGCTCATCACGACGAGCAGGGCCGTGCTCGCTCCGGCGAGCCAGCGGAACGGGCGGCCACGTACGCGGTGAGCGAGGACGAGGACGACGGGGAAGGCCGTGAGGAGCAGGCGCGGGTTCGGGGGTGTGTACTCCGACGTCACGGCCAGGAGGCCGACGCCGAGCGTCCAGGCGAGCGCCTCGGGCGGGATGCGGTTCGGGCGCCTCGCCAGCAGGGCGACGCCGACCACGAGCACGACCGCGCCGGCGAGCCCGGCGATGATGTTGAGGTTCACGAGGTGGTAGTCGAAGCGCGAGAAGGAGATCTCCCCCGCGAGCGTGCGCGCCTGGTGGACGAGCGCGAGCGGGTCCGTGCGCTCGCCCCACCCGTAGCGCTGCGCCTCGAACGTCGCGAGCGGCGTCCCGGTCCGGGCCCAGAGGAACGCGCCGAACGCGACGATGCCGGCCGGTGCGAGCAGCGGAGCGACGAGGCTCCGGCGGGCCGCGGCGCTGCGCCAGCCGTGCGCGCGCAGCTCGAGCAGGGCGGCGACCGCGCAGGCGAGCACGATCGCGAGGGCGTCGGGGCCGACGGCGGTCGCGAGCCCGGCGAGCGCTCCGGCGCGAAGCCACCGCCGGTCGTGGAGCGCGAGCAGGCATCCGGCGGCGAGCGGGATCAGCACACCCTCGGAGTAGTCCATCGAGAACACGACCGAGCCCGGGAACACGCAGAACAACAGCACCGCCCGCCGCGCGCTGCGCTCGCCCCACCAACGAGTGCTGAGGCGCTCGACGAGCAACGTCGCGACGAGACCGCCCACTCCCGCGACGACGAGCCCGGCGACCGAGTACGAGCAGGAAAGGACGTGGGCGACGAGCCACATGACCATCGGGTACAGGGGGAAGAAGCCAAGGGTCGTCTGGATGTGGAGCACGTGGGTCGGGTACCCGCGGCTCGCGAGGTTCGTGTACCAGAAGCCGTCCCAGTTCGTGAGCTCCGAGGAGAGCGTCCGGTGCTGGAGCGGGCTGTCCGCGAGCGCGACGAGCAGGAGCAGCAGCCGCGAGCCGACGTAGCTGCCGATGGCCCACCGGTGGGCGAGCGCCGCGTCGAGGGCGCGCCGGGCGGCGTCGCGCGCGAGGTGAGCGGGCCGCGCGGGGATCCTCGCGACGTCGCCGTCGAGACGCGTCACCGGCGCGAGGCGCTGACGCCCGCGTGCGGGTGCCGTCTCCATGACGGCGGAGTCTATGTTGTCGCCGACCGCAGCTCGCCTGCCGCTCTCCGCCGACCCGCCCGCGCTGCGAAGCGGAGGTACACGACGATCGCCCCTGACGACACGGCCGCCCACCCGCACCAGACCGACGTGAAGCCGTCCACCGTGAGCACCGCGATCACCGCGATCGCGACGAGGTTGACCACGCCGAACAAGACGACCGGGCGCTCGCTCGAGCACAGCAGCGCTCCGCACACGGCCACGACGTAGAGGACGACCACGAGCCCTCCGTCTCGGAGCCGCATGCCGTAGGAGAGGTGGTAGGGAGCGAGCCGCACGTGGACGGGCCCGTGGAACATCGCGGCGAGCAGCACCGCGGAGACTCCTACGCCGAGGACCACGAACGGTGCCATGGCCCACCGCCGCCGTGCCGAGCGCTCGAGCGCGAGCACCGCCGCGGGTACGTAGATCGGGAGGAGGACGAACGCGATCGAGAGGTAGACCCACATCGCGACGCGCCCGACCGACGCGGAGACGTGGCCTTGCAGACCCCACCAGACGAGCGACTCGTCGAGCTGGTGCGCGCCGAGCACGAGCGGGAGCGCCGCAATCGCCACGTGACCGTGGTGCCGGTGCACGTGGCGGATGGCGTCGACGCCGAGCGCCGCCACGACGGCGCCACCGACGAGGTCGGCCTGCGGCGAGAAGCACACTGCGGCGAAGCTAGCCGAGCGGAGTCCGCGCGCCGTGCTCAGGGGTCGTCGACGTCGGCGAGCTCGGGGTCCGGGAGCCGGACCTCGATCTCCACGCCCGACGGCTCGGCGCGCCGGACCGTGAGCGATCCCTGCATGCTCTCGGCCCGCTCGCGCATCGTCCGCAACCCGAAGTGGCCGGGCGCGCCCGCCGCGCCGGGCGCGCCCGGCCCGATGCCGTCGTCGGCGACGGTCGCGACGAACATCTCGCCGTCGTGCGCAAGCGTGATCTTCACGCGTGAGGCCTGCGCGTGCCGGCGGACGTTCACGAGCGCCTCCTGGACGATGCGGTAGGCCGCGACGCGCACCTCGGTTCCGGCGGCGTGTCGCAGCTCGTTCACGATCGTCGTCTTCGTGCCGGTGTGCTCGAAGACGCGCTCGGCGAGCGCGGGGAGCGCCGCGACGAGGCCGCCGGAGACGAGATCGGGCGGGTAGAGCTCGAACACGAGCGAGCGCAGCGCGTGTGTCGCCTGGCGCACCCGGTGCTCGACGCGCTCGATGCGCTCGGCGAGCGCGCGGTCGCTCGACCTGCGGCGGAGTCCGCCGAGGTCCATGTTCACCGCGGCGAGGATCTGGATCGTGTCGTCGTGGAGCGCCTCCGCGATCCTCCTGCGCTCCGCGTCCTCGGCGTCGGCGACTCGCCGGAGCAGCTGCTGGCGGTCGCGCCGAGCGTGCGCCTCTGCGGTGACGTCGGTCAGGCGCAGGACGAGAACCCCGTCGCCGATCGGGGACATGACGAGCTCGACGGCCCGCCGCCGGCCGTCCGCGCCGGCGAGCTCGAGAGTGCCGAGCGCCGCGGGCGGACGGCGAATCTCGCTCGGGGCGCCCCAGCGGAGCTCGCCGATCGCGGGGCACCGCTCGGAGAGCTCCGCGCTCGTGCGCCCGACCGACTCCTGAGCGAGGTTCGTGAAGTCGCGCGCCGCCGCGTTCGTCGCGACGAGGGTGAGGCTCCCGTCGCGGGGCTCGTGCCGCCACAGCGCGAGACCGATCGGCGAAGCCTCGGCGGCCGCGGCGTACAGTGCAGCGAGCGGGCCGGCGACCGTGTGCTCGGGGACGTCGGTCGAATCGGTCGAGGCTGCGCGGTTCGGGCGCGCGCCCCCGTCGGCGGCCCGGCTCGGCACCTCGCGGGCGCCGAGGACGAAGGAGCCGTCGTCGGCTCCGAGCGGCACGGCGACGAGCTCGACGACGCGCGCGTCGCGGTCCACGCCGGACGCGACGATCGTCGTGGCGACAGTCTCGAGCGCGTCGCCCGGCGACAGATCGCCCGCGGCGAGGGCATCGACCTGCCGCGTGCCCCCGGCCCCGCGCGCCCCCGGCGGGGGTCGCGGACCCGGACGGATCGCGGCCACCTCGTCGCCGACGGGGCCCACGACGCCGGCCCACGACTCGTCCGCATCGAGCACCCGGCCCGCGCTGTCGCAGGTCGCGAGCGCGTAGCCGAGCGCTCGCAGCAGCTGTCGGAGGCGCACCTCCGGGTCCGCTCGTTCCTGCTGGTCACCGGACGTGGGCCGACCTCCCCCCGGGTTCGGCGCTCCGTCGCCGGTCGTGCGAGTGTACTGCGTAATAGTGCGTTTACACTAGGAGCGGGCATGGTGCACGCGTATCTACCTTCGCGCGGGCGGAGCGGCCGAGGATGGAAGGGCCGATCCGGGCGAGGCGTGCCGCGATCGCGGCCGAGGTGCGGAAGGACGGGGTGCACGAGGGCGAAGCCGCCGGGTGGAGGGTTCTCGTCGTCGACGACGACGAGCCGTTCGCGGTCGCGCTGGCGGACGCGCTCGCCTCCGACCCGGGCTTCGAGGTGGTCGGTGTCGCGCACGGCGTCGGGTCCGGGTTCGAGGCGGCTCGCGTCGGGGTCGACGTCGTGCTCGTCGACTACCGGATGCCGGGCGGCGGCGGCGTCGCGCTCACGCGGCGGATCGTCGAGTCGTTTCCCGGCCTCGCCGTCGTCGCGATGTCCGGGAGCTGGGACCGCTCGTCGCGCGCGGCGATCACGATCGCGGGCGCGGTGGCGACGATCGACAAGACGGCCCCGGTCGACGACGTCTGCACGGTCGTGCGCGACGCGTGCGGTCGCGTCGCGAGGCCAGGTGTCGACGACCGGTCAGATCAGCCCTGACTCGCGTGCTTTCGCGACGGCCTCGAGCTTCGAGTGCGCGCCGAGCTTGGTCAAGATGTTCTGCACGTGGTTTCGCACCGTGTTCACGCTGATCGACAGCTCGACCGCGACGGCCGCGTTCGCGCGGCCGCGGGCGAGCAGCCGGAGCACGTCGAGCTCGCGCTCGGTGAGCGCGCCGGACTGGCCCCGCGACCGGTCGGTCTCTCGAAGCCGCGGCAACAGGAGCGCGAGCAGCGCCGGCGGGACGACAGCGTCGCCCCTCGCGGCCGAGCGCACGGCCGCGACGACGGTCTCGAGCGGCGATGCCTTGAGCACGTAGCCAGCGCAGCCCGCCTCGAGCGCGTGGAGCACCGTCGACTCCTCGGTCGTGGCGGTGAGCATCACGAGCTGCATGTCGGGGAACGCGCCGTGGAGCTCCCGAACGAGCTCGATGCCGTCGTCGTCGCCGATCCGGTGGTCGACGAGCGCGACCGCCGGCCGCGTCTGCAAGGCGAGCCGGCGCGCACCCGCCGCGTCGGTCGCGACGGCGACGACCTCGATGCCCGGCTCGGCCCGAAGGGCGTGGCGGAGCGCGTCGGCGAACGTCGCGTGGTCGTCGACGATCATGACCGTCACTTCACCCGTCGGGTCGATGTCCAAGCGGGTCAATCGTAGGTCGGCAGGAGCGGCAGGGGTCGCGTCGCGTTCGACCTATCCGGGGAGCAGGACCCCGCGCGGCCCTGCGAAGGCCTCCACGTTCGACGTCCCCGCGACGACGAGCAGCCCGTCGCCGGTACCCGGGGCCTCGTAGTTCTCGACGGGCACGACCGGGACGTCGACCACGACGCGCCCGCCGCGGGCGGTCGTCCCGATCAGGCGGCCGGCGTTGCCGAGCGTCCAGAGGATCCCGCCGACGATCGTCGGTGACGAGCCGTTCACTGCGTTCGCGGTCCACGCGGGCCGGATCGACGTCGCGGTCACCCGCACGGCCTCGAGCGAACCGTGGACGCACGGCAGGTACGCGAACGGCGCGAGGTACGCGCCGCCGCCGGTCGCGAAGCACGCGTCGAGACTCGCGCGCTCGCCGCCGATGCCGCCGAGCCGCGCGCCGTCGAGCAGGTAGGCGACGGCCCCTTTGCCGATCTGGACGACCCGGTCGCCGGGCAGCAGCAGCGGGCCCGTGGAGCCGAGGTCGGCGTCCGAGGAGTTGAGGCTCGACCAGTCCCGCGGCGCGAAGAAGCCGAGCAGCCGGAGGCCGGGCGAGAGCTCGATGACGCTGTCGCCGTGATCGAACCTGGTCGAGGAGGACCCGTTGCCGGTCGCGAGGTAGACGTGACCGGCGGCGTCGACCGCGACGCCCGACGGTGCCCAGATCGCGCCCTCCCGCGAGGTCGGGACCTCGTACGCGCGGATCGGACCCGTCCCGCGGTCGGGGACGCCGAGGAGCCAGCCGTGGTAGCTCGAGCAGTCGCCGTAGTTGCCTCCGAACCCCACGAGCACCCGGCCGGCGTCGAGCGCGAGCGCGGCGCGCTGCAGCTGCGCGGCCGCGGTCCATCCCGGACGGTCGAGGTCGCGGCGCCAGAGCGTCACTCCGGTGCGCGCGTCGATCGCGACGAGGAGGTGACGGACGTGTCCCCCGACCGAGGTCTCCGCGGACGCGTAGAGCGTCGAGGTGGCCGGGTCGACAACCATCGTCGAGGTCACGCCGACCACGGGGGAGATGTCCCCGCACGGCAGCGCGGAGGCGGGCGCGGGTGTGCCGACCCGGCGAGCCCAGGCGACGCGCCCGGTCGACGCCCGGAGCGCGTACACCGTGTCGGCCTCGGTCGCGACGTACACGAGGTCGCCGAAGACGAGCGGCTCGCCGTAGACGGGGCCGTCGAGCCCGGGCGAGGTCCACCAGGCGCGCAGCGGGCGCAGCGGCGGGCTCACGGGCTGGACGGACGTGCGGGACGCGCTACCCCCGTAGGTCGTCCACTGGCCGGAGATCCCGGGCGCCGCGGCCGCGCGCGCAGTTGCCGCAGTGGCCGCGCGCGCCGCGCCCGCCTGGGGAGCGGCGAGCAGGGCCGACGCGCCCGCGAGCGCGAGGAGGAGCGGGGCGAGCCTGCGAGCGCGGTGCGCCATCGGCCGATTGTGCCGGTGTCGGCGCCGCAGGTCCAGCGCGGCGGTCCCCGGAACGGTCAGCCAGCCGGCTCGGGCTGCGAGGCGTCGGACGTCGGCAGCGGCGTGCCGGGCAGGCGGAAGAAGTTGTCCCGGTAGTAGGCGAGCTCCGCCACGCTCTCGCGGATGTCCCCGAGCGCACGGTGCGCGCCCGCCTTCCTCGGCGCACGCCCGTACAGCGACGGGTACCACCGCTTGCACAGCTCCTTCACGGTCGACACGTCGATCGAGCGGTAGTGCAGGTGCTCGTCCACCGCGGGGAGGTAGTGGCGCAGGAAGCGGCGGTCGACACCGATCGAGTTCCCGCACAGCGGCACCCGGCGGGGCTCGGGGACGTGGGCCCGGATGAACTCGAGCGTCATGGCGCTCGCCTCCTCGACCGTCGTGGTCGAGGTCGCGATCGCGTCGAGCAGGCCGCTCGCCGTGTGCATGCGCCGCACGACGTCGTCCATCTCCGTGAGCTGCTCGGCGCTCGCGGCGACGACGACGTCCGGCCCTTCGGCGACGATATGCAGGTCGTCGTCGGTCACGAGTGTCGCGACCTCGACCACGACGTGCCGGTCGGGCTCGAGCCCGGTCATCTCGAGGTCCATCCACACGAGCATCCGGCGATGCTATCCGTGGTCGCGCGCGTTCCACGAAGTGCCTCGCCGTGCGCGTGGCGGTACCGTGCGCTCATGACCGATCCCGGCCCTCCCGGTGCGCCGGAGGTTCCCTTCGTGCTCGTCGACGGCGCGTCGTCGACGCCCAGGTACGCACGTCCGGGCGACGCGGGCGGCGACCTCGTCGCCCGCGTCGGCGCGGTGCTCACGGCGGGCGGGGGGCGCGCGCTCGTCCCGACCGGGGTCACGCTCGCGCTGCCGCCGGGGTACGCGGGCCTCGTCGTGCCGAGGAGCGGGCTCGCCGCGACGCACGGCGTGACCTGTCTGAACGCCCCCGGGCTCGTCGACTCCGGGTTCCGGGGCGAGATCCAGGTCCTGCTCGTGAACACCGACCCGGAGCTCGACTACGAGGTGCACCGCGGCGACCGGGTCGCCCAGCTGCTCGTCGTACCGTACGCGCACGCTGCATTCGTCGAGGTCGTCGAGCTCCCGCCGAGCGAGCGCGGCTCGGGAGGGTTCGGCCACACCGGCCGCTGACCGCGGCCGGCGCGGTTCCGCCCGTTCCGCCCGTGTGCCGCGGCGCGCGCGGGCTTGGTAGGATCCTGTGGTCACGCGGACGTGGCTCAGTGGTAGAGCATCACCTTGCCAAGGTGAGGGTCGCGGGTTCGAATCCCGTCGTCCGCTCCAGAGAAAGACCAGCTAGATGACCTAGAAGGGGACCCGAGAGGGTCCCCTTTCTTTATGCCACGAGGTGCCGTGCCGCCTACGTGCCACAGCGAGATCCTGAAGGTCGTGGCTGGGAAGACGTCTCGCAGTCCGTGGGGAAGCACCCGGAAATTGCCGTCCGGGCGTTGGCAGGCGCGGTATCGCGTCGACGAAATCTGGCGCGCAGCACCCACTACCTACCGGACGAAGGGGGACGCGGACGCCTTTCTCGCAGCGACGCGCGCCGACTTCGAACGAGGGACGTGGGTCCCGCCCGAACGCGGCAACATCGGTCTCCGGACCTACGCGAGGCAGTGGCTCGACGACAAGCCGAACCTCCGGCCGCGAAGCCGCGAGCAGCACGAGATCAACCTGCGCCTCCACATCAATCCCGTTCTCGGTGACACCGACCTATCGAAGATCACGCCAGGGATGGTGCGGACGTGGCGGGCGACGATGCTCGGCGCGAAGAAGCCGGGATCGGCGACGGTGGCGAAGTGCTACCGACTCCTCCACGCCATCCTCGCGACTGCCGTCGAGGACGAGCTGATCCCGAGGAACCCGTGCGTCGTGAAGGGCGCATCGACCGAGCGGACACCGGAGCGACCGGTCGCGACGATCGAGCAAGTGTACGCGATCGCCGATGCAATCGGCCCCTCGACGCGCGCGCTCGTATTGTCCGCGACGTTCACCAGTCTTCGCATCGGCGAGCTACGTGCGCTCCGCCGTGACCGGCTCGACGTGTTGCATCGGACCGTGCAGGTCGTCGAGCAGTACCAAGAGCTCTCCGACCGGACACTCGTACTCGGACCACCGAAGACCGACGCGGGTGTCCGCACCGTCGCCATCCCGCAAGCGATCATCCCCGACGTAGAGGCACATCTGTCGACCTACTCGGCCCCCGGTCCGGAGGGCCTCGTGTTCTGCGGCACGCTCGGCCAGCCGCTTCATGGCAAGACCTTCTACCGGAACTGGAACAAGGCCACTGCGGCGGCGGGGATGCCTGGGTTCCATTTTCATGATCTCCGCCATACTGGCAACACGCTCGCCGCGGCGACGGGGGCGAGCACCAAGGAACTCATGAACCGGATGGGCCAGGCGTCGCCGCGAGTCGCGCTGATCTACCAGCACGCGACGAGGGAGCGCGACGTCGCGATCGCGTCGGCGCTTTCGAGGCAGATCGCAAAGGGCGCGTCGAGGTCCTCCCGGCGGAAGCGCACCGCCGTCATCTCGGAGGTAGCGGCTCCTGCGTAGGGAGGGGTGGCCTCGATCTTCCTGTACGAGTTTAACGATGAAAGGTACTATTCCGACCTTTCGGCTGCTACTATATACGCCATGAAGCTTGAGGACCGCGTGCTGCGTGAGATGCATCGCGCCGCTGTGGAAGCTGGCCGCCGGGGCATCTCTGTGCCGTCGGCTGACCTCGATGCAGTCGCCAGGCGAACCGGCAGTCGCGAGGCGGCGCAGAAGGCAATCCAGCGTCTGGTCCGGGCGGAGCGAGTCATGCCGGTCCGCAAAGACCTGTTGGTGTTGCCCGATACCACCGGCTCGCTGGGAGTCGATATGACCGACCTGGTCGATGCCGTCGCGCCGCAGCCGTACCTCATCACAGGCGGGCGAGCGCTCGAGCGCCACGAACTCACCGACCAGCATTTCTTTGGCGTCATCGTGCTCGTCCCCGGTCGCGTCAAGAAGCTCTCATACCGAGGGCAGTCGGCGACGTTCCTGCTGACGGACCCGACGAACATCTGGGGGTGGCAAGAAGACGTGCGTCCGCAGTACGCGGTTCCGGAACGGGCCATCGTTGATGCGCTGAACCATCCCCGATACGCGGTCTCCCTCACACAGGCGCTGGATGCACTGCTCCTCGCAGCGTCTCGGGACCTGGGGTTCAAGGACCGCCTGCTCGAGACGGTGATTCGCTATCGCTCGCCGTCCGCTGCTCGACGCGTCGGCTTCGTGGTTGAGCGCCTCTTCGGAGCTGACGCAGCCGCGCCCTATCGAGGTCTCATCGGCGAGAACCGCGCGCCGGTGCTGATGCGGCCCCGTGGATCGGCTGACGGTCCGGTTGATGGCACCTGGCGGGTTGTGGTCAATGCCATCCTTGAGCCGGAAAGGGCAATCGCGTGAGCGTCGAGGAAGCCCGCCGGCAGTGGGGCGGTGCCAACGAGCTGACCGACCTGCTCGAGGCGATGCCGGGCGGCATGGACGTCGCCGTCCGGGACTTCGCGCTCATCACGCTCGCGGGCCAGCTATCGGTGCACTTTCCACGACAGTTGGTCTTCAAGGGCGGATTCGTTCTGCGGCACGTCCACGGACTCCTCCGTTTCAGCAAGGACGCCGACGCCACGCGTCACGAACCACCCGAGCACAAGCTCGATGGCGAGGAGGTCGCCGAAGTGATCCGCGAGGCCAGCATCCGCAACGTCGTCCGGTTCTCGCCAGGTGAGCCAGCAACTGACTCGGCCCGCAGCCTCGACTTCGACAGCGTGCAGGTCATCGGGGAGACCTTCCCGAGCAGCTCGGTGCAGGTCGAGATCAGCTACCGAGAGGGGGTGGTCGATGATCCGGTGCCGGCGTTCATCGGCGATCCCTTCTACGAGAAGTTCGAGATTCTCACCATGTCGGTGGATGAGATGGCCGCGGAGAAGATCCGGGCCATCGCCCAGCGGCTGCGACCAACCGACCTCGCGGACCTGGCGGTGATGCTCGCGCGCGAGACGACGTCGGACGAGAACATCGCGCGCCTCGCACTGGTGAAGTTCGAGCTCGTCGCGAAGGGGGTGACGAACCGGATCGACCGTATCGAGGAACACCTCAGGGACATGGGTGACACCTATGACGTCGTTGTGCCGGAGTTGTTCCCCAAGGCACCGCCGTACCGCGAGGCGATCGCGATCGTGTGGCCTCGCATCAAGTCGCTGATTCCGTAGTGCCGAGCGAGACATCGCTCGAGCTGGCGCGCCATCCGCGCCGTGTGCGCGATACGCGCAGCACTTGTCGCGCGGTCACCTGTGGTCGTACAAGACAATTCAGTCTGGGTCGTTGACCATCGCATAGGGCATCGTCGCCGGATCGTACGCGCGGCGATGGGGACCGAGAAAGGGCGCTGCGGACCACCAGCGGGCGACGGGATGCGGCGGGGGCCAGGCCGTCATGTGCCACCGGCCCGGCGTGTGGCTGCGCAATAGTTCGCTGCCCGGAGCGCTGCCTCGACCGAGATTCTGGACCATCGTGCGTTCGTCGGGTAGCGGCGGAATGGACAACGCCAGTGTGCGTGTTGCCTGGGGGACGTCGAATAGCCAACGGTCCGAGTTTCGGGCGACGATGAGATTTACTTGCTCGCAACGCCCTCGATGCCTACGTCGCCG
Source organism: Acidimicrobiaceae bacterium (assembly GCA_027306925.1). GTDB lineage: Bacteria > Actinomycetota > Acidimicrobiia > Acidimicrobiales > Bog-793 > JAJZBW01. Next base: position 1,208 of record DAHUXW010000019.1, on the reverse strand, counting down.
AAGGTGTCACACCGGTCGACTACAACAATGAGGAAGACGCAGCCTGAACGTCATCGGGCCGCCACCGAAGTTCTACGGAACTCGGGACATCCTCCGCCAGGCCCGGCGTCGGGAGCGAGTTGCCGCGCGCGTGGGGGCCGTCCGGGGCTCGCGAGCGCTGAGCTCGCGAAGTTGAAGGTGCTGCGAAGAGATAACCGTGAGCTACGGCTTCGAATGCACGGAAGTGATCTGGGATCGCGCGGCTGCGCGCCAGCGGACGAGATTCTTGCGTGGGGCGCGAAGAAACCCCTTGACGACTACATGCTGTGGTCGTACCCTCACGCACAGTAGTTGCACAGAGTGTCCCACGGACGCCTCGACAGCGTCGTCACGGCAGCCGCCACACCGAGTGTGACCACGCGTCGCACCGATCACCGGGCTCGACGGACGGGCTCGCAGCAGGCACGCAGTTCCAATAGGTGCTGGTCGCTCGCGCTCGCGAGCACGTGTGGGAGGAGCCCGCATGGTGTCACGCCTCGGATCTCGCCGTCCGCGTCGGCTCCACCTGCGCCCTCCACGGCGCGGACCGCTCGCGTGGACCGTCGCTGCGGTCGCGGTGCTCCCGCTCGTATTCGTCGTCGTTCCCGCGTTGTCGAGCTCCTCGGCGATTCGCCCGCACGTCGTGGTCGGCGCGACACCCTCGACGCCGGGGGACATCTACACGATCGCGGGGTCACCGACCGAGGCGGCTGGGTTCGCCGGAGACGGCGGCCAGGCGACTTCTGCGATCATGGACCGACCCGATGCGCTGATGGTCGATGCGGCGGGCAACGTCTACGCCATCGACGTATCCAACGACCGAGTGCGCGAGATTGCCGCGACGAGCCACACACAGTGGGGAATCGCGATGACTGCGGGCGACATCTATACGATCGCGGGCAACGGGTCCGCGGGGGTTCCGAGCAACGGAACGCCAGCGACAGACGTTGCCCTCAATCAGCCGTCGTCGCTCGTGCTCGACCATTCGGGGAACCTGCTCGTCTCCGACTACGGCAGCGGGGCCGTGCTCATGATCGCCGCGACGAGCTGCGCGTCGTCGTGCGCCTACGGACTCGCGTCGACCGTGGCGGGGGATTCTTACATCATCGCGGGTCACAACGGCTGGGGAAACTCGGGATACGGCGGACTCGCGACTGCCGCTCAGATCTACGCGCCGACGGGCCTCGCGG
>DAHUXW010000016.1 GCA_027306925.1 Acidimicrobiaceae bacterium | reverse complement strand
CCGCAGGCCTTCTGGAACCAGTCGGCCTCGTAGCGCCCGAGCCCGACGGAGCCGTTGCCGGCGCGCAACGGTTGGCCGGGTGGGCGCCGGAGCCGGTGGGCACTTGCCCACCGGCTCCGGCGCCGAGCGCTCGGACCGGACCTCGACCTCTCGATCGAGCGACGAATCGACGTAGCCAATGAGACTCCCGACACCACGGAGCAGCGCGACCGTCGCGGCATCACTCGTCGCCCTGCTCGTCGCCACGTCGACGCTCGCCACGTCGGGGAGCGACGCGCTCTCGACCTCGACCTCGCAGCCTGCGCAGCTGAGCGTCGTGGCCGGCACGCTCGGTCCGCCCCTCGACGTGACCGCGGTTGCGGTTCAGGCGGAGCCGGCGAGCGGCCAATCCGGGCTCGATCCGGCGACGGTCACACCGAACCCGGCACCCCCGACCGTCGATCCGACCGGCGTGACCGGTGCGACGACCGCGGCGCCCACGGGCGGCCCGACCGGCGCAGACGCTCACGCGGGCCACCACCCTGGCGGACTCGCGAGCACGTCCGTCCTCGTGAGCTGGACTGGCCCTGCCGCCGGCAGCCAGCGTCCAGCGGGCTACTTCGTCACGCGAACCGACGGATCGTCGACGTCCGCCGCGTGCGGCTCCTCCGCTTGGGACCTCATCGGTGCCGGCACGCCCGCGACGCGGATCACCTGCTCCGACGTCGTCACCGGTCTCGGCACGTACACCTACACGGTGACCGCCGTCGCGGGAGCGTGGACCTCGATCGCTTCGAGCGCAGGGGTGACCGTGGCGTCCTCCGACGGGCTCCAGTTCTCGGTCACGGCCGACTCGTCGAACCCGACGGCCGGAGCACCCTTCGACCTCGCCGTCACCGCCTTGGACAGCTCGGGCGGGACGGACGTCGCGTACACGGGTCCGAAGTGCATCGCACTCTCAGGACCGGATCGCGCGCCCGCGCCGGGCGGCGGCCGCCCCGTCTACCCGCCGCGCGCCGGATGTGCGTCGGGGAGCGCCGTCACCTTCACCGACGGAGCCGCCACGGTGCCCGTGACGCTCGTCGACCCGCAGACCACGACGGTCTCGCTCGCAGACGAGCGGTCAGGCCGGCGGGGAACGTCGCCGCCGCTCGTCGTGGTCGCCGCGCCCGCTGCGGACCCGACGACGAACCTCGGCACGACGACGACGACCGAGCCGCCCGTTCCGGCAATCGCACCCCCGCCGGTCACGACCGAGCCACCTCCGCCCGCCAAGACCGCGCCGGGCGTGCCGCCCCCGGTCGCGACGACTGTCCCGAACGGTTGACCCGCGCCGCCCGCTCAGCCGACGCGCCGCAGCTCCGCGGCGAGGTGGTGCGTGAGGGGCACACCGCAAGGCGGACGCTGCGCCGCGGCGCGGCGCGGGGCTCCGAGCAGCGGCGGCAGTCAGGCGTTGCCGTACGGGGGGAACCCGAGCACGCGCACCTCGCGATCCGCTTCGGCCGGGTCGAGAGGCAAGTCGACTCCGGTGCCCCTCGCGACCGAGAGGTGCGCGGCGATCGCGAGCTCGATCGCGCCGCACCCGTCGCGCCCCTCGACGAGCGGCGGCTCGTCGTGGCGCAACACCTGGAGGAAGTGCTCGAGCTGGCCCACGTGCCCGCCGAGCTCCTCGTCGAGGACGAGCGTGCTCGCCATGACCGGACGCCACGTCTTCGTCGGCCCCACCTCGCTGTCGTACACCGCGAGCTCGTAGACGTCGTCGACCGCGAGCCACTCCCCGTCGCCGTGGACCTCGACGCGCAGCCACGGCTTCAGGCTGAGCGCAGCGCTGCTCGTCGCGACCTGGCCGATCGAACCGGACTCGAATGCGAGCGTCATCGCGGCCGTGCGGAACGGGTAGCCGTCGTGACCGCGCCCGACGCCGCGCGCGTCGACGCTCCGCACGTCTCCCATGAAGAAGCGAGCGAGGTCGAGAAGGTGCACGGTCGCGTCCTCGAGCAGCGCCACGTAGTCGTAGCCGAGGTGCATGCGTCCGAGGAACAGCCCCGGAGCGGCGAACGCGCGCGAGTCCCGCACGAGCTGTCCGGCCCGCCGGAACGGCGGCGCGAATCGGAGGTTCGTGACCGGAATCAGCAGCACGTCGTGACGTTCTGCCAGCGCGCACAGCTCGCGCGCCTCGGCGAGCGCGAGCGTGAACGGCTTCTCCACGAGGGCGGCGACGCCTCGCTCGAGCGCGTCGCGCGCGTGGAGCGCGTGGAGCGCGTCGGGGCTCGCCACGACGACCGCGTCGGGCTGCTCGCGGTCCAGCAGCGTGCGGTGGTCCGAGTACCAGCGACAGCCCTGGACGCGCGCGACCTTGGGTCCCTGCGCCTCGTCCGGGTCGGCCAACGCGACGAGCTCGACCGGATCCCACAGCATCCGCAGGCGGGCGATCGCGGGCAGGTACTTCGACTGCACGACGCCGCCCGCGCCGATGACCGCGAGTCGCACCGGCCGGCGCCCGGCACGTCGCGGCTCGAAGCCGACGCCGTAGACGTCCCGGCCACCGAACATCTTGTCGACCGGCGTGTGCCCGTAGGTGTCGCGCAGGTCGTCCTGCGATTCGGCCGGTGGCCGCCGCGGGGCGCTCACGTGATCGCGACCGGCCGCACGAGCGATCCGGTCGCCCCGTCGATCTTCAACGGCAGGCACACGAAGAGGAACTCCGAGATGCCGGCGTCCGCGAGCTCGTCGAGGTACATCCATTCCATGATGTAGATGCCGCACTCGACCATGAGGTGGACGTGCACCGGCTGGGGATCGCCCGGGACGACGGACGGCAGCACCTCGACCGCCGCGTTGTCGGCTCCGACCGCGACGGGCCCGCGCCCCGACAGCCATCGCGCACCCTCGATGCCGAGGCCCGGCTCGCCCCCGCCGCGCACGCTCGGCCAGTCGCGGAGCTGGCCCGTGTGCACGAGGACCACGTCACCCGGGCGCAGCTCCGTGCCGGCGCGCAGAAGCGCGAGCTCGAGGTCGTCCGGCCCGATCGCGTAGCCGGGCGGCAGCTGACGCTTCGCGTGGGCCCCCGCCACGTCGAGAAGGACGCCGCGGGTCACGATCGGCGGGATATGGGTGACGTCGGACGCGAGCGCGCCCTTGTCCCCGAGATGGCCGCGCTCGGTGAACCCCCCGTACCAGTGGTCGTCGTCGCCCGCCGTCACGTGGCAGAGCGCGTCGATGTGGGTGCCGAGGTGCATGCTCGTGCTCACGAGCTCGAGCGAGAAGCCGAAGTTCGTGAGGTTGTCCGGATCGGGCCCGGCGCGGTTCGCGCCTGCGCGGGCGCCGCGGGGCGTCCGGTACGTGGACAGGTCGAACGGCGGCTGGAGCGGGTGGCGCGGCATGCCCGCGAAGCGCCCGATGTCGAGGTCGAAGATGCGCCCCTCGCGCGCGAGGCCGAGGGACGCGACCACCGACTCGCGGTCGATCCGCGCCCCCGCCCCGACCTCGTCGCCGCTGTGCGGTGCCCACGTCATCCGACGCGCTCCTTGACGTGCTCCATCTCGTGCTCCCCTCCGCCGCTACGACAGTGGCGCGCTCGCGCACGGCCGGCGGTCGGTCCGGCGCGGCGAAGCCCGACCCCGTCGGGTCGGGCTTCGCCGTCGCTCCGATCTACCTCGCGGACACTAGAACTGCTGACCGCCCGTGAGCGGCGGGCCGCCGGTGATCGTCACCGTCGGGCACCCGTAGCTCTTCGCGATCTGCGTGAGCGTGCCGTTGAAGTTGAACGTGGCGATGTGGTCCGCCATCGCGGTCTGCATGCGGTTGATGCAGGCGACGTTCGTCCGGTCCACGGGCAAGGCCTGCAGCACCACCGTGTGCGGCTTGATCTTGTGCGTCGCGAGGTCGTACCCGATCATCGCGAACTGGTATCCCGCCCAGTACGGCGCGTAGAGGTCCGTGCCGGCGAGCGTCCCCTGGCTGATCGCCGTGATCCCGATCGGGTCGCCGTCGACCGAGGTGAACATGATGCAGGACGGGTTGGACTTCCAGCTCTTGGTCGAGATGTTGCAGACCTTGTGGCTGCGCTGGGCGACCGTGATGGCCGGGACCGTGACCGTGTCGCTCCCGCCGTAGACGAGCGAGAGGTTCGGGTACTTCGTCAGCCAGTCCTGCATGAGCGACTGCGCGGTGTCCGCGAGCGAGTTCGTGGGCTCCTCCGCGACGACGTGGATGTTCGGGTAGTGCTTCATGACGCTCACGAAGCCACCGATCCGGTACTCCTCGAGCGTCTGGCCGAGCGAGAGGCCGAGCACGGCGACGTTGCCTTTCGCCGAGCCATAGCGCTGCTCGAGCAGCTTGAGCGAGAACACCGCCATGTCGTGCCCGACGGCCTCCTCGTCGAAGCCCGCGCTCATCGTCGCCTGCGGCGACGAGCTGTACGTGCTGATGACCGGGACACCGTGGCTCTTCGCGTACGCGAACGCCGTCCCCATGGACGCGGGGTCGATCGCGGTGATGAGGATCGCGCTCACGTGCTCGTTGACGAGCTGCTCCACCTCGCTCGACTGCGTCGACACCGAGTTGTTGCCGCTGAGCACGCGGAACGTGAACCCGTTGTGCCGCGCCGCCTGGGCCGCGGCCTCGTTCTCCGCCGTCCAGAACGGGTTGTTCGCTCCGATCTGGATCCATGCCACCGTCGGCTTCGCGCCGGCCCTCGGCGCGGATCGTGCCGATGGCGTGTTTGCGGCGCTCACGCCCGCGGCAGCCACCGATACCCCTAGCGACGCAGCAGCTGCCACCGCGATCGCCCGACGAATTCGCTTCACTGTTCCCCCTTCATCGTTCTTGCCAATTTGACATGCGTGACACGCACGGCCGGTGGTCGCAGCCACTGCTGCGAGGGCCGCTCACGCCACCTCGAGGACACCGCCCTCGACCCTTCGAGGTCCTCGCGGCACGCGAGCACGCCGCTCGTCGCGGCGGACCGCGCGCTGCAGCAACACACTCGCCGCGAGGACGACGATCACCGCCACTCCCTCCCAGAGGCTGTAGTACGCGTCGGAGAGGCCGAGGCTGGAGAGTCCCTGACCGAGCACCGCGAGAAGCAGCGCGCCGAGCGCGCTCCGGAGCATGCTGCCCTCGCCACCGGTGAGGCGCGTGCCCCCGATCACGACGGCGACGATCGCCTGGAGCTCGAGGCCGGATCCCGCGAGCGGCTGGGCCGCGCCGAGCTGCGCGACGGAGAGCACGGTGCCGAGCCACGTCGTGAGGCTCATGAACAAGAACACGTAGAGCACGTAGCGGCGCACGGGAACGCCCGCCCGCCGGGTGAACTCGAAGTTTCCGCCGAGCGCGCGGCTGTAGCGCCCGAACTTCGTGCGCTGCAGGACCACGTGGCCGGCGAGGTAGGTCAGGGCCACGACGAGGATCGTGACCGTGACGCCGTCCCTGCCCGCGTCCAGCAGCCGCAACAGCGACCCGTTCATCTGGATCGCGTTCGAGCTGTTGATCGCCGTCGCGAGTCCCGCCGCCCAGATGTAGGTCGCGAGCGTGACGACGATCGCGCTGATCTTGAGGCGACCGACGAGCACGCCCGTGACCGCGCCGACGATCACGCAGAGGGCGAGCGACACGAGCAGGCCGAGGTAGAGGCTACCGGTGCGCGCGTACACCAGGCCCGTGACCATTCCGGCGAGCGAGAGCATCGAGCCGGGTGACAGGTCGATGTTCCCCGAGATCATCGCGAACGTCATCCCGACGGTCACGACCTCGAGCGGCGCGCTCTGTGCGACGACGAACTGCACCGTCTGGCCGTTCATCCATCCGGGAGAGATCCGCGAGAAGAGGAGGAACAGCAGGCCGATCACGACGACGAGGAACAGGCGCTCGCCCCATCTCAGCACCCCCGCGCCGATGCGCGACCCGTGCTCGCGAGGTGGCGGGTTCATTGCTGCCCCCGCCGGAGCACGTGATCCGCGAGCACGGCCGCGAGGATGAGCGCGCCGACAGCTGCCTGCTCGTAGGCGCCGGGCACGCCCTTCAGGATCAGGTAGTCGGAGATCATGCCGGCGACGAGCACGCCGGCGAACGTCTTCTCGACCCGGCCGACGCCGCCGGTCTTCACGCTCAGCCCGCCGATGAGCACCGCGAGGATCGCGGAGAACTCCATGCCGCTTCCGTCGTTCTGGCTGATGATGCCGAGCTGGCCCGCCTCGAAGTACCCCGCGACGCCCGCAAGGAGACCGCTCAACGCGTACACCGCGACGAGCCGGCGACCGACGGCGAGGCCGGCGAGACGCGCCGCGGCGCGGTTCCCCCCGATCGCGTAGATGGTCCGGCCGAACGTCGTGCGGTGCATGAGGAGCGCCGCGCCCGCGTACAGGACGACCATCATCCAGACCATGAGCGGGATGCCCGCCAGGCTCAGCACGGCGACGTCGACGAACGCACGGGAGTGCACGGTGATCCAGCTGTTGTTCAAGAGGATCTGGCCGAGCCCTCCGGCAGCGAGCAGCGTGCCGAGCGTGACGATGATCGGCTCGATGCCGAGCGCGACGGTGATGACGCCGTTTGCGACCCCGACGAGGAGCCCGGCGCCGATCCCCACGACGATGGCCACCGAGGCCGGCCAGCCGTGGTTGATGCTGAGGTCCGACATCACGACGGAACTGAGCAGAACGGTCGAGCCGACGGACAGGTCGATCCCCCCGGTGAGCATCACCGCGGTCTCGCCGATCGCGACGATCCCGACGACCGTCGTCTGCTCGAGCACGTTGCGTAGGTTGGCGAACGTCGCGAAGCTGCCGGACGTCAGCGCGAACACGACGAACAGGACGGCGCCGACGAGCACGATCCCGAACCGCAGCCCGAGCGCGCTCGCCGACCATCTCGGCGGCAGGCCGCCCGCATCTCGCGCGGGGAGCGTGCGGTCCATCGCGGCGGCGCTCACGTCGGCCGCTCCGCCCGGCGACCCTGCATCGCGAGGAAAAGCTCCTCCTGCGTGGTCGACGAGGTCTCGAGCTCGCTGCTCACGCGCCCGTCCGCGAACACGACGAGCCGGTCGCAGATCGCGAGCGCCTCGTCGAGGTCGGTCGTGACGACGACGACGGCGGTGCCGCGGGACGCGAGGTCCTCGAGGCGTTCGTAGATGTCGAGACGCGCCCCGACGTCGACGCCACGCGTGGGCTCGCTGCACACGAGGAGCTCGGATCCCTTGAGCAGCCACCGCGCGACGATCGCCTTCTGCTGGTTCCCGCCGCTCAGCAACTTGACCGCGCGACGGTGGTGGGACGGCGCGACGCCCACGCTCGCGAGGACCGGCAGCGCGCTCTCGAGCTCGCGTCTCGGGCTGAGGAACGGCAGGCGCGGGGAGCGCCACGTGGAGCGCAGGGACGCGACCGTGACGTTCTGCACGACGGTCATGTCCGGGAACAGCGCCTCGTCGCGCCGGTTCTCCGAGATGAACCCGACGCCCGCCCGCGCCGCCGCCCGCGGCGCCGGCCTGCGGAGCTCCCGCCCAGCGACCGTGATCCGGCCGCTTCGCGCCACGAGGTCGCCGAAGAGAGCGCGCGCGACCTCGTTCTGGCCCGAGCCGAGCAGACCGCAGAGCCCGACGATCTCCCCCGACCGCACACGGAACGACACGTCGTGCACGACCGGGCCGACGCTCAGCGCGTCGACCTCGAGGAGCACCGGGCGCGCGTCCGGTGCGGCCGACGCGGACGCGACCGGCCCCGAAGTCGCGTCGAGGGTCGGACGCGACGCTCCGAGCGTGAGCTCGACGAGCCGCTCGAGGTCGAGGGCCGAGACGTCCTCGGTCGCGACGACCTGGCCGTTGCGCAGCACCGTGCACCGGTCACAGAGGTCGAGGACCTCCCGGTAGCGATGGCTCACGAAGACGACCGCCACGCCGGTCTCGCGAAGATGGCGCAAGGCCGAGAACAGGCGCTTGGAGTCGTCCAACGTGAGCACGGCGGTCGGCTCGTCGAGCACGAGGATCTTCGCCTCGGTGCTCAGCACCTTCGCGATCTCGACGAGCTGCTGCTCGGCGAGCGCCAGGGTGCCGACGGGCGCGTCGACGTCGACGTGCCCGATGCCGAGCGCGTCGAGGGCCGCCTCCGCGTCGCGCCGGAGCCGGCGCCCGCTCAGCACGCCGAGCCGCGAGGCCTCGCGACCGAGCGAGATGTTCTCCGCGACCGTGAGGTTCGGGAGCAGGCTGAGCTCCTGGTACACGAGCCCGATGCCGAGACCGATCCCCGCGCGCGGGTCGCGGACGTCGACGACGCGACCGTCCACGAGGATCGTGCCGGCGTCTGCCCGGTAGTCGCCCGCGAGGATCTTCATGAGCGTCGACTTCCCGGCGCCGTTCTGGCCGATGAGCGCGTGGATCTCACCGGCCTTCAGCACGAGGTCCACGCGGTCGAGCGCGACGGTCCCGGCGAACCGCTTCGTGATGCCGACCATCGAAAGGCGCGGTGCCTGCGGCGTCACCGTCACGTGCGTGTGCCCTCCCCCCAGGCCGTCCGATGCGACGGACGACGACAGGCTCACCGTCATTCGCGCCTCCGCCGCTCGGCCGCCGCGACGGCGCCGGGCGCCGAGTCGCCTCGCGCGCGGCGCGAGCCCGCGGCGCTACAGGCGGCTTCCACCGTTGACCCCGAGGATGTGGCCCGTGATGAACGTCGACTCCCCGCCCGCGAGGAACGCGACCGCGTCGGCGATCTCCTCGGGACGGCCGAGCCTTCCGAACAGCGTGCGCTGCGCGGTGACGGTCGTGTCGACGGGGGCGCCGCCCGAGAGGGCGCTCGTGTCGATCGGCCCGGGCGAGATCGCGTTCACGCGCACGCCGAGCGGCGAGAGCTCGCGCGCCATCGACTTCGTCAGCGCGATGACGCCCCCCTTCGCCGCCGCGTAGTGCGCGCCCGGCGAGATCGACCCGTACTCGCCCGCGGTCGACGCGAAGTGGACGATGCTCCCGCTCCCCTTCGCGACCATGTGGCGCGCGACGCCTTGTGACGGGTAGAAGGCGGTCGCGAGGTTCGCACGCACCATCTCCTCGAGCTCACCGGGCCCGATCTCGAGGAACGGTCGAGACATCCAGTAGCCGGCGACGTTCACGAGGGCGTCGACTCCGCCGGCGGCCGCGACCGCGCCCTCCACCCAGGCCGCAGCGGTCTCGGGATCGGACACGTCGGCCTCGCCGACGCTGAGGCGCGTCCCGCCGGCGAGCGTCCCGAGGCGGTCCGCGACCTTCGACCCCGGGCGGTCGCACGCGACGACCGTCGCGCCGCCGAGAAGGAGCCGCGCGACCACGCTGCGCCCGATGCCGCCCCCGGCGCCGGTCACGAGAACGATCCGGTCCTGGAGGCCGGGGCCCGCGCCGGTCACCGCCCGCTCCAACGGGACTTCGACGCGACCGCGCGCCTCGCCGCGTCGGCGACGTGAGCCGCCGACAGTCCGTGGCGCACGGCAAGGTAGTCGAGCGAGCCGCACGTGCCGAACTCGTCGTCGAGGCCGACCGCCTCGACCGGGACGGACACGCCCGAACGGGCCATGCTCTCGAGCGTCGCCGAGAAGAGCCCGCCCACGACCGCGTGGTTCTCCGCCGTGACGAGCGCTCCCGTCCCGGACGCGAGCTCGCGGAGCGCCGAGGCGTCGTAGGGTTTCAGCGTCGACATCTTGAGCACCGACGCGCGGACTCCGGAAGCCGCGAGCTCGTCTGCGGCGGCGAGCGCCCGAGCGACCATGGTGCCGCTCGCCACGATGCCGACGTCCTCGCCCTCGCGGAGCAGCGCCGCGCGCCCGAGCTCGAAAGCCGGGCCCGATCGGTCGAGCACGACCGGTACGGCTCCGCGCAGGAGGCGGAGGTAGACGGGACCGTCGTACGCGAGCGCCGCGTACGTCGCCTGCTCCATGTCGATCGCGTCGCACGGGTCGATCACGACCATGTTCGGCATGACCCGCATGTGGGCAAGGTCGTCGATCCCCTGATGGGTCGCGCCGTAGCCGGTCGTGAGACCGGGCAGGCCCGCGACGATCTTCACGTTCGCGCCTTCGAGCGCGCACTGGATCGCGATGAAGTCGTACGCGCGCCGCGTCGCGAACACGGCGTAGGTCGTCGCGACGGGCGTGAACCCCGCCTTCGCGAGCCCGGCGGCCACGCAGACGAGATTCTGCTCCGCCATCCCGACGTTCACGAACCGTTCCGGGAAGCGCTTCGCGAACGGCTCGATGTCCGTGTAGCGCGCGAGGTCCGCCGAGAGCCCGACGACGTCCGGCCGGGCGGATGCGACGTCGACGAGCGCGCGGGCGAACGGGGCGTCCACCGTCGGGACGGCGGCGTCCTCGGAGACGCCCATCGCGAGCGTCCTTCCCCGGCCGACCGCGGTCATGCGAGCTCCTCCAGCTGGCGACGCGCGACCGCCCACTCGTCGTCGGCGACGCGCACGAAGTGCGCGCGCTCGCGCTCCATCACGAGCGGCACGCCGAAGCCGAGACGCGTGTGGCACACGACGACCGTCGGACGGTCTCCCACGGCACGCGCCGCGTCGAGCGCCGCGACCAGCGCGTCGGGGTCGTTGCCGTCCGCGTCCGTCGCCCACCATCCGAACGACTCGAACTTCGACGTGACCGGCTCGACCTCGAGCACGAGGTCGCCGTCTGCCTGGGTGCGGTTCACGTCGACGAGCGCGGTCAGTCGGGCGATCCGCCGATCACCGGCGAACATCGCGGCCTCCCATGTCGATCCCTCCTGCAGCTCGCCGTCGGACAACAGGTTGAACACGCGGTAGTCACGCCCGGACAGCGCGCCTCCGAGCGCGATGCCCGCCGCGATGCCGAGCCCGTGCCCGAGCGAGCCGCCGGTGACCTCCACGCCGGGCGTCGTCGACATCGAGGACATCTCGAGCCGGCTCCCGTCGTCGCCGTAGCTGGCGAGCTCCGACTCCGCGATCACACCGGCCTCGGCGAGGGCGGCGAACAGCGCGATCGAGTAGTGGCCGGTCGACAGGACGAAGCGGTCCCGGTCGGGCCACTGCGGATCGTCGGGACGGAGCCGCATCTCGTGGAAGTACAAGACGGCGAGGACGTCCGCGATCGCGAGCCCCTGGCCGACGTAGCCCTGACCCCGCCCCGACGCCATGGCGAGCACCTTGCGGCGGATCTGCTTCGCACGGGCGTGAAGCGGGCCGGCGACCTCCGGCTGGGTGGCGGTCACGGCTGGGCCCCGTCCGGAGCGATCTCCGGGCGCACGGGCCGGGACAGGATCGACTCGGCGCCGAACAGGTCGAGGTCCCGGACGACGTACGGATGGGCGCGCGACTCGGCCTCGTCGAGCCCGACCCCGAGCCCTGGACCCGCCGGAGCACGCACGAAGCCGTCGCGGATCTCGACTCCCGGAGGTGCGACGCGCTCTTTCCACTCGGTGTCGACGGGAGCGAACATCTCCTGCATCAAGAGCGTCGGCGCGACGGACGCGAGCTGCAGCGTCGCCGCGGTCGCGACCGGACCCGACGCGTTGTGCGGTGCGAAGGACACGGACGCCGCGTCGCAGAGCTCGGCCGCGGCCAGCGTGCGCGCGATGCCTCCGAGATGGATGACGTCGGGCTGCAGCACCGAGATCCCGGCCGCGATGAGCCGCTGGCAGTCGCGCAGGTCGTACGCCCGCTCGCCCGCCGCGATCGGCACGTGGGACGAGCGCGCGACGCGGGCGATCGCGCCCTCGTCGCCCGGGGGCGTCGGCTCCTCGAAGAACCGGATCGCGAAGGGCTCGAGCTTCTTCGCGACCCGGAGCGCGCTCTCCGCCCCGAAGCGGCCGTGGCCCTCGATCATGAGCGACACCGTCGGACCCACCGCGTCGCGCACGGCCGCGACGCGCTCGACCGCGCCGCCGATCGCGGCGTCGCCGATGTGGAACTCGGCGGCGAGGAACGGGTCGAACTTCAGCCCGCGGTAGCCGAGGGCGACGGTGCGACGCGCGCAGTCCGCGAACTGCGTGCTCGACTCGGCGCCGAAGTACCACGCGTTGGAGTAGACCTCGATGTCCGAGCGGACCGCTCCCCCGAGCATCGCGGCCACGGACAGCCCCGCGCGCTTCCCCGCGACGTCCCAGAGGGCCATCTCGACGCCGCCGGCACCCGAGCTCACGACCGGTCCGGACTCCCAGTAGCCGTGGCGCGTCATGCGACGGAACAGCCGGCGGATGTCGGTCGCCGGCTCGCCGACCAGGTGGCGCCGGAAGTCCGCGACGACGCCGACGACCGCCTGCTCGCGCCCTTCGAGCGTGCACTCCCCGTACCCGCACAGACCTTCGTCGGTCTCGACGACCACGAAGATCCAGTTCCGCCAACCGCCGTCGACGAGAAGCGTCCGCACCTCGGTGATCCTCACGACGGCGATCCCGGGACGTCGTCACGGCCGGCGTGCGTCGGGGCCCCGCCGGATCCCTCGTCGGAGCCGGGGAGCACGAGGATCGAGGCGAGACGCGACTTCGAGTCCTGGAGGTGCTCGAACATCGCCTGGCCGGCGGCCGCGTCGTCGCCCCGCTCGATCGCCCGCCAGATCGTCTCGTGCGCCGCGAGACCGGCGCGCACCGCCGCGGGGTCCCGCTGGCTCTCCGAGATGCTCTGCTCGATGATCTTCGTCATCGGCGCGAGGAACGCGCCGAGAAGCGGGTTGTGGGATGCGTCGGCCACGGCCCGATGGAAGCCCATGTCCGCGGCGACCCACTCGTCCGGGTGCCCCTGCGCGAAGCGCATGTCCGCGACGCACGTCCCGATCGTGCTCCGCTCGACCTCGCTCGCGCGGCCGGCGGCGAGACGTGCCGCCATGACCTCGACCGCGGTGCGGGCCTCGTAGAGGTTCTCGATGACGTGCGGCCGTGCGAGCGTCTCGAAGCGCATGTGCCGCAGCAGGACGTCCGCGAGATGGTCGTTGTCCGGCCGCCGCACGTACGTGCCGTTCCCGTTCACGGTCTCGATGAGCCCTCGTTCGCGCAGCTGGGCCATGGCCTCGCGCACGACCGGGCGGCTCACGGAGAACTGCGCCGCGAGCTCGCCCTCGGATGGCAGCTTCGTGCCGATCTCGAGCCGCCCGGAAAGCACGAGCTCCTCGAGCTGGGCAGCGACCTGCTCGAGCAGACCGAACCGTGTCGGGGGTGAGAATGCGATGTCTTGAGCTGTCATACAGCTTGGCAGACTAATAACCTGATTTACAGATAGCAAGTGCCGGTCGTGCGAGCACCGCCGGCCCGGCGGTGCGGACCGGCGAGCGACGTGACCCTGGACGGTCGCGGTCGTTCAGCGGCGCCGCGACGAGCACGAGGACGACGTCGTCGCCTCGCGCCGATCCGACCGAGGCTCGGCCGCGGACCAGCCCGCGCGCCACCGGCCCGTGCCCACGGTCGACGTGCTCGACGCGGCGACCGCGGTCGCCGCGGAGGTCCGCGCCGGCTCGAGGGGGCGCGGCCGCGGGGCAGCCACACCCGTCGAGGTCGAGGCCGGCCGGGACTGCGCTCCGGCGCGGACCCGCGCCACCCGCTCAGCCGGCGCGGCGCAGCTCCGCGGCGAGGTGGTGCGTGAGGGGCACCCCGACGGCCGCCATGCGCAGCTCGTAGCGGAGGACGTCGCCGTCGAGCCAGACGTCACGCTCGAGCGCGGTGACCTCGAGCGCGCTTCCGGTCCGCGCGACCGACGTCGACCGCAGCTCCGCGTGCCGGCCCGCGAGCACGCCCTCGGCGACCTCGGCGATCCCGGTCGGGTGCGCGACGACGAGCTCGACGCGCCCGGGTGCGGGCAGTCTCACGTAGCCGGTCTCCGCGTGGAGCGGACGGCCGTCGCGGGCATCGCTCGTGCGCTGCGCGTACGCGAGGAACGCCTTTCCGACGTGGGTGAACGTGACGGTCTCGTCGTAGTCGAACGCCTCGATCGTCGGGTAGCTCCCGTGCCCGCGGCCGGTCCAGGTCCCGACGAGGCCGGCGAGCGGGGCGAGGTCGGGGTGGAGCGAGGCGTCCATCGCCCCAGTATGCCGGCCGCGCCGCCCGCTACGCGAAGACGTCGATGTGCCGCACGGTGCTCGCGGGCACCTCCTCGCCCGCGGCCTCGTGCGGGTCCGCGGTCGCGTCGCCGGAGCGCCAGTCGCGGTCCGCGTGCCGGCTTTCGACCAGCAGAGGTTCAGACGTGCCGCCCGACGAGGACCCGCGCGCGCCCCCGACGGACCGCGACACGACGAGCCGCTCGCCGACCACGACGCCGAGCAGGTCGTGGGCCTTGCAGACGAGGGCCATCGCCTCCGCCTCGTACTGCGTGCTCTGCGCCTTCGCGATCAGCTTCGCCGCGAGGTCGACGCCGCTCCGGTCCATCGCACACCTTCCGGTGACACGCACGACCGCGGCACGGCCGGACGGCTCCCATATTCGCTGCCGGTCGCTGTCCGCGTCGACGCGATGCGCGGAAGTATCCGCCCGGCTGGCGACGGCAGGTAGAGCCAAACGTCACACTCGCATGCCGCGTGCACACGACGTGCGGCGCGCCCGATCGGCGAGCTCGCCGCAGGCCCGCACGCGACCGCCGGCCCCGGGGAGCGCGCCCGCCGCGAGCACCGGCTGCAGCGGGCCGAGGCGGTGTTCTATCCGCTACCGCCCGACGCGGGCGCAGCCCGCGCGTACGGTCGCGTCCACGCGGCCGTCGCCGGGACCGGGCGCAAGGCGCGTGCCGGACGCGCCGTCGGGCGGCTCGCGGCGGCGACTTCCCGTGCGGCCGGGCTCCCGCTCCACACGCGCGACCCGGAGGACTTCCGGGGCCTCGACGGCCTCGTGGAGATCGTCGCCGTGCGAGCTCGGGCGGTGTGGCCGGGACCCCCGAGCGATCCGCCTGCAGCTCGAGCCGCGCCCGTCAGCAGGCGGCGAAGCGCGCACTGGTTGCCCCTCGAGCGCGCCAGCTCGCCGATCTGTCGGCGCGCTGTCAGCCACGCGGCCGCGAGCGCCGGGACGGTCCTCGGGACGCATTCGCGCGCTCGCCCCGCACGCAGCGCGCGGGCACGAAGCGTGTCGGCCCAATGAGGACGGCGCAAGTGGGCACGGCCCTCGACCTTCGTGTCGAGGGCCGTGTCCGGTCCACCCGCCGCAGTGGCGGCGCCGGGTTCAGACCTTTGCCGAAACCCAGTGCGCGGCGAGGGTCACCGTGCCGATCGAGCACGTCGGGTTGTACTTTCCCTGCCGGTTCGGGAGCTCGACGACGTCCCGGAACGTGCCCGACACCTTGCCGCTCGCGCGGAACCTGATGTGCGCGGAGATGTCCGCGTAGGGACGACCTTTGTACCGAAGGAGCGTGTTCACGTCGATGCGACCGTCTGCCGGCACCTGGAGCGCGGGTGCCCAGGGAGCGCCTGGCAACCCGATGTGGCTCCCGTTCGAGCACGCATGCGCGTTCCCCGTGACCGATGTCGTGCCGTACGTGCCGATCGGGCTGAAGAACCTCATGCAGTCGACGACCTCGGTCGCCTTCTTCTGCCCGCCGCACTTGTTCGACGGCTCATATTGCACCGCCACCTCGAACGGCACGGCCACGCGCTCCGTCTTCAGGCCCAGTGGCTCGATGACGGGACTCGTCATCCCCTTGTAGAGACCGGGCTTCGCCTGGTTCGTCGCCGCGCTCGCGGGCAGCGCGGTCGCGCCGGCTGCGATCCAGGTGCCCGCGAGCGCAGCGACTGCTGCGGTCACAGTCCGGACGCGGACATAGCGCGTAGTAGAGCGACGATGCATTGCAGTCTCCTCGTGCCTCGACGGGCGGCGCGCGCAGTCACCGTTTCGTATGCCGTGCGCAGCCGTCACCGGTCAGACGGATCGAGCAAGCCGTACGGTTCGCCCGTGCGGTCCATCGTCGCATATCCGCGCGGCCGGATCACGTCGCGAGCCGCTTCGCGACCCCATGATCTCGGGCCGCTACAGGACCTCCCGCCGAAGCCAGAGAGCCCCTCCCGTGTTCTCGAGCATCGGCGGCAACTCGGCCGCAATGACGTCGGGGTGCTCGACGGCGAGCCAGTGATTGAACAGCACGATCTGGTAGCTGTCGTTGAAGAGGAGGAACGCGTGAACGATGTAGCACTCGTTCCACGCCCTGCCCTCGTCCACCCAGTGCTTCAGGTACTCGAACGGCCAGAACATGTCGTGGATGTGCACGACCACCCCGGGCGCGAGCACCGGCAGGACGCTCGTCACGAGGAAGTGGACGTCGCTTCCGGTCTTCAGCACATGCGAGGAGTCGACGAACAGCACGTCGTCGGCTTCGAGCTCGCGGAACCTGTCGAGGGGGACCTCCTGGACGCGCGTCGGGATCACCTCGACGGGGTCGTCGCGTCTCAGCAGGCTACGGAGCAGCTGAGGGTACGGCTCGATCGCGGTCACCGACATCGCGCCGTCGAGGTATCGCTCGCTGGTGTCGAGCGCGAGGGCGGTGCTCCAACCGCTTCCGACCTCGAGATAGCGCTTCGGGCGCAGTCGGCGGAGCATCGCCTGCAAGATCGCCGCATCGCCGATGCCGTAGTTGAGATTGTCCAGGCCGTATCGCGCGCCAGGACCAGGCGTCGACGGCAAGGGCGACTCGCGGGCCAGTCCCGCGAGGTCCCGAAACGTGGCGAGCTGCTCGCTCTCGCGCAGATCGACGCCGGGGAGCAGGGACCGGGACGCGAAGATCCGGCGCGCATCGGCGTCGATCTCGGCAAGGTCGGGTACCGGCGAGTAGAAGTGCCCGGGCGCTGCCCACGTCACGAAGGGCGCGACCGACGCGGGTAGCGCCGGCGAGAGCACGCCGTCCGGCAAGGCGGTGCCGGTGGCGGTGGCGGTGGCTGTGCCGGTGCCGGTGCCGGTGCCGGTGCCGGTGCCGGTGCCGCCGACGATCGTGTCCCCCGACGCGACCAGGTCCCGGTCGCCGCTCGCGTCGGTGGCCGCGGCGACGCGGCGCTGGAGCGCGAGGATCTCGTCGGTGCGTCGCACCTTTCTGACGAGGTCGTCGAGCGCTCTGGACTTCGCGACCGCGGCCCGGAGGCGCTCACGTGCGCGACCCGGGATCACGGTCGTCCTACTGTGTGGTGCGCCACACGCCGAGACTAGGTGCCGTCGGCCGTCACTGCGACGATCGCGCGGACGCTCGCCACGACAGGATCGGGATCGGCCGCCCCCCGGGCGCAGCCGCGGTATGCCCCTACCCGACGAGCAGGGCGGCCTTGAGGTAGGTCAATGCTCCGATGTCGACGATCGTGGCCGTCGCGCTGAGGTGGCGCCGGAGCGCCCGGAGGAGCAAGCGGTCGCCCGTCGCATTCAGCCGGACGCGCACGGTCGTCGACTTCCCGACGGGCACGGAGTAGGCGACGGTCCCAAGAACGGTGCCCATGTGCCGAAGGCGGATCGTCCCGCGACAGCTGGCAGCAGTGCACCTCACGGGCACGAGCGCGATCTTGCCGACGACCGAAAGGTTGTGCGCGCGCACAGTCAGCACGGGTCGGTAGACCGTCGTGATGGTGAGCCTCGGGCTCGGCACCGGGCCGCCTACGCCGTTCGACGCGGCGATCGTGAAATCGTACGAACCTGCGGCCCTCGGCGTTCCCAGTAGCAGACCCGTCGACGCGCTCAAGCTCAGGCCTGGTGGCAGGCTGCCGCTCGCGACGGCATACGTCGGCGCGGGAGAGCCGGACGCTGCGAACTGGTACCCCGCGTACCGCGTGCCGACGATTCCCTTCACCGGCGGGGTGTCACGTGTCCATCCCGGCGCCACGAGCACGCGCGTCGCAATCGTGATCGTGGGAGTCGTCGCGACTCCGAACCCGTTCGACGCCTCGACCACGAAGGAGTACGCGCCGGCAGCTGACGGCACACCTGCGAGCACGCCGGTGGTGGCGTCGAGGGTCAGCCCCGGTGGGAGCACCCCGCTGTAGAGAAAGAAGGTCGCGGCGGGGCTTGCGGTCGCGGCGAACGTATAGCTGTAGAAGACGCCGACGTCTGCGAGCGTCGCCGGGGCGCTTGACGTGAAGGTCGGCGGGCTCGGGTACGCGACCACGATCGTGAGCGGAGGCGAGGTCGCCGCGGTGCCCACCCCGTTGGTAGCGCCGACGACGAACGTGAACGTGCCGAGCACTGTCGCCACGCCTGTGAGCAGACCGGTCGTCGGGTTGAGCGAGAGTCCCGTCGGCAGCAGACCACTCGCCACGAAGAACGTCGGAACCGGCGATCCGCGCGCGCCAAACGTGTAGCTGTAGGACGTCCCGAAGGTCGCCGCGCTCGCCGGTGCGTCTGCCGTGAAGACCGGAGCACTCGCCACGGCGACCGCGATCGTGGTCAACGGTGCGACGACGGCATTCAGCGAATTGGTCGCCTCGATCGCGAACGTATAGCTTCCGATCGTCGTGGGCACTCCCGAGAGCAGTCCGGTCGCGGAGCTCAGCACCAGGCCCGGCGGCAGCGTGCCGCTCTGGACCGAGAAGCTGGGCGCAGGGTTGCCGCTCGCGGCGTAGGTGTAGCTGTAGCTGATGCCTGTGGCCGCTGACGTCGGCGGGGAGTCGGCCGTGAACACCGGTGGCCCCTGCACGTCAACCGAGATCGAGCCGGAGACCGCCGGAGTCCCGACACCGTTGGTCGCCGCAACGGTGAACGTGAACGTGCCGGGAGCCGTCGGCGTTCCTGCGAGTGCTCCAGTGGTGCCGTCGAGCGACAGACCGGACGGCAGCGCTCCCGTGCTGACGCTGTAGGTCGGGGTCGGGCTGCCGCTTGCGACGAACGTGTAGGAGTACGCGGTGCCGACGGTCGCGGTCGTCGCAGGAGTGTCCGCGCTGAACACAGGAGCAGTGCCGACGGCGTACGCCGGCGCCGCGAGGAGCCCGCCGAACCCGGCAGTCGCGAGCGACAGTGCGAGCGTAAACGTGACGAGTCGACGGGCCATCGTGCGTTTCCCTTCGTCTGCGACAGGCATCCTGGCGCCGTGGGGCATCGGCGAGCCTACGACCCGGGCGGGTGCGAGCGTGCCGCGCCGGGCAGTGCCGAGCACGAGCGCGCCGCGCCGCATAGACGAAGGGAGGGGCCCTTTCGGGCCCCTCCCTTGTCACTGCCCCTGCGTCACCGCAGAGCGTCCAACTGCTATGCGGTCAGACCGGCGTTCAGCGCCGCGACCGTCGTAGCGGGCATCGCAAGAGGCCCACCGAGGACGGTGATCGCCGTCACCGGGATCGGGAACGCCTTCAGGACCGCCAGCTCGGCCGTCGTGTACTTGCCGACCGTCGTGGGGTTCTCGACGAGGATGAGCGGCTCGTAGCCGTACGTCGCCGTCGCACCGCCGCCGAGCGCCGCCGCACCGAGCGCGTCGCTCCAGTAGTCGGCGTGGCTCGCGAGGACGGTCTTTCCGGCCGTCCAGCCAGCGCCACCGAGGCCCGCAGGCGTCGCCGTGAGCGCGAAGTTCGCGATCTGCGCCGCCGTGTCGGTGGCGTCCTGACCTGCGATGCGCAGGACCGAGATGCCGCCGTTGAGGGCCTGGAGAGACGTGACCACGGTGCTGGTGAGGGCAAGCTGGCCACCGACCACGATGACCTGCTTGGCACCAAGGGTCGTGAGCGCAGTGCTCGCCGTCGTGCTCAACGCCGAGGGCGTCGTGAGGATGACGGGGAGGCGCAGCGCGTAGGCCTCAGGAGCGATGGTCATCGCGTCCTGCCAGTCCGTGTCCGAGAGGACGATCGCCGTGGCGGTCGAAGTCGTCGGGCCCGTGAGCGAGGCGTTGCCGGTCGTGTCGTTGTAGAGGCCGCCACCACCGGTGGTCGACGGCGCCGAGTAGGCGCTCGCGAACTGGGCGGAGCCGTACGACGCACCGAAGTACGTCGAGATGGCAGCCGCCGTGTTGTCCGCGCTCGTCCCGTAGATCGGGCCGACGACCCGGATGTCGGAACCCGTCACCGTGAGACCGCCCGGGTTGTACGCCGGGGTGGCCTGGAGCTGGGTGATGACCGCGGGCGTGATCGCCGAAGGACCACCGACGACGTACACGGTCTGGACACCCTCGAGGCGCATCGCTGCCGCAGCGTCCGTGCCGAGCGTCGTCGGCGGCGTGATCAGGAGGCCCGTGTGGAGCTGGCCCTCGAGGTACGCAGCGGACAGCGCGTCAGCGCCGTTCGTGTGGGCGATGTCCGTCGCGAGGACGACCGAGGTGTTCCCACCCGTGGGAGGGTTCGCCACGCTGTTGACCGGGAACGCGGTCTCGAACTCCTGCGCGACCGTGCCGTCAGGGGTGCCGTCGGCACCGTAGATCTGGCTGGTCGAGCCGAGGATCGAGCCGACGGACGTCGATCCGACGACCGTGCCGGCGAGCGGAGCGGTGTCCGTGATCGCGACCGTCTGCGCGCCGGGGACGGACGCCGAGGTCGTCACGACCGACAGGCCCATGATCTGGAACAGGGTCGAGTTCGTGAGGCTCGGCGTGCCGGTCACCGTCGCGGTGATCGCCGCGAGACCAGTCGGGCTGAACGCCACCGTTACGCCCGTACCGGACACGATCGCCGTCGGCGTGCCGCCCCAGGTGTCGCCTACGGGGAGCGTCAGCGTGATCGTGCTACCCAAGAGCAGCTGGTACTGGGTGACGCTCGCCGCGTTCAGGTTGGCCGGCTGCGTGATCGAGATGTTGCTGATCGCAGTCGTCGCGCTACCCGCAAGCGTCACCGGCGGGAGGTTCGACGTGACGCCGAACCAGAGCACCGAGGCGTTCGACGGGACGGTGAACGACGTCGACGCGAGGCCGAGCGTCTCGTACACACCGGAGAGGGCGACCGCGCCCGAGGGCACGCCCGACGTCGTGTACGTGATGCCCGTGATCGCGATCACCGGGTTCACGGCGGTGGTCGTGGCGACCGTCATGACGAGCTCGTTGTTGCCGCACGTGCCCGAGGCAGCGAAGGCCGATGCGCTGAACGTCATGTTCGTGGCCGTCGGGGTCCCGCCGGTGAACGCGATCGTGCCGCTGGCGGGGCACGCCGCGGTGATCACGATCTTGTCACCGACTGTGGGAGTGCCCGCCACGGACAGCGAGAGGTTGCCCGACGTCTGGCTCGTGCCGGTGCCGGTGATCGTCGTCGCGCTCGTCGTGAGCGCAGCGCTGACCGTCGGAGTCGTTGCCGCAGAAGCCACCCCCTCCGCGAGGGTCGAGGCGGCGCCGAAGGCAGTAACACCCGCAAGGAGCGCTACCCCCACCCGGCGCATCCGGAAGGATCTTGGATTCAACT
>DAHUXW010000165.1 GCA_027306925.1 Acidimicrobiaceae bacterium | reverse complement strand
CTCGGACGCGAGGGCGGCCACGAGGGCATGCTCGAGTTCCTCGAGGCGAAGTACATCGCGACGAGCTGGTGAGCCGGGGCAGATGACCTCCTGAGCGGGGGCGCGAGGCGCCCGGCGGGGCTCAGCACTCGCTGCCCGCGGACCGGCGACCGGCACGGCCACGCAGTAGGGTCGGAGGCGATCGACGCCCCCCGTGCGGCACCGCCGCGGGGCGCCCGCCGCAGCCATCGGGCAGCGTAGAGCGCGCGAGCCCGCCGCCCACTGGAGGACCCGAGATGACCCTGTTCCCGACCCGACCCCTCGGCCGCACCGGCATGGACATCACCCGAGTCGGCTTCGGCGCGTGGGCGATCGGTGGGGGCGGCTGGGTCTTCGGATGGGGGCCCCAGGACGACGACGAGTCCGTCGCCGCCATCCGCCACGCGGTCGAGGCGGGCATCAACTGGGTCGACACCGCCGCGATCTACGGGCTCGGCCACAGCGAGCAGGTCGTCGCCCGCGCCCTCTCGGTCTTCTCGGACGCGGACCGCCCGTACGTGTTCACGAAGTGCGGCGTCCTCCCGGACCCGGCGGACCCCATGCGACCGAACGTCTGGGTCGGCGACCCTGCGTCGATCCGGCGCGAGGTCGAAGCGAGCCTCGAGCGTCTCGCAATCGAGCGCGTCGACCTCTACCAGATGCACTGGCCGCCGAAGGACGGCACGCCCGTCGAGGTCTACTGGCAGACGCTGCTCGACCTGCGCGCGGAGGGCAAGGTAGCGGCGGTCGGCATGTCGAACCACGGGGTCGACCTGCTCGAGCGCGCGGAGGCTGTCGGCCACGTCGGCACGATGCAGCCGCCGTTCTCGCTCGTGAACCGCGACGCGGGGGCGGAGATCCTGCCGTGGTGCGCCGCGCACGACACGGGCGTCATCGTCTACAGCCCGATGCAGTCGGGCCTGCTCACCGGCACGTTCAGCGCGGCGCGTGTCGCGGCGATGCCCGCCGACGACTGGCGCGCGCGAAGCGAGGAGTTCCTGCCGCCGAAGCTCGACGCAAACCTCGCGCTCGCCGACGCGCTCCGACCCGTCGCCGAGCGTCACGGCACGACCGTCGGCGCGGTCGCGGTCGCGTGGACGCTCGCCTTCCCGGGAGTCACCGGGGCGATCGTCGGCGCCCGGCGCCCGGCGCAGATCGACGGGTGGATCGATGCAGCGACGCTCGAGCTCTCGGCCGAGGACCTCGCGGAGATCGCGTCGGCGATCGAGCGGACCGGCGCGGGCCACGGCCCGGTCGGCGCCGCCGCCTGACCCGCCCGGCCTCGACGCTCAGGCGGCCCCGGGCGAGGCCGGCGCGGCGAGCGTGCTCGCCGCGTCCCGGGCGAGCGGAACCGGGCCGGTCGCGCCGCGCCACGCCCGCACGTGGACCGCGAGGTACACGAGGGCGGCGGCGAAGCTCGCGACGCCGCCGACGAGCAGGCCCGCGCGCGCACCCGCGATCTCCGAGATCCACCCGACGAGCGGGGCGCCGATCGGCGTCGTGCCCGCGAAGACGATCAGGTACAGGCTCATCGCGCGGGCCCGCATCTCGGGGTCCGACCCGAGCTGGATCGCGGAGTTCGCGGAGGTGAGCAGCGCCATCGAGGCGTAGCCGCTCGGGATCAGCAGGATCCCGAGCGCGACATAGCTCGGCATCACACCGGCCGTCGCCTCGGCGACGCCAAAGGTGAACGCGAGCGTCGCCATCGTGCGCGCGGTCGGTCGCCTGCCGCGCGCGCCCGACAACGCTCCGAGCAGTGATCCCACAGCGAGAAGTGAGCTCAGCAGGCCGTATCCGGCCGCGCCGCGGTGGAATACGGTCTTGTCGACGAGCGCGAGGGTGATCTGGAAGTTCAGCCCGAGCATGCCGACGACACCCATGAGCGCCATCGTCGCGACGAGGTCGCGCCGGCTCCGCACGTAGGCGATGCCCTCACGCACCTGACCGCGTGCGCGCACGAGCGGCGCGACGCGCACGAGCTCGTCCTCGCGCATCGCGAGGAGCCCTGCGAGCACCGCGCCGAACGACGCGACGTTCACGAAGAACACGACGGAGGTCCCCGCGGTCTCGATGAGGAGCCCCGCCAGCGCCGGGCCGAAGAGCCGCGCGCCGTTGAACGTCGCGCTGTTCAGACCGACTGCGTTCGCGATGTCGGCGGGTCCGACCATCTCGGAGACGAACGCCTGGCGCGCGGGGTTGTCGAACGCGGTCGCGCAGCCGAGGACGAACGCGAGCAGGTACACCTCGTGCAGCGTCACGGCGCCGGTCGCGGTGAGCAGCGCCAGCGCCAGCGCGGTCAGCGCCATCGAGGTCTGGGTCACGACGAGCACCGCGCGCTTCGGGAAGCGGCTCGCGACGACGCCCGCGTGGAGGCCGAGGAGCATGATCGGGAGGAACTGCAGCCCCATCGTGATCCCCGCGGCGGACCCGCTCGAGTGCGAGAGCCGCAGCACGAGCCAGTCCTGGCCGGTCCGCTGCATCCAGCTCCCGGTCAGCGAGACGAGCTGCCCGCCGGCGAACAGCCGATAGTTGCGGACCCGGAGCGACCGGAACGTCCCGCTCACGCGCCGGCGAGGCGCTCGAGCAGCGGCACCGTCGCTGCGAGCGCCCGGCGCTCGGGCTCGTCGAGCTCCTCGAGCACGCGGGCGAGCCACGCGGTCCGGCGTCTGCGGTCCTCGTCGATGAACGAGCGCCCCGCCGGCGAGAGCTCGATCACCGCCTGCCTGCCGTCGCTCGGGTGCGGGACCCGCAGCACCAGGCCGCGCTCGACGAGGTGGGCGATCACCCGGGTCATCGACGGCGGCTGCACGCGCTCGAGCTCGGCGAGCGCCGTCGGCGAGAGCGGGCCGTGGTTCGCGACGGTCGCGAGCGCCGAGAGCTGCGTGAGCGTCATCGACTCGTCGCTCCGCTCCGAGCGGATCCTTCGAGCGAGGCGCATGACCGCGATGCGCAGCGCGCTCGCGAGCAGGTCGTCGGACGCGGCCGCGTCCGACGGGGCGTCCGCGGCGCGGGACCGCCGTCGTGCGCCCGGTGGGAGCGGAGCGGTCGGCGCGGATGACATACAGTTAGCCTAGCAAAGTATCTCGCCCGCTCCGCTCGCCTCGACCTGCGCGGCCCTACGGCGCGGCCGACCTGCGCGGCCCTACGGCGCGGCCGACCTGCGCGACCCTACGGCGCGGCCGACCTGCGCGACCCTACGGCGCGGCCGAGAGGAGGTGCGCGACCGCGACCGTCAGCGACTTCGCCGCGGGGATGTGGAGGAACTCGTTCGGACCGTGAGCGTTGCTCTCGGGACCGAGCACCCCGGTCACGACGAACTGCGCGGCGGGAAAGCGAGCGCCGAGCGCGGAGACGAACGGGATCGAGCCGCCGAGCCCCATCGCCCGGGCGGGCAAGCCGTACGCGGCGAGCGACGCGGCGTCGAGCGCTCGCACGAGCCACGGCGCCGGCTCCGGCGCGTCCCAGCCCGCGGCCGGCGACTCCCACTCGACGGCGACGCGCGCACCGGCCGGCGCGTCGGCGGTGAGCGCGCGGTCCACCGCGCACCGGGCGGCGTCGGGGTCGCAGCTCGGCGGGAGGCGGATCGAGAGCTTCGCCGCCGTGTACGGGCGCACGACGTTGCCCCCCTCGCGAAGCCCCGGCACGCCGGCGATCCCCGTGAGCGCGAGCGCGCCGCCCCATGTTCCGCGCTCGACGCGCTCCGCGGCGCTCGTGCCCGAGAGCTCGAGGCCGGGCACGGTCGGGAACGATCCCGCCGCGGCCTCGCCGAACTCAGTCGCGAGCTTCCCGATCTCCGAGCGACGGCGGTCCGGGATCTCGGCGCGCAGCTCGGGGAGGCGGAGCTCGCCCGTCGTGGCGTCCTCGATCCGGTCGAGAAGGAGCCGGAGCACCCGGAACGACGACGGCACGATCCCGCCCGCGATTCCGCTGTGGACGCCCTCGTCGAGGACGTCCACGCGCACCTCGCACACGAGGTTGCCGCGAAGTGACGTGGTGACCCAGAGCCGGTCGTAGGTTACGCAGGACGAGTCGAGGCAGACGACGAGCGCGGGCTCGCCGAGGCGCGGGCCGAGCAGGTCGAGGTGCGCCTCGAGGTCCGGGCTCCCGCTCTCCTCGCTCGACTCGGCGAGCAGCACGACCCGACCGTGGGAGCCGCCGGCGTGCTCGAGCGCCTCGAGCGCCGTGAGCGCGGCAAACGTCGCGTAGCCGTCGTCGGCAGTCCCGCGTCCGTAGAGGCGGTCGCCCTCGCGCACGGCCGTGAACGGGGAGAGGCCGGGTCGCCAGTCGCCGAGCGGGGGCTGCTTGTCGAAGTGGCCGTAGAGCAGGGTCGTCGAGGTCGAGCGCCGCGGGTCGGTCGCGGGGACCTCCGCGTAGACGACCGGTGTGCGACCCGCGATCTCGACCACGTCGACCACCAGCCCCGGGATCTCCCGCGCGGCGGACCACTGCCGGAGCAGCTCCGCGGCGCGAGCGATCTCGCCGCGCTCGGACCAGGAGCGGTCGAACGCAGGCGAGAGGCACTCGATCGCGGTGTAGCGCGCGAGGCTCGGCAGGACGTCGCGTTCGAAGAAATCGGGGACCGAGGCGCGCAGCGCGTCCGCGACCGCGTCGGGCGTTGTGCCGCCGGGGGTGCGTGCGGGGCCGCCGGGAGTCTCCACGGGCGCAGTTGTAGCCGCGAGCGCGGGCCCGCGCGTTCGGAGAGAATGGGTCATGGCCACACGCCCGCTCGCGGCGATCGTGCTCGCTGCCGGGGAAGGCACGCGGATGCGCTCGCCGATCCCGAAGCCGCTGCACCGGGTGTGCGGCAGGCCGCTCGTGCTGCACGTCCTCGACGCGCTCGCCGAGCTCCACGTCGAGCGCGTCGTCGTGGTCGTCGGCTACCGGTCGGCCGACGTCACGAAGACGCTCCAGGCAGAGGCACCTGCGGAGCTGCGCCTCGAGTTCGTGGAGCAGGTGCGGCCGCTCGGGACCGGGGACGCCGCCGCCGTCGGGCTCACGGGGTTCCCGGAGAGCTACGACGGCTTCGAGGACGGGGACCTCGTCGTGCTCCCCGGCGACGCGCCCCTCGTGCGCCCCGCGACGCTCGCAGGCCTCGTCCGGGCGCACCGGGCGAGCCGAGCCGCCGCGACGCTGCTCACCGCGCGGCTGGCGGACCCGCGCGGCTACGGGCGGGTGCTGCGCGCGAAGGACGGCAGCGTCGCGCGCATCGTCGAGGAGTCGGACGCGACGGACGGCGAGCGCGAGATCGACGAGGTCGCCACCTCGATCTACTGCTTTCGCCACAGCGTGCTCGCGCCGACGCTGCGGCGTCTGTCGCCGGACAACGCGCAAGGCGAGTACTACCTCACCGACGCGATCGCCGTGCTCCACGCCGCGGGCTACCCGGTCACGTCGGTCGCGGCCGGCGACCCGGTCGAGGCGGCCGGCGTGAACGACCGGGCGCAGCTCGCAGCCGCCGAGGCGGAGCTGCGCGGCCGGATCAACGAGCGGTGGATGCGCCGCGGCGTGACGATGACCGACCCCGAGCAGACCTACGTCGACGCTTCCGTCCGGCTCGGGCGCGACGTGACGCTGCTGCCCGGCGTCGTGCTCGAGGGCGCGACCTCTCTCGGGGACGGAGCGGTCGTCGGCCCCGCGACCCGGCTCGCGGACTGCCAGGTCGGGGCGGGCGCCCGGATCGAGCACAGCGTCGGGCGTCTCGCGGTCGTCGGCGAGGAGGCGGTCGTCGGACCGTTCGCGGTGCTCGAGCCGGGGGCCCGGGTGGCGCCGCGCACCTCGACCGGGCCATTCTTCGTCGGGGTCCCGTGAGGGGCCGCCCGATGCGGCGCCGTCCGGGCACGGGCGCGCACGTGCCGCACGTCACAGGAGGAGGTCGCCATGGAGATGGGCCCGCGTAAGCGTCTCGCACTGCTCGCGGGCCGGTCCCACCACGAGCTCGCGGAGGAGATCGCCGCGTGCCTCGGGATGGGTCTCGGCCAGGCCAATCTCCGGGAGTTCGCCGACGGCGAGATCCACTGCCGCTTCGACGAGTCGATCCGCGGCGCGGACGTCTTCGTGATCCAGACCCACTGCGCTCCGGTGAACGACTCGCTCATGGAGCAGCTCATCATGATCGACGCCGCGAAGCGCGCGTCCGCGCACAAGATCACCGCCGTCTGCCCCTACTACGGCTACTCGCGTCAGGACCGGAAGTCCGCGGGGCGCGAGCCGATCACCGCGAAGCTGGTCGCCGACCTGCTCACGGTCGCCGGAGCACACCGGGTCGTCGGCGTCGACCTCCACTCCGGCCAGATCCAGGGGTTCTTCGACTTCCCCGTCGACCACCTCACGGCCTCGCCGGTGCTCGTCGACTACCTGCGCGCGAACGACCCGGGGAACGTGGTCGTCGTCGCGCCCGACGCCGGGCGTGTGAAGGTCGCCGAGCGCTTCAGCCAGCTGCTCGGCGTCGACCTCGCGTTCGTGAACAAGCGCCGCCCCCGCGGGTCGGCGAACACGGTCGAGGCGCTCGGGGTCATCGGCGACGTCGCGGGGCGCCGCTGCGTCGTCATCGACGACATCATCGACACGGCGGGGACGATCTGCGCGGCGGCGGACCGGCTCATCGAGCAGGGGGCGACCGAGGTCTGGGCGATGGCGACCCACGCGGTGCTCTCCGACCCCGCGCTCGACCGCCTGAAGGCGTCCCCGATCTCACGGGTCGTCGTCACGAACACGCTGCCGCTGCCCGAGGAGCGGCGGATCGACAAGATCGAGGTCCTCTCGATCGCCCGGGTCGTCGCGGACGCGATCGCCGCGGTGTTCGAGGACACCTCGGTCTCCGAGATCTTCGGCGGCCACAACCTCTCGTGACCGAGCGCCCCGACGGTCGTGCGGGCCGGGGCGCGCCACCCGCGGGTCACGGCTCGCGCCGCTCGGAGCTCACGAGCGCGGCGCCGAGCACGACGAGGAGCCAGAGCGCGCTGGACACGAGGTAGGACCAGGGCGGCGGCGACGCGGCGAAGAAGGGGTTGCCCTTCGAGCCGATCGCCTCGGCGGCGCGGCGCGCGAGGTGGGACCGGGGCTCGAGGCAGTAGATCGCGCCGTGCCGGAGCCCGTCGGTGCGCGCAGGCCTCGAGACGCCGGCGCTGCGCGTCCGGCACGGCGAGCGGCTCGTCGATCAGGCGCCGAAACGCCCCTTCAGAGGCTGTCCCACGGTCAACCTCCTTCGCCAGCGCGGCCTCCGCGCGCCGGAGCGTGGTCCCGACGTGGCCGGCTCGCACCCCGTGGCCTCGGCGACCTCCGCGCAGCTGAGGCCGCTGTGGCGGAGCACGAGGACGGTCACCGAGTGCCCGGGCAACCGCGCGAGCGCGTCGCGGACCGCCGCCGGCGGTGGCGCGCCGCGCGGGCGGCACGCGTCCGCGCCCCCTGCGGGCGCGCCCTCCGCCGTCGCCTAGACTCGCCGGTCGGCGGCGGGAACGTCCCGCGTCCGCCGCGCCGCCCGAGCCCGCGAGCCGCCCGGCCCGCCGGGCAGCCGAGCCGCCCCAAGGAGCGCACCACCATGGCTGAGATCCCACTCGTCGCAGCGGTCCGCGAGGAGCGCGGCTCCCGGTCCAGCAGGCGCCTGCTCCACGCGGGGCACGTGCCCGCGGTCGTCTACGGGCACGGCGTCGAGCCGGTCGCCGTCTCGGTGAACGCCCGCGCGTTGCGCGGCGCGCTCACGAGCGAGGCCGGTGTGAACGCGCTCCTCGATCTCGACGTCGCCGGAGCGCACCACCTCGTGATCGCGCGTGAGCTCCAGCGCCACCCGGTCCGCCAGACGCTCTCGCACGTCGACTTCCAGGTCGTGAGCCGGGACGAGGTCGTCTCCGCCGAGGTCGCGGTGAACCTCACGGGCGAGCCGCTCGGCGTCACGCGCGCCGGGGGCACGGTCGAGCACCTCGTGCTCTCGGTCCAGGTGAAGGCGAAGCCCGCCGACATCCCGACGCATCTCGACGTCGACGTCGCGGCGCTCGAGATCGGCGACTCGCTCCAGCTGGGTGACATCGCGCTCCCGTCGGGAGTGAGCATCGACGCCGACCTCGAGACGGCGGTCGTCGTCGCGCACCCGCCGAGGGGCGAGTCGGCGGAGCCCGCCTCGGCCCCGGCGGAAGCGGCAGCGGAGAGCTGAGCACGGCACCGCTTCGCGCACGGCGCGCCGACGCGCCGCGTACGGGCGCGGCCGCGGACCTGCTCGTCATCGGGCTCGGGAACCCCGGCACGCAGTACGCGCACACGCGGCACAACGCGGGGGCGGACGCGGTCGAGGTCCTCGCGAAGCGCCACGCGCTCGTGCTCCGGCCCGAGCGCCGGACGAACGCCGTCGCGGGCGAAGCCATGGTCGGCGGCCGGCGGCTCGCGGTCGCCGTCCCGCTCACGTTCATGAACGAGTCCGGGCTCGCGGCGAGCGCGCTCGCCCGCCGGTTCTCCGTCGACGACCCCGTCCGGCTCGTCGTCGTCCACGACGAGCTCGACCTGCCCGTCGGCGCAGTCCGCGTGAAGCGCGGCGGCGGGATCGCCGGGCACAACGGGCTTCGATCGGTGAAGGACCATCTCCACAGCCCCGACTTCCTGCGCGTGCGCATCGGCATCGGGCGCCCGCCCGGGCAGATGTCGGGGGCGGACTACGTGCTCCGCCGGCCGTCGCGCGCGGATGCCGAGGCGCTCGCGGTCGCGTGCGAGCTCGCGGCGGACGCGGTCGAGCTCGTCCTCGGCGAGGGACCGGACGCGGCGATGAACGCGGTGAACGGCGCGTGAGCCTCGAGGCGCTCGCCGGGCTGCTCCGCAGCGCCCCCGCGCTCGCGGACCTGCTCGCGCCCGAGGGCGTCGTCGCGGTTCCCGAGCCGGCTCGAGCGTACGTCGTCGCAGCGCTCGCCCGGCTCGGCTCGGCGCCCGTCGTGCTCGCTGCGACGCCGACGGCCGCGGAGGCCGAGCACCTCGCGCACGACCTCCAGGCGTTCGCTGGCCCCGAGCATGTCGAGCTGCTGCCCGCGTGGGAGACGCTCCCGTTCGAGCGCGTCTCCCCCGCGGTCGAGACGATGGGCCGGCGGCTGCGCATCCTGTGGCGACTCGGCGCGCGCGAGGCCGCCGGCACGGCGGTGCCGACGATCGTGGTCGCGTCCGTGAAGGCGCTGTTGCAGAGGCTCGGGACGGACGTCGCGGGCGCCGCGCCCCTTGTCGTGCGGCCGGGGGACCGGATCGACGTCGACGAGCTCGTCGGTCGGCTCGTGCGCGCCGGCTACCGCCGCGAGTACCAGGTCGAGCACCGCGGCGAGGTCTCGGTGCGCGGGGGGATCGTCGACGTCTTCCCCTCGACCGGGGACGGGGGCGTCCGCATCGACTGCTTCGGCGACGAGGTCGACCGCCTCACCGAGTTCGACGTCGCGGACCAGCGGTCCGTGCGCGACGTCGACGTCGTCGAGATATTCGGCTGCCGCGAGCTCGCGGAGCGCGACGAGGTGCGGGCGCGCGCCGCGACGCTCGCCGCGAGCGGCGGGTTCGCCGCCGAGCAGTTCACGAGGATCGCGAACGGTGAGGCGTTCGACGGCATCGAGTCGTTCCTCCCGTGGCTCGCGGGCGACGAGCAGCTCCTCACGGACCTGCTCGGCGCGGGCGACGAGGTCGTGCTCGTGGACCCGCGGCGGATGCGCGACCGGGCCGCGGAGCTGCTCGGCGAGGAGGAGGCGCTTGCCGGAGCGCTGGCCGCGACCTGGGGCGTCGGCGACGACCCGTCCTCGTCGCTCCCTCGCCTGCACCTCGGTTTCGACCGGCTCCTCGCGAGGTGCGGCGCGCGCGCGGTGTCGCTACCGCCCACCGCGGACGGGCCCCGCACGGCCTCGATCCGCGCAGTCGGCTGGCCGCCGGCGCTCGGCGACGCGGGCGTGCTCGCGCGAAGGGTCGCGCAGCTCGCGCGCGCCGGGTGCACGGTCGCGGTGTGCTGTGAGGGCCGGGGCAGCGCCGAGCGGCTCGCGTCCGTGCTCGCGACCGAGGGCGTCGTCGTCGAGCCGCTGTTCGACGTGACCGGCGAGGCGCGTGACACCGCACTGCGGCGGCCGGGCGTCCACGTGCTCGTCCAGCCCCTCGACCGCGGCTTCGTGATCGAGGACGCGGGCGTCGCGGTCCTCGCGGAGGGTGACGTCACGGGACGCCGGCGCCCGCACCGCGTGCCGCGTGCCCGCCAACGCGCGGTCGAGGGCTTCTTCGACGACCTCGCGCAGGGCAGCTACGTCGTCCACCACGTCCACGGGGTCGCGCGCTACGGGGGGATGGTCACGCGGTCGATCGGCGGTGCCGAGCGCGACTACCTGCTGCTCGAGTACCGCGGCGGCGACAAGCTGTACGTGCCGTCCGACCAGATCGACGTGATCACCCCGTACACGGGCGGGGAGCAGCCGACCCTCAACCGCCTGAACGGCGGAGAGTGGCAGCGCCAGCGCTCGCGCGTGCGTCACGCGGTCCGCGAGATCGCGCAGGAGCTCGTCGTGCTCTACCAGCGCCGGCTCGCGTCCCCCGGGCATGCGTTCGCGCCGGACACCCCGTGGCAGGCCGAGCTCGAGCAGGCGTTCCCCTTCCTCGAGACCCACGACCAGCTCCGAGCCATCGCCGAGGTGAAGGCCGACATGGAGCGCGCGGTGCCGATGGACCGGATCGTCTGCGGCGACGTGGGGTTCGGCAAGACCGAGGTCGCGGTGCGCGCGGTCTTCAAGGCGGTGCAGGACGGCAAGCAGGCGGCGGTGCTCGTGCCGACGACGCTGCTCGCCCAGCAGCACTTCCAGACGTTCGCGGACCGGTTCGCGCCGTACCCGGTGCGCGTCGAGGTCCTCTCGCGCTTCCTCACGGCGCGTGAGGCGCGCACCGTCGTCGCGGGGCTCGCCGACGGGTCGGTCGACGTCGTCGTCGGCACCCACCGCCTGCTCGCCGAGGACGTCGCCTTCAAGGACCTCGGGCTGCTCGTCGTCGACGAGGAGCAGCGATTCGGGGTCACGCACAAGGAGGCGACGAAGCGGCTCGCGATCGGCGTCGACGTCCTGACGCTCACCGCAAGCCCGATCCCGCGGACGCTCGAGATGGGGCTCACGGGGATCCGCGACTTCTCGATCATCGACACCCCGCCCGCCGCGCGCCAGCCGATCCTCACCTACGTCGGCGAGCTCGACGAGCGCGCGGTCGGCGAGGCGCTCCGGCGCGAGCTGTTGCGCGAGGGCCAGGTCTTCTTCGTCCACAACCGTGTGCAGGACATCGAGAAGGTCGCGCACGGCCTGCGCTCGCTCGTGCCCGAGGCGCGCGTCGCGATCGCACACGGGCAGATGGACGAGGGCACGCTCGAGCAGGTGGTCCTCGAGTTCGCCGACGGCGCGTACGACGTCCTCGTCTGCACGACGATCATCGAGTCCGGCATCGACATGCCGACGGTGAACACCCTCGTCGTCGACCGCGCCGACCTGCTCGGCCTCGGGCAGCTCCACCAGCTGCGCGGCCGGGTCGGCCGCGCGGGCCAGCGCGCGTACGCGTACCTGTTCCACCCCGCCGACAGCGTCCTTTCCGAGCAGGCGTACGAGCGCCTCCGGACGATCGGCGAGCACACCGAGCTCGGCTCGGGCTTCAAGATCGCGATGCGCGACCTCGAGATCCGCGGGGCCGGAAACCTGCTCGGTAACGACCAGTCCGGCCACATCGCGGCCGTCGGCTACGACCTGTACGTCCGGATGGTCGCCGAGGCCGTCGCGGAGCTGAAGGGCGAGCCGATCGTGCCGCCCGCCGAGGTGAAGATCGACCTCGCGCTCGACGCGCACCTGCCGGCCACGTACGTCGAGCGCGAGGACCTGCGTCTCGAGGCGTACCGCCGGCTCGCGGCCGTCCGCGACGAGGCGGAGGTCGACGACATCTCGGGCGAGTGGCTCGACCGCTACGGCCCGCTCCCCGCCGCGGCCGAGGCGCTCCTCTCGATCGCGCGCCTGCGCGCGGAGTGCGTGCGCACGGGCGTGCGCGAGGTGTCGGTCGTCGCGTGGCGCCCCGGTTCGACGGGGCCGGGCCGGGCCGGCGAGGTCGTCGCGCGTCTCACGCCGATCAGGCTCCGCGCGTCCGCGGCCGTCCGCCTCCAGCGCCTCGCGCCGCGCGCGGTCCGCAAGGACGACGCGTCCCAGCTCGTCATCCCCCTGAAGGCGGGGCCGGACATCGCGGCCCGGCTCGCGGAGCTGCTGCGCGAGCTCGTGCCCGACGAGGTGCCCGAGGCGGTCGCCCGATGAGCGGGCTGGCCCCGTCGCCGGTGCGCTCGTAGAGTCGGGGCACCGTGCGCAAGCTACTCCTCCCCGTCGCGGGCCTCGTGGCCCTCTCGCTCCTGCTCGGCGCCTGTGAGGTGTCGGTCACGCCGTACGCGGCACGCGTCGGCGGCACGTCGATCCCCGCCTCGGCCCTGAACGACGCGATGCGGACGATCGCGGGCAACTCCGGGTACCGGTGCGAGGTCGTCTCGAGCCAGGGCCAGGGTGCGAGCCTCGCGATCGAGGGCACGGGGGGCTCGACGTACTCCTCCGCGTACGCGGCGGACGTGCTCACCCAGCTCGTGCAGTACCAGGCGCTCCACGCCGACGTCACGCGGCTCGGGCTGCGCGAGAGCTCGCTCGCGCACCAGCTCGCGACCTCGCAGCTCCCCCAGGCGTTCAACCCGACGACAGGCTCGACGTGCGTGACGTCCGGAGCGCAGGTCCTTCGCGCGTTCTCCCCCTCGTACCGAAGCGGGCTCGTGCAGTTCGAGGAGGACCAGCTCGTCCTGCTCGCGCACGCCGCGGGCGTCGAGCTGACCCGGGCGGGCGTCGCCGCCTACGAGTCCCACCACGCGGGCACCTCGACGCTCTCGTGCACGAGCGTCATCGAGGTCGCGTCGCAGGCCACGGCCATCGCGGATCGCCAGAAGATCGCCGCGGGCGCGATCTTCGCGTCGGTCGCGCGCGCAGACTCGCTCGACTCGAGCGCGTCGAAGGGCGGCTCGCTCGGCTGCGTGTTCCCGAGCTACTTCACGAGCCCGCTGAACACGATCATCGCGAACCTCCCGGTCGGCACGGTGTCGCCTCCGGTGCAGTTCGGCACGAACTACCTGCTCCTGCTCGTCACGAGCCGCCCGCTCGCGTCGCTCCTCCAGGCCGCCGGAGCGCTCGTCGCATCCGAGCAGTCGAAGTTCTCGGGCCTGCTCGCGCACGCGACGTCGAGCGCGAAGATCGCGGTCGACCCCTCCTACGGGACCTGGACGCGCGCGGGTGCCGCGTGGCACGTCACGCCGCGGTCCGGGCCTCCGGACGCGCTGCTGCCGAATCCCGCCGCGGTGACGCCGTCCGTGGCGACCGCGGCGAGCCCCGCGGGTTGACGGCGGCCGTTCGGACGAGCAGGTGAGCGGACCCGGCGCCCCCGACCCGCGGCGCGGGGCGCGCTCCGGCCCGCCGTCGGGACCGGTCCCGGTCGTCTCGCTCGACGACTCGTCGATGATGGCCTCGCCGCGCGTCGTGCCGACGGTCGTCGTCGTCGGCCTCGGCCCCGCCGGTCCCGAGCTCACGACGCTCGAGGCGCGAGAGATCCTCACGGACATGGGCGTCGTGCTGCTGCGCACGAGCCGGCATCCGTCGGCGGCGCCGCTGCTCGACGAAGGCGCCCGGTCGCTCGACGCCCACTACGAGCGCGCCGCGAGCTTCGAGGAGGCCTACGACGGGATGGTCGAGGAGGTCGTCGAGGCGGCGACCGAGCACGGGCGCGTCGCGTACTGCGTCCCCGGCTCGCCGTTCGTGCTCGAGCGCTCGGTGGCGAAGCTCATCGCGGACGAGCGCGTCGCGGTGCGGGTCGTCCCCGGCATGTCGTTCCTCGACCTCGCGTGGTCGCGCCTGCTCATCGACCCCGTGGCCGAGCGCGTCCGCCTCGTCGACGCCGAGCGCTTCGCCGTGGACGCGGCAGGTGACGCCGGGCCGATGCTCGTCACCCAGCTCTGGTCGCGGTCGATCTGCTCGGACGTGAAGCTCGCGGTCGAGACGCCGCCGAGCCGGCCGATCGTGCTCCTGCACCACCTCGGGCTCGCCGACGAGGTCGTACGCGAGATGTCCTGGGACGACCTCGACCGGATCCCGGAGGTCGACCACCTGACCGCCGTCTACTTGCGCGAGCTCGCCGAGCCGGTCGGCGCCGAGCTCGTGCGCCTCGCGGAGGTCGTCCGGACGCTGCGGTCGCGCTGTCCGTGGGACCGCGAGCAGACGCACGACTCGCTCGTGCGCCATCTCGTCGAGGAGACCTACGAGGTCGTCGAGGCGATCGAGGACCTCGGGACGGGTGCCGACGCGAATGCCGCGGCACATCTCGAGGAGGAGCTCGGCGACCTGCTCTGCCAGGTGATGTTCCACGCGACGCTCGCGTCGGAGGAGGGACTGTTCAATCTCGCGGACGTCGCGCGCGAGGTGCACGACAAGCTCGTCCGTCGCCACCCGCACGTGTTCGGGCCCGCGGGAGGGGACGCGCCGGAGGCGCCGACGACGGCCGAGGAGGTGCTCGGCCGGTGGGAGCAGTCGAAGCTCGAGGAGAAGGGACGCGCGAGCCTGATGGACGGGATCCCCGCGGCGCTCCCTGCGCTCGGGCTCGCGGCCAAGCTCGAGGCGAAAGCCCGCAGCGTCGGCCTCGGCTGGGAGGCGACCGGCGAGGGCGCGGACGCGCTGCGGCACGCGCTCGACGCGCTGCTCGCGGGCGACGCCGGGGCGGCGGGCGGGCTGCTCCTCGGGGTCGCGCGGCTGTCCGCGGCCCGCGGGTCCGATCCCGAGGAGGCGCTCCGGCGTGCTTCGCGAGCGCTTCGCGAGCGCTTCGAGCGCATGGAGCGGGACGTCGCGGCGGCGGGCGGCACCCTCGCCGGGCTCGACGAGGCCGGGCGCGTCGCCCGCTGGCGGGCCGCCCGCGAGCGCTGACGCGCGCTCATGGCGCGGCTCCCGCCCGCCGCGGCGAACGGAGCGGCTCCCGCCCGGATCGGGGCGTTACGACCGCTGCCAGCGGGTTGTCCGGTGGCTTTGCTAGGTTTGCGCTCACTCCAGCCCCATTGGCAACAGGCCGCACACCACGGGCGGCGGACAGGAGTTACGAGTCCAGTGAGCGAGATCGCACTTCTCACCGCACGCGAGGTCCTCGACTCCCGGGGCAATCCGACCGTCGAGGTCACCTGTGTGCTCGACACCGGGGCGACGGGTCGGGCGATCGTCCCCTCGGGCGCCTCCACGGGCACCTTCGAGGCGACCGAGCTGCGCGACGGCGGCGCCCGCTACGGCGGCAAGGGCGTGCGCGGCGCCGTCGCGCACGTCGAGGGCGAGATCGCGTCGGCGCTCGTCGGTCGGGACGCGCTCGAGCAGCGCGCCGTCGACCTCGCGCTCATCGACCTCGACGGCACCCCGGGCAAGTCGCGTCTCGGGGCCAACGCGATCCTCGGCACGTCCCTCGCGGTCGCGAAGGCGGCGGCCGACGACCTCGGCGTCGGCCTCTACCGCTACGTGGGCGGCGTCACCGCGCACGTGCTGCCCGTCCCGATGATGAACGTCGTGAACGGCGGCGTGCACGCGGACAACAACGTCGACTTCCAGGAGTTCATGGTCGTCCCGCTCGGCGCGGCGTCGTTCTCCGAGGCCCTCCAGTGGGGCGCCGAGACGTACCACGCGTTGAAGGGCGTGCTCCACAAGCGCGGCCTCGGGACCGCGGTCGGCGACGAGGGCGGCTTCGCGCCCGACCTCGCGTCCAACGAGGACGCGCTGCGCGTCCTCGTCGACGCGATCGAGGCGACCGGTCGCACTCCGGGCCGTGACGTCGCGATCGCGCTCGACCCCGCGACGAGCGAGATCTACCGCGACGGGAGCTACGTGCTCGCGGGAGAGGGCCGCACGCTCGCGCCGGAGGCGTTCGCCGAGTACTGGGTCGACATCTGCGACCGCTATCCGGTCGTATCGCTCGAGGACGCGATGGCCGAGGAGGACTGGAGCGGGTGGGCGTTGCTCACCGAGGCGCTCGGCGACCGCCTCCAGCTCGTCGGCGACGACGTGTTCGTGACGAACGTCGAGCGGGTCGAGCGCGGCATCGCGGCCGGGGTCGCGAACGCCGTGCTCGTGAAGGTGAACCAGATCGGCACGCTCACCGAGACCCTCGCGACCGTCGCGCTCGCGACTTCCGCGTCGTACCGGTGCGTCATGTCCCACCGGTCGGGCGAGACCGAGGACACGACCATCGCCGACCTCGCGGTCGCGACCGGCTGCGGGCAGATAAAGACGGGTGCGCCCGCCCGTTCGGACCGGGTCGCGAAGTACAACCAGCTGCTCCGCATCGAGGACGAGCTGGGCGAGAGCGCGGCGTTCCCCGGGGCGGCGACGTTCGCCCGCCCGGGTGTGCCCGCCCGGGCTCGGGACGAGGCGGGCGGGACGCCGTGATCGCGCTGTACCGGGCGCGCATCTCGTTGCTGCTCGCGGTCGGCCTCGCGACCGCGCTGCTCGTCGTCGAGCTCCCGGTCGGCGAGCTGCTCCACCAGAGGAGCCAGCTCGCGCTCGTCTCCCGCGACCTCGTACGCGTCGACGCGAGCAACGCGGCGCTCTCGGCCGACGTCGCGTCGTTGAGCAAGAGCTCGACGATCGCCGCGATCGCGCGCGGGGAGTACGGCCTCGTCGCGCGCGGCGAGCGCGCCTACACGGTCGTCGCGCCCGACTCGAGCGGCGCTCCGTCCGCCGGTCTCGTGCGGCGGCGGATCCCGGCGGTCGATCTCGTGCTGCCGTCGGCCGACGCGCTGCTCGCCGGGTCGCCCCACCGGTCCGCGTCGAGCGCCGACGGGACGGCGACGACCGGCAGCCTGTGGAGCCGGGTGGTCGACCGCCTCGCGTTCTGGCGTTGGGCGTTCTG
Organism: Acidimicrobiaceae bacterium; assembly: GCA_027306925.1. GTDB lineage: Bacteria > Actinomycetota > Acidimicrobiia > Acidimicrobiales > Bog-793 > JAJZBW01. Next base: position 2,762 of record DAHUXW010000165.1, on the reverse strand, counting down.
ACCGCGGACGCGCACCCGCGGCCCCGCGGCGCAGCGGGAGCCTGCAGGCGCCGGTGGTAGCGTGCGCCCGGACGGAGCGACGATGACCACCTGGGACGGAACCGGACTTCCACCTGCGGCACAGGCGCGGGTGGACCGCGCCGGCTCCTCGGCCGTGCGCTCGAGCCTGCTGAGCGTCCCGGGCCACGTCGGCATCGAGAGCTGTGGCTTCACCCCGGTCGGCGAGGTCATGGGCTGCATCGTCCAGTACATCGGCTTCCAGGGCTACGGCGGCTGCGGCTGGTACGGCGCGTACGGGAGCGGTGCGTGGGGCGCGGGCTACGCCGCCCCGCCGACGGTGACGAGCGGTGCAGCGTCGTCCTCGGCCTGGGCGGGGTTCGCTCCGTACGTGAACGCCCTCTACCACGGCTGGGACACAGCGATCGCGCGGATGATCACCGAGGCGCGTGCGCTCGGCGCCGACGGCGTCGTCGGGGTCTCGCTCGTCGAGCACCACCTCGGCGCGGGGAACCGGGAGTTCGTAGCGCTCGGCACCGCGGTCCGCTCGGTCGCCGCGACCCACGTGTCGCGGCCGTTCACGACGACGCTCGCCGGCCAGGACGTCGCGAAGCTCGTGCACTCCGGCTGGATGCCGGCGGCGATCATCGTCGGCATCTCGGTCGCCATACGCCACGACGACTTCCGCACGCTCGCCGCCCAGCGGGCGTGGTCGACGAACGTCGAGATCGACGGCTACACCGAGCTCGTGACCGCGGTGCGGGCCGACGCCCGGCACCAGCTCGCGCGGCGGACCGCACACGTCGGCGCCGACGGCGCGATCCTCGACTCGCCGGTGCGGCTCACGGTCCACGAGCTCGAGGTGGGCGAGGGCCACAGCGACCACGTCGCGGAGTCGAGCGTGCTCGCGAGCGCGGTGGTCCGGTTCCACCGGGCCGAGACGCTGCCGCCGGCGCCGATGATGGTCCTGCCCCTGCGGGGCGCGGGAGTGACGACCCGACGGAAGGCGGCGAGATGACCGATCAACGAAGCGAGGCACTCGGGATCCCCGAGGACGCGATGCGCCGCCTCGCCGAGATGCGGCCGGGCTCCCCGGGCGCGCTGTTCACCTCGGACCTCACCGTGAACGAGTTCCTGCTCGTGCGCGAAGCGGGGTTCCGGCCGCTCGGGCTCGTGCTCGGCTCGAGCATCTACCACGTCGGGCTCCAGATCGGCCGCTGGAGCCAGAACATGGAGCTCGACAAGCTCTCGCAGGCGATGTACCACGCGCGCGAGCTCGCGATGAGCCGGATGGAGGCGGAGGCGGACGCGCTCGGCGCGGACGGGATCGTCGGCGTCCGGCTCGAGATCGAGTTCAAGGAGTTCGGCAACGACCTCGCGGAGTTCGTCGCGGTCGGCACGGCCGTGAAGGCCGACGAGCCCGGATCGTGGCGCAACGACGAGGGCAAGCCGTTCACGTCGGACCTGTCCGGCCAGGACTTCTGGACCCTCATCCAGTCCGGCTACGCGCCGCTCGGCATGGTCATGGGGAGCTGCGTCTACCACATCGCCCACCAGCGGGGCTTCGCGGCGCTCTCGAACGTCGGGCGCAACGTCGAGATCCCGCAGTTCACCGAAGCGCTCTACGACGCGCGCGAGCTCGCGATGAGCCGGATGCAGGCCGAGGCCGAGCAGCTCCACGCCGAGGGCATCGTCGGCGTCCAGCTCCTCTCGCTGCCGCACCGGTGGGGCGGCCACACGACCGAGTTCTTCGCGATCGGCACCGCCGTGCGGCCGCTGCGCGCGGACCACACGATCGCCACGCCGCAGCTCGTGCTCCCGCTCACGGACTAGTGGCGGGCGAGCACGAGGTCGACGGCGGGCCGGTCGAGCCGCAGCGCGCGGCCGGCGAGACCGCAGCGCCCGCGGAGCCGGACGGCGTGGAGACGCTGGCCGCCGCGCTGCGCGCGGACGCCGCGGACCTCGAGGTCTACGAGCGGGTGCTGTTCGCGAGCCTCGCCCAGAGCCTGCCCGACGGCGTCGTCGAGGTCGAGCGGGCGCGCTCGATGGCCGACCGGGTCGCGGGGAGGCCGGGGCGCCCGACAGCGATCCGGGTCCGGCTCGCGGACGAGACGCTCGAGATCGTCGCGGGGCGCGGCTCGCCGAGCGCGCGGATCGCGCGCGACGTCCGGGGCGTCACGATCAGCCGACGCGAGGTCACGATCACCGAGTGGTCGCTTCGCCTCGCGCAGCTTCTCGAGCAGGTCGCCCGCGACAGCGCCGCGACGCGAGACGCGCTCGAGCGTCTGCTCGGCACGGCCTGACCCTGCCGGACGCCGGACGCCGGACGCCGGACGGCCGGGCGAGTCGGTCACAGCCCGAGGATCGCCGCGCACTCGGGCCACGGGCCCCAGCCGCTCGCGAGGTAGAGCTTGTACGCGAGCGCGTCCTGGATCGGCGGTAGCGCCGAGCTCGGGAGCCCCGTCCCGCCGAGCCCCTCCCACGTGCCGAGGCTGAACTGGTATGCGCCGTAGTAGCCGTTGCCCGTGTCGAGGCTGTAGTCGTCGCTCGACTCGCAGTTCCGGATGCCCGCGAAGTCCTGGGCGATCGACCCGGAAGGGATCGGCGAGGTCGAGGGCGGCACGCCGTTCGGCGCGGGCGGCCCGGCGACCGTCGACGGTGCTCCCGGTGCTCCCGGTGCGCCTGGTGCGCTCGGCCCACTCGTCGTGTTCGACGTGTTGCCGTGAGCGGTGGCGGCCGCAGCGGCCGCTGCCCGCGCGGCCGCC
>DAHUXW010000164.1 GCA_027306925.1 Acidimicrobiaceae bacterium | reverse complement strand
CTCGGACGCGAGGGCGGCCACGAGGGCATGCTCGAGTTCCTCGAGGCGAAGTACATCGCGACGAGCTGGTGAGCCGGGGCAGATGACCTCCTGAGCGGGGGCGCGAGGCGCCCGGCGGGGCTCAGCACTCGCTGCCCGCGGTTGCCAGACCGCTCCGCGATCGGTATGGTTGGCACTCGTAAGGTCAGAGTGCCAACGAAGCCACCAAGGAGGCCTCGGAGATGAAGCTGCAGCCGCTGGACGACCGGATCGTCGTTCGCCCGAGCGAGGCGGAGGAGACGACCGCGTCAGGTCTCGTCATTCCCGACACCGCCAAGGAGAAGCCGCAGCAGGGCGAGGTCCTCGCCGCTGGCCCCGGCCGTCGCGCGGACGCGACGGGCGAGCTCATCCCGCTCGACGTGAAGACCGGCGACAAGGTCGTCTACTCGAAGTACGGCGGTACGGAGATCACGATCGACGGCGAGGACCTGCTCATCCTCTCGAGCCGCGACGTGCTCGCGAAGGTCGAGAGCTGATGCCGAAGGTCCTCCGATTCGACGAGGCCGCCCGGCGCGGCCTCGAGGCGGGCGTGAACAAGCTCGCGGACACCGTGAAGGTGACGCTGGGCCCGAAGGGCCGCAACGTCGTGCTCGACAAGAAGTTCGGCGCGCCGACGATCACGAACGACGGCGTGACGATCGCGAAGGAGATCGAGCTCGAGGACCACTTCGAGAACATGGGCGCCCAGCTCGTGCGCGAGGTCGCGACGAAGACCAACGACGTCGCGGGTGACGGCACCACGACCGCGACCGTGCTCGCCCAGGCGCTCGTGCGCGAGGGCCTGCGCAACGTCGCTGCCGGCGCGAACCCGATGTCGATGAAGAAGGGCATCGAGCGCGCGGTCGCCGCCGCGGTCGAGGCGATCCACGCGCAGTCGCGCGAGGTCGAGGGGCGCCACGAGATCGCGCAGGTCGCGTCGATCTCGGCCGCCGACGCCTCGATCGGCGAGGTGCTCGCCGACGCGATCGACAAGGTCGGCAAGGACGGGACGGTCACGGTCGAGGAGTCGAACACGTTCGGCCTCGAGCTCGACTTCACCGAGGGCATGCAGTTCGACAAGGGCTACCTGTCGCCGTACTTCGTGACGGACCAGGAGCGCCAGGAGGGCGTGCTCGAGGACCCCTACGTCCTCATCGCGAACTCGAAGGTCAGCGCGGTCCACGACCTCGTGCCCGTGCTCGAGAAGGTCATGCAGACGGGCAAGCCGCTGCTGATCATCGCCGAGGACATCGAGGGCGAGGCGCTCGCCACGCTCGTCGTGAACAAGATCCGCGGCACGTTCCAGTCGATCGCGGTGAAGGCGCCGGGCTTCGGCGAGCGGCGCAAGGCCATGCTCGGCGACATCGCGGTGCTCACCGGGGCGCAGGTGATCTCCGAGGAGGTCGGCCTGAAGCTCGACGGCACGACGCTGGACCTGCTCGGCAAGGCTCGCCGGATCGTCGTGACGAAGGACGACACGACGATCGTCGACGGTGCGGGCTCCGAAGACGAGGTCAAGGGCCGGATCGCGCAGGTCAAGCGCGAGATCGACGAGACCGACTCCGACTGGGACCGCGAGAAGCTCCAGGAGCGCCTCGCGAAGCTCGCGGGCGGCATCGCCGTCGTCAAGGTCGGCGCGGCCACCGAGGTCGAGCTCAAGGAGAAGAAGCACCGGATCGAGGACGCGCTCTCCGCGACGCGCGCCGCGATCGAGGAGGGCATCGTCGCCGGTGGTGGCACCGCGCTCGTGCGCTGCCGTCCCGCCGTCGCGAAGGTCGTCGAGAGCCTCACGGGCGACGAGGCGACCGGCGCACGCACGGTGTTCCGCTCGCTCGAGGAGCCGCTCAAGTGGATCGCGCTCAACGCGGGCCTCGAGGGCGCGGTCCAGGTGCAGGAGGTCGAGCGCCTCGAGGGGTCGTTCGGCCTGAACGCCGCGACCGGGCAGTTCGAGGACCTCGTGAAGGCGGGAGTCATCGACCCGGCGAAGGTCACCCGCTCGGCTCTCCAGAACGCCGCGTCGATCGCAGCGCTGCTGCTCACGACCGAGGCGCTCATCGCGGACAAGCCCGAGCCGCACTCCGACGCCTCCGCCGCCGGCGGTGGTGGAGGCATGGGGATGATGTGACCGGCGGGGCGCACGCGCCCCGCTCGGGTTGTGCGACCGGACGGCCGGGCCCCGTGGCCCGGTCGTCGTCGCGCCCGGCGACGGGTCGCTCCCGTCCCGGGATGGGCGCGCGCCCCCGGCGTGCCGCCCGGCCACCGGGGCCCCGGAGGCGGAGCGCCCCGGAGCGCCACGGAGTGTCCCGGATGTGCGACGGTACGCTGGGGAGATGGAGCCCACGATCTTTCGCCAGTGGGTTCCGCGGCCCCCGTCCGCGCGTAAGGGACCGCCGCCGCCGTGGGCCGCGCTCCCGCCCGCCGAGCGCGTCGCACGCGTCCGGGCCGGTCTCGAGGCGCCGCTGGGCGATCCGCACGGGCCCGTCGAGCGTCTTCCGGACGTCGGCGCGGCGGTCCTCGTGCCCGTCGTCGCGTGCGGTCCCGACGGACCCGGCGCGACGGTCGTGCTCATCCGCCGGTCCGCCGACCTCGACCGCGACCCGGGGCACGTCGCGTTCCCGGGAGGTCGTCTCGAACCGGGCGAGCCGCCGCTCGACGCGGCGCTTCGCGAGGCCGAGGAGGAGATCGGCCTCGCCCGCCGCGAGGTCGAGGTGAGGGGGCTGCTCGACGTGGTCCGGCGGCGCCCTGGCGAGCACGTCGCCGCGTACCTCGGCGTGCTCGGGACGCGACCGGCGCTCGTGGCCAACGCGGACGAGGTCGAGTCGGTGCTCGAGGTGTCGCTCGCCGCGCTGCTCGCCGACGGCGTCGCCTGGCAGGAGCGGTGGTCCGACGGTGTCGAGGAGCGCTCGGTCCACTTCTTCGCCGACTCCGGCGCGCTCGGCGAGGACCTCGTCTGGGGCGTGAGCGCCCGGATCCTGTGGAACCTTCTCGCCCGGCTGGTCGAGCCCGCGTGACGCGGGACTGACCGGCCAGCGCCTCCCCGGCTACTCTGCTCGCTCGTGCCGACCGACGGCGGTGCAGCGAGCAAGGAGCGTGACCTGCCGGGTGCGGAGGGCGACCTGCCGGGTGTGGACGCCGACCCCGCGGGCAGGAGCGCCGACCCCGTGGGCAGGAGCGCCGACCCCGTCGGTACGGCGCCCGGCGGGCACGCGATGGCCGGGCGCCCGCGCCCGCGGCAGCGGGGGAGGGCCGGGCGGGCGTTCGCGGTCGCGTTCGCGCTCTCGTTCGTCGCGATGGCCGCGTGGAGCATGGCGACGCCGCTGTTCGCCGCGCCGGACGAGCCCGTGCACGTGATAAAGGCGGCGGCGGTCGTGCGCGGCGAGCTCGTAGGCGACCTCGTCGGCGGCTCGACGGACCCGACGGCGACCGTGCACGTCCCGGCGTTCTACGCGGGCTCGCGCAACATCCCGGCGTGCTACCACCGTCAGCCGACGATCCCCGCGAGCTGCGCGCCGATCGCGACGGGCGGTGCGACCGTGAAGGCGGTCGACATCTACAACGCCCGGTACCCGCCGCTGTACTACGCGATCGTCGGGCTCCCGAGCCTGCTCGGCACGAGCGACGCGGAGCTGTACCTCATGCGGCTCGTGAGCGCGCTGCTCTCCTCGCTGTTCGTCGCGGCCGCGGTCGCGACCGCGGTCGCCTGGTCGCGCTCGCGTCTCGTCGTCGCCGGCGTCGTCGTCGCGACGACACCGATGGTGCTGTTCACCGGCGCGGTCGTGAACCCTGTCGGGCTCGAGGCGAGTGCGGGGATCGCCGTGTGGACGGCGGGCGCGGTGCTCGTCTTCGAGCACCTCGACGACCCCCCACCGGGGCTCGTCGCCGTGCTCGGCGCGTCCGCGTGCGTGCTCGAGCTCGTGCGGGCGCTCTCGCCGTTCTGGCTCGCGCTCACCGCGCTCGTGCTGGTCGGCCTGTGCGACCTCCGGCGGCTCCGGGGCTTCGTGTCGTCGCGCCCCGTGCAGGTCGGCCTCGCCGCGGTCACGGTCGTCGGCCTCGCCGCAGTCGCGTGGATCCTGAGGGAGCACGCGTTCGACGTGTACTCGACGACCCCGGTCGGCTACTCGGTCCCCGAGAGCACGATCCTCGAGACCTCGTTCTCGCACAACAACTTCTACGTGGCGGACATGATCGGGGTGTTCGGCTGGTTCGACACGTACGCGCCGACGTTCACCTACGTCGCGTGGTACGCGATGGTCGGCTTCGTGACGCTCGCGGCGGCCGCGGTCGGCAGGCTGCGCCAGGCGCTCGTCCTGCTCGCGTTCGCGGTCGCGATCGTCGTCGTGCCCGTCGCGATCTCGACCTCGCAGGTCCACCGGTACGGCTTCACGTGGGCGGGCAAGGACGCGCTCGTGTTCGCCGTCGGCCTGCCGATCGTCTCGTCGGCACTCGTCGGCACGAGCACCCTCGGCCGGCACCGGGCGCGCATCGTCGGCACGGTCGGCCTGCTCGCGCTCCTCGCCCAGGTCGCGGCGTTCTTCGAGATGCTGCGCCGGTACGCGGTCGGCACCGCGGGGCCCGACTTCGGCTTCCTCGCTCACCCGATCTGGCACCCGCCCGTGAGCCTGCCCGGCGTGCTCGCGGTCGAGACCGCGGCGCTCGCCGGCTTCGTCGTGCTCGCGTACCTCGTCGCTCGCGGCGGCGGCGACCCCGTCCCGCCCGGAATGCCGACGCGTGACGCCGCGGGTCGGCGCGCGGGCGGCCACCGCGAGCCGCGCGCAGGTGCGCACTAGCCTGAGCCGGCACGCTCGGGCCCGAGGGAGAGCACGTGGTGGACGTCGAGATCGGCATCGGAAAGTCGGGCAGGCGCGGCTACGCGCTCGACGAGATCGTGGTCGTGCCGTCGCGCCGCACGCGTGACGCCTCGGACGTCGACCTCTCGTGGCGCCTCGACGCGTTCGACTTCACGCTGCCGCTGATGGTCGCGCCGAGCGACGGCGCGGTGAGCCCGCGCACGGCGATCGAGGTCGGCAGGCTCGGCGGGCTCGCGGTGCTCGACCTCGACGGCCTGTGGACCCGCTACGAGGACCCGGGCCCGCTCTTCGAGGAGATCGCCGCGCTCGCCGCGGACCGGGCCACCCGTCGGCTCCAGGAGCTGTACGCGGCCCCGGTGCGCCCCGGCCTCGTGCGTGAGCGGATCCGCGAGGTCGCGCAGACCGGCACGGTGACGTGCGGCGCGGTGACGCCCCAGCGCGCGGCCGAGATCGCGGACGTGCTGCTCGAGGCCGAGCTCGAGATCCTCGTGATCCGCGGGACCGTCGTCTCGGCCGAGCACGTCTCCAAGGGAAACGAGACGCTCGACCTGACGAGCTTCATCCGGCGCCTCGACATCCCGGTCGTCGTCGGCGGCTGCGCGTCCTACCAGGCCGCGCTCCACCTCATGCGCACCGGCGCGGTCGGCGTGCTCGTCGGCGTCGGGTCCCAGACGACGAGCACGATCCCGGAGGTTCTCGGCATCGGCGCACCCCAGGCCACCGCGATCGCGGACGCCGCGGGCGCGCGTACGAGGCACCTCGAGGAGACCGGCGTCTACGTCCAGGTCGTCGCGGACGGCGGGTTCGACACGGGCGCGGACATCGTGAAGGCGATCGCGTGCGGCGCCGACGCGGTCATGGTCGGTTCGCCGGTCGCGGCCGCGACGGAGGCGCCCGGCCTCGGATTCGACTGGGGCGTCGCCGCGTCGCATCCCTCGCTCCCGAAGTCGACGCGCATCGCGGTGCCGCGGCGCGGCACGCTCGAGGAGATCCTCGTCGGACCGGGGAGCGACGGCCACGGCAGGACCAACCTGTTCGGCTCGTTGCGCGGCGCGATGGCGAGCTGCGGGTACGCGGACGTTCGGAGCTTCAACAAGGCCGACGTCGTGGTCGCCCCCTCCGGCCGTCGGCCCGGCACGCGGCGCCCGGCGGAGCAGGCGGTCCCGGGGCGCTGACTGCTGCGGGGGAGCTCTCGTCGCCGGGCCCGGCCCGGCCCGGCCATCGCACGCGCGCCCGGCTCGCGTCGCTTCGCACGGCCGCGTACCGCGGTGACCTGCTCGCGCTCGCGTGGATCGTCGTCGTGGCCGCCGCGTACCTGTCGCCGGCGCTGAAGGACGGCGCGGCCTTCGGACCGGCCGACCTCGGGCGCGGCCTGTCGCTGCTCACGCGGATCCTGCCCGTGGCCCCGCCGCTGCACAATACGATCAACGGGGACACGATCACCCAGGGCGTGCCGTGGAACACGCTCGACTGGCGGCTCGTGCACCACGGCGAGCTCCCGCTGTGGAACGCCCTGAGCGGCACCGGCGTGCCCCAGATGTTCAACTTCGAGTCCGCGCCGCTCTCGCTCCCGACGATCGTCGGGTACCTCGCGCCGCTGTCCGCGAGCTTCCTCGTGACCGTCGCGGCGAAGCTGGTCGTCGCGGGCACGGGGGCCTACGTGTGCTGCCGGGTGCTCGGCACCGGGCCGATCGCGGGCGCGTTCGGTGGGACGAGCTTCATGCTGGCGGGGGCCTTCTCGGGCTGGCTCGGCTGGGCGGTGGACGGGCCGGTCGCGTGGGCCGGGTGGATCCTCGCGGCGTGCGTCCTCGCCTACCGCTCGCGCGGCAGGGTGCGCGAGGTCGTGCTCCTCGCCGTGACCGTCGCGTTCTCGCTCTACGCGGGCTTCCCCGAGTCCTACGTCCTGCTCGCGATCGGCCTCGGCGTCGTCCTCGTCGCGGCGGGGCTCGCGACGGTCGCCGCGCGCCGGAGCGTCGCGTCGCGCGGCGTCGCCCGCCTCGCGGCCGGGGTCGTCGCCGGCGGACTGCTCGCCGCGCCGCTGCTGCTCCCGGGCGTCTCGCTGCTCTCCGGATCCGCGAGGAACGGGAAGGACGCAGCGACGGGCATCCCGCTGCACCTCGCCCCGCTCCTGCTCGCGCAGGGCTTCGACGGTCTGCCGATCGCCGGGAGCACGTGGTTCGGGCAGGTCAACTACTACGAGACCGCCGCGTACGTCGGGGTCGCCGCGATCGTGCTCGCGCTCACCGCGGCGGTCGTCCACTGGCGGCGGCCCGCGGTCGTCGGCCTCGTCGCCTCGGTGCTCGTCGGCCTCCTCGTCGTGTACCAGCTCGGAGCCGGGGCGCCGGTCCAGCACCTGCTGTCGCACGTCGGCCTCAGCGCGGTCGCGCTCCAGCGGATGCAGATGGTCCTCGAGCTCCCGGTCGCAGTCCTCGCCGCGCTCGGGCTCGAGGCCGTGCTCCGGCGCTGGCGCGCCCGGTCCGTGCGCGTCGCGCTCGCGGTGTCGACGGCTGCGGTCCTCGCGGCGCTCGCGCTCATGTGGACGAAGGTCGCGACCGCCCGGCTGCCGCCGACGGTCAACCCGCCGCTGCACCCGCCGAGCGTCGCGACGCTCGAGTCGCTCCGCCGCTCGAGCCTGATCTGGCCGACGGCGACGATCGCCCTCGTCCTCGTGCTCCTCGCAGCGGCGTCCGTCCTCGCGCGCCGGGTGCCCGACCGGCGGGCCGTGGTGGCCGGCGCGGCGGGCGGCCTCGCGCTCCTCGGCGCGCAGAGCGCGTTCCTCGTGTTCGCGGGCGTCGGCCTGAACAGCTACTCGCACGACTCGTTCCCGATGACGCCGGCCGTCGCGACGCTCCGGTCGGTCGTCGGGTCGAAGCTCGTCGGCCTCGACGACGGCAACGTCGGCTGCGGGCCGGCGTCGCCCCGCAACGGGCCCTTCTGCGGCGTGCGCTTCTGGCGCGGTGCGGGCTTCTACCCGGAGATGAACATCGGCTACGCCGTCGCGGAGCTCGGCGTGCACGACCCGATGACGCCCCAGGCCTACTTCGACGCGTGGCCGGTCGCGAACGCCGAGCAGGTGAGCCCGATCAACCTCAACCTGTTCGTCCCCGACGTCGACACGGTCGCGCTCGCCCGCCGCTACGGCGTCGCGTACGTGCTCGCGCTCGCCGGCCTCGCCGCGCCGCCGGGAATGCGGCTCGTCGCAACGGTGGCCGGCGAGCACCTCTACGCGGTCCCCGGCGCCGCCCAGTTCTCGTTCGCCGCGTCCGCGTCGGCGTCCGCGTCCGCGGCCGGGTCGGGCGCCGCGGTCACGGGAGTCGCGCACCCCGGTGACGCGCGCTACGTGGTGGACGTCCGCACCCGGGCCGCCGCTCGGCTCGAGGTCCGCATCACGGACGTGACCGGCTGGCACGCGAGCGCGGACGGGCGACCGCTCGCGATCGAGCCGGCGGCCGGCGACCTCATGAGCGTCGAGGTCCCGGCCGGCGCGCACGTCGTCGTCCTCGACTACTGGCCGAGGCGGCTGAGCGAGGGGATCCTGCTCGCGGCCGCCGCGCTGGTCGCCCTCGCCGGGTGGGCGGTCGCCGGGGGGCTCCGCAGGCGCGCCCGCCGGCGGGGCGCGATCTGGCGCTCCGGCGCGGACGGGTCGGGTCGGGCGGTGGCGCCGCTGGTACCCTCGACTGGTGACTGAGCCCTCCCGCACACAGGCGCCCGGTGCGGGCGCGTTCGACACGAGCCAGTTCGACCGCGTCCTCGTCGTCGACTTCGGCGCGCAGTACGCGCAGCTCATCGCACGGCGCGTGCGCGAAGCGCACGTCTACTCCGAGATCGTCCCCCACTCGATGCCCGCGGCCGAGATGCTCGCCCGCAGGCCGAAGGGGATCATCCTCTCGGGCGGGCCGAAGTCGGTGTACGCGGAGCGCGCGCCGTCGGTCGACCCGGCGATCTACGACGCGGGCGTGCCCGTTCTCGGTATCTGCTACGGCGCCCAGCTACTCGCGCGCGACCTCGGCGGCGAGGTCGCGCGCACGGGCTCCGCGGAGTACGGGCGGACGACCGTGACCACGTCCGCGGGCTCCCGGCTCCTCGACGGCTGGCCGATCTCGTCGGACGTGTGGATGAGCCACACGGACTCGAT